>CAYMHT010000004.1:0-63379 GCA_964390305.1 uncultured Anaerolineales bacterium
CCGGGCGGCCCGGGAGACCTTGGAGACGGCAGCGTAGCACAACGGCTTAGCTCTGCCGCGCTGGTTCAGCTGCCGCGCGCTGGTTTGGCGATTGCAGGCATAGTACCGGACATAGTTCCAGGCATAGTTCCAGGCATATTCGGTGTCCTGTGTCACCGAAGCGAAGGCAAGAGTAAGGAGAGTGGAAGACCATGGCTCGCACATTTGAGCTTCCTGATCTGGGAGAGGGTATCCACGAGGGTGAAATCATCGAGGTTCTTGTCTCCGTTGGCGACCAGGTCGAGGAGGGCGATGACATCCTCGTGGTCGAGACGGATAAGGCCTCAGTCGAGATCCCGTCACCGTACACCGGCGAGATCACCGGGATTGAGGTCGAACCGGGCGATTTGGTCCACGTGGGTGATACGATCATCAGGTTTAGCGGCGGGCCGGAGGAAGAGGCGGCGGAGCCTGAAGAGGCACCCGCCGGGGAGGCGCCAGAGGAGGTCGCGGAAGAGGGGGCTGAAGAGGAGGAGGTACGTGAGCGGCCGCCGGAGCGGGAGAGGCCCGTTCCCGCTTCACCCGCGACGCGGCGCCTGGCGCGCGAGCTGGGGGTCGAACTAGACGAGGTGCCGGCCACCGGCCCCGCCGGCCGTGTGACGTCCGAGGACGTTCGTGCCTACGCGGAGAAGGGGGAGGAGGAAGAAACCCCTGCGCCGCCAGAGGAAGTGCCCGAAAGAGTGCCGCCGGAGCTGCCCGAGGCGATTCCGTATGGCAGGGTTCCTTCCCTGCCGGACTTCACGCGCTGGGGCGAGGTAGAGCGTGTGCCGCTCCGTTCGGTCCGGCGGTCGACGGCCAGGCAGATGGCACTGGCGTGGTCTCAGATTCCGCACGTCAACCATCAGGACAAGGCAGATATCACGGCCCTGGAGGCCTTTCGCGGCAAGCACAAGGATCGGATCAAGGAGAAGGGCGGCAGGCTAACCCCCACAGTCTTTGCGATGAAGGCCGTTGTGACTGCTCTCAAAGAGCACCCGCGCTTCAACGCCAGCCTGGATCCCGAGAACGAGGAGATCATCCTCAAGCAATACTATCACATCGGGGTCGCCGTCGATACCGATCGCGGGTTGTTGGTCCCGGTCATTCGCGACGTCGATCGAAAGAGCATCACCGAGCTGTCAGTTGAGCTGTACGAGATCGTCCAGCGTACCCGGTCTGGCGAGGTTACCCTGGACGAGCTGCAGGGGGGCACTTTCACCATTACCAACATCGGCATCCTCGGTGGCACTGGCTTCTTCCCCATCATCAATTTCCCCGAGGTGGCCATCTTGGGCATGGCCCGGGCGCGCTGGGAACCAGTCGTCGAGCGCAATGAGGACGATGGGTGGGAAACCGAGCCGAGGTACATGCTGCCGCTGATGGTGGCCTTCGACCATCGTGTGGTCGACGGCGCCGACGCTGCGCGCTTCATGGGTATTCTGAAGAATGCTCTGGAGAGCCCAGAGAACATGCTGTTGATCATGTAGTTGGGAGGTCCCTCCGTCCGCTCGCGAATCGGCGAGGGTTTCCTGGGGAGGTGGGTTTTCAATGGTTATGGGAGAGCAGACGCTAGAGACCGAGCTCGCGGTCATCGGCGGCGGACCCGGCGGGTACGCAGCGGCGTTTCGAGCCGCCGATCTGGGCCTTGAGGTGGCGTTGATCAATCAGGAGGAGCAGCTGGGCGGGGTTTGTCTGCTGCGGGGTTGCATCCCGGCCAAGGTGCTTCTTGAGATGTCGACGCTGATTCACGATGCCCGCGAAGCGCGGAGCTGGGGTCTCAAGTACGGTGAACTGGAGATCGACGTGGAAGCCCTGCGAGAGCGGAAGGATCTGGTGGTCGACCGACTGGTGAAGGGGCTGGAAAGGCTAGCGGAACAGCGCGAGGTCCAGGTAATCCAGGCCCGCGGTGTCTTCGAGGCCTCTGATCGAGTGCGGCTGCAGGGCGAGGCGGACGTTGCGCACGTGAAGTACGACCACGCGATTCTGGCCCCCGGCTCTGTGCCAATCCCCCTGCCTGGCACCGAGTTCACGGAGGGCAGTCGCATCATGAGTTCCAGGGGAGCCTTGGCCCTGCCCGACATTCCTGAGTCTCTGCTGGTCGTCGGCGCCGGGTACAATGGGGTTGAGCTTGGATCGGCCTATGCGATCTTAGGGAGCCGGGTTACAATCGTGGAGATGACCGGCGAGATCTTGCCAGGGGTCGATCGCGACCTGGTCAAGCATCTTGCCCGTCGCCTGAGAAGGGACTGTGAAGCCATCCATTTGAACACCACTGTTGAGTCCGTTGAGGAGGGCGAGGATAGGGTCACGGTCACCCTGGATGGTGACGTCGATGAGAGGGAGCAGACCTTTGACCGGGTGCTGGTCGCCATAGGACGCCGTCCCAATTCGGAGGATATCGGGCTGGAGAAGACGGGTGTCCAGGTCGATGAGGATGGCTTCGTGATCGTCGACCGGGAACGGCGAACCGACGATGAAGCAATCTTCGCTGTCGGTGACGTCATTGGCGGTCCGATGCTGGCTCATAAAGCGATGCACGAGGGCAAGGTCGCAGCCGAGGTGATTGCTGGGGAGCCGGCCGCTTTCGACGTCCGGTGCATCCCCTCTGTGGTGTATACGGATCCCCAGATCGCCTGGTGTGGTCTCAAGGAGGCAGAGGCGGCTGAGCAGGAGCGGGATATTGGGGTGGGTACCTTCCCTTGGGCGGCCTCGGGGCGAGCGTTGACCATGGGGGCGACCTCAGGATTGACGAAGATCGTCTTCGACAATGAGACAGAGCGCGTGCTGGGGGTCGGGATCGTGGGCCGCGGCGCTGAGGACATGATCGCCGAGGGTGTTCTGGCTGTTGAGATGGGGGCCGTGGCCGAGGATCTGGCCTTGACCATGCATCCTCATCCCACCCTGGCCGAGACGGAGGCCGAGGCTGCTGAGGCCTTCCTGGGGCTGGCGACGCACATTCTGTCACGCCGCCGGTGAGCGGCTAGAGGGGCGCGCCAGCGCGTTTGAGAAGCGACTAGAGAGGAGGGACGGAAGTGAGTCCAAGACAGATCGTCGAGGTGGCTTGCGAGTGCCGATACGTTGAGTGTGAGCAGTACTACTCGTACTCGCGAGGCGTGCTCCAGCGGACCTACATCTGTCGTCACCCTGAGAACGAGGGATGCTTATGCGTGCTCAACGCGGCGGAAGTGGCTGAGTGCGAGCTTTGCGCGACGGAGGAGGGGGAGGAGATGAAGACGGTTCACATTGACGTGAAGCGTGCCTAGATTCCTGAGGCGTGGAGAGATCCGCGGGCCAACTCCGCTGCGTCCGGACTGTGCTAGACTGACCGTCTGCATGTACTCCAAGGGTCAGACAATCGCCCGATCAATGCGTTCTTGGTGATAGGAGGCCGTGATGGAGACTCGCAAGCTTGGCTACACCGACCTGCAGCTGACGAGAATCGGACTTGGCACCTGGGCCATCGGCGGCGGCGGGTGGGACTACGGATGGGGGCCCCAGGACGATGCTCGGTCCCTTGCCACCATCGATCGCGCCTTGGAGTTGGGCATCAACTGGATCGACACGGCCGCCGTGTATGGTCTGGGACATTCAGAGGAGATCGTCGGACAGGCGGTCGCGGGGCGCCGGCATGACGTGATCATCGCCACGAAGTGTGGCCTGGTGTGGGACGAGGGGAGCACGTCGCCTTACGGACGCCTCACCGCTCAGAGCGTTCGCCAGGAAGCGGAGGATAGCCTCCGACGCCTCGACATCGACGTCATCGACCTGTACCAGATCCACTGGCCGGACCCCGAGGAGCAGATTGAGGAGGCCTGGACCGCCATTGCTGAGCTGATCCAGGAGGGCAAGGTGCGGTATGGAGGGGTCTCGAATTTCAGCGTCGCACAACTGGACCGCATCCGGCCCATCCACCCCGTGGCATCCGTGCAGCCCCCGTACAACATGCTCGCCCGCGAGATCGAGGAGGACCTCCTCGCCTACTGCGCCGAGAACGACATCGGAGTGATTACCTACAGTCCGATGATGTCAGGGCTGCTCACGGGCAAGTACGACCGAGACAGCATAGAGGCTCTCGCCGATGACGATTGGCGCAAGGAGAGCACTCAGTTCACGGAGCCGGAACTGACGGCGAACCTCAAACTCATAGAGGGGTTGCAGCCAATTGCCCAGCGGAGTGGCAAGACAGTGGCTCAGTTGGCGATCGCCTGGGTCCTCCGGCGACCGGAGGTCACTGGGGCCATCGTGGGCGCGCGCCGGCCCGATCAAATCGAAGAGACGGTGCGCGCTGGCGAATGGCAGCTCTCGGAGGAGGACCTGGCTGAGGTCGAGTCGCTTCTCAAGGAGCGGGACGCCGCAGTATAGGACCAGGCCTCGGTCGGCGCTGCCGGCACGTGCGAGGCCCCAGGAGGTCTTCCTGGACCGTCGAACCAACATGGGATGCAGCGACCGACCTTCAGTATTCAGTATGTTCTCACGGGGGGAAGGATGCGAGAGACAGGTGACAAGGCGCCCGCTCTCACCCTGACGGCTGATGACGGTCGTCAGGTCAGTTTATCTGATTTCCGTGGTCAACGAGTTGTGGTCTATTTCTACCCCAGGGCCGGCACAGCTGGCTGCACCAGGTAGGCGTGGGCCGTGCGTGACGTGTACCCGAAGATCGAGGATGAGGATGTGGTCGTGATCGGGATCAGCCCCGACCCGCCGGAAGCCCTCAAGAAGTTCCGTGACAAGCACGAGTTGCCGTTTGTCCTTCTGTCGGACCCGGATCACGAGGTGGCTAAGGCTTATGGCGCCTGGGGAGAGAAGAAGGCGTTCGGAAAGACGCATGAGGGTGTCATCCGCAGTCACTTCGCCGTCGAAGAAGAGGGCGGAATCGAGGAGTTCAAGGTCAAGGTGAAGCCGGAGAAGACGGCGGACCTGGCACTCCGGCTGGTTGAGCTGTAGGTACGACGTCGGCCGAGCATCGGGGCCAGTGGACGGGCTTCCGCAACCGGCTTCGACTTTTGGCGAACTGACTGTGTGATATAATTGAAGGTCCCTTCCTGGATTGGGTTCAGGTTGCCCGGTTCATTGTGCGTTTGGCACCGACAGAACAGAGGTGAACGTTGAATGCACTCGACGCAATTGTGAAGAAGCGCGACGGCGGGGAGTTGTCGAAAGAGGAGATCGAGTTCTTCATCGAAGGCTACACCCACGACGACATTCCTGACTATCAGGCTGCTGCGTGGCTGATGGCGCTATTTCTTCAGGGCATGAACGATCGCGAGACGCAGGATCTGACGATGGCGATGGCTCATTCCGGCGATATGCTGGACATCAGGAGCGTGGTGCCTTCCCCAGCGTCGGGGCAACGCTCCCTCGTCGTGGACAAGCACTCCACCGGGGGTGTGGGCGACAAGGTCAGCCTGGTGGTAGCTCCCCTCGTTGCTGCCTGCGGCGTGCCGATCGCCAAGATGACCGGTCGCGGGCTCGGTTTCACCGGTGGGACCGTGGATAAGCTCGAGTCGATTCCCGGGTACCGCACAGATCTCAGTGTGGAGGAATTCAAGGCCCAGGTGAGGGAAATCGGCGTCGTCCTCACCGGGCAGACCGCTGACCTGGCTCCTGCGGACCGCAAGCTGTATGCCCTGCGCGACGCAACGGCTACCGTAGAGTCCATTCCCCTCATCGTCAGCTCGATCATGAGCAAGAAGCTGGCGGGCGGGGCTGAAGCCATCGTGCTGGACGTCAAGGTGGGCAGCGGCGCCTTCATGGAGACGGTGGAAGAGGCAGAGGCGCTGGCGAACGGCCTGGTCCGTCTCGGAACGCAGGCCGGCCGTGAGGTCGTCGCGCTCATCTCAGATATGAACCAGCCGCTGGGCTGGGCGGTGGGAAACGCCGTGGAGGTCCGTGAGGCAATCAGTACGCTGCAGGAGGCCGGCCCGCGGGGCTTCCGCGAACACTGCCTGACCGTCGCTGCCGAGATGCTCCGGCTGAGCGGGCGGGCGGAGGACTTGAACGCGGCCCTTACCCTCGCTCTGGAGACGCTGTCGTCGGGAGCTGCGTGGCGGAAGTTCCGGCGGTTGGTCGGGGCGCAGGGGGGAGATGTGGCGTGTGTCGACGATCCAGAGAAGCTGCCCCAGGCGTCCATCATCGAGCCGGTAGCGTCCCCTCTCAGCGGCTACCTGGCGAGCGTGAATGCCGCGGAGGTGGGTCTGGCCGTCGTTGACTTGGGAGGGGGGCGTGAGGAGAAGGGACAGGCGATTGACCATAGTGTGGGTGTGCTCCTGCACCACAAGGTGGGCGATTTGGTCCAGAAGGGGACGCCCTTGTTCAGCGTTCACGCGAATGACGGAGGGGAACTAGAGGCAGCGCGTGAGCGCGTCCTGGCAGCTCATTCCTTCAGTGACGAACCGGTACAGCCGCTGCGGCTGTTCTACCGGCGTGTCACGGCCGGCTAGGGTGTTCTTCGAACCTGTCCGCGTGGCGGTGTCCGAGGAGCGACACGGGCTCGACCCGTTTTCCATACCCCGGGGCCGACTGCCGTATAGCCATCACGCTCGGTTTGGTTCTCCGTTGCTCGCTTGAGGATAACATGGAAACAGATCGAAACGCGTCTCGCAGCAGAACACTGACTCTGACTGCTCTTCTCCTTGGTTTCGTCCTTGGTCTGATCGCTGTATGGCTCTACTGGCTCCAGCGCCGGCAGGAGTGGGAAGTGGCTGACAGAGAAGAGATGCCTGTCCGCGTGCGCATCTCACTTCCTCGGAAGCCTGAGCCCGACGACCTGACACGCGTCGAAGGAATCGGCCCCAGGCTCTCCAGCGTGCTCCGCTCGGCGGGAATCTCCACTTATGAACAGTTGGCCGCGAGCGACGTGGGCGAGCTTAGGCAGATCCTTCGTGAACAAGGTCTCTACTTCGCGGATCCCACGACCTGGCCTGAGCAAGCTGAGTTGGCGGCCGTCGGGGATTGGGACGCGCTGTCTGACCTGCAAAAGCAGCTTACGGCGGGTCGAAGACCATAGACCACAGCCGGCCCTCGGGGCGAGTGCTGAATTGGCGACACCAGGTGGGAGTCAGACGGTGGAAAGGACCTGCGAAGGCCAGGTGCCGCTGAGCCATTGCCTTGCCTTTCTGTTTCAACAGGGGACTTCCATCATACGACTTTCGCGGTAGCCCACGGTCACCTTGACCCACCCGCACAGCTCCTCGTCGACCTGCGCGTCCCCGGCGTCGACGCGCAGACAATCGAGTGGTTTCAGCTTCTGCCGCGTTGCGATGACTCGGATGTTCTCGGGACCCACTTCCTTGATCACCTGTGGGGTGAACTGTTTGTTGCCACGACCGAAGATGAAGCCGTTGCCTCCCAGGGGGGTGACGATGATCGCTCTATCGGAGTACCGCTCAAGGAGGTCGAGTATCCTCCGCTCGTTTAGGTCCGCGCCGACCAGTTCCTGATCCACTACCCCGTCCACGCCGAGTAAGGTCTTGGGCAGGCCCATCTCCTGCGCGATGGCCTTCACTGTGGTGCCAGGCCCGAGTAGGTACAGCGTTTCGCGATCCATCCGCTCGACGACGAAGGCGGCGATCTCCTGCTTGCTCTCCTCCACCGACGGGCTGTGGGTTGAGCCGACCTTTCCGCGCTGGAGGAACCGCCGCTCCTCGGGTACCAACAGGGTGCCGTAGTGTTTGGAGGCGAGTCGATCGTGCCGAAATGCGTCTTCGTCGATGTCCAGTACCTCCTCCCTGGTCACGGTACCGTTCTCCACGAAGGCGTCCACCATCTGGGCTGCCGCTCTGGGATTCACAGCGAAGACCGAGCTGTAGACCTTGACGCCGCCAGGGACGGCCACCACCGGAATCTCGGAGTCTATGGCGTCGTACACGTCCCGGGCCGTACCGTCGCCGCCGACGAAGGTCAGCAGCTCAACGCCACGATCGACCATCTTGACGGCGATGCGCCTGGTGTCCTCCGCCGAGGTCTCGTCCCCGATCTGCCCGACTACGGTGAAGGAGATATCGAAGTTTTTGACGTGGGCTGCGCCCATCTCCTCGGGCGCGACCAAGAGGGAGATTTCGTCCTTGTGCTCAATCTGGGAGAGAAACCTCCCTGTCCTCGCCGGAGTCACCGGCTCGGCGCCCAGCTCCAAGGCCTTCTTGTACAGCCCCCCGTCGGTGCCCTTCAGCCCGACGCTGCCCCCCATCCCTGCTATCGGGTTGACGATCAGACCGATTCTCTTCATCAATTCCTGTCACCGTTCTTTTCCCGTCGGCTGCGCCCCGATAAAGGGCGGCCTGACGCCCCATACGGCACCGACATCCACGGTGAATGTCGCGGCAGGATCCCTTCAGGGCCAGCCTATCTTGACCGAGTCATCCCTTTCCCCTGCCAGGGCCGCGCCCTGAGCGGAGTCTGCGCACCACGAATTTGAGCCCGCTGCCCAGGACCTCCTCTGCCCGGTCCACGATCTGAGTTACCTGCACCAGAACGTCCTGTTCTCCCTCCCAGTGCTCTTCGAGGATGGAGGGATCTAGCTGGTTGAGCTGCACGACGACAGCATTGAGGATCCACGCTGCGACGACAACGTCATCCAGGAAGCCCGGCGGGCCGAGGAAGTCCGGGATGATGTCCAGCGGGGTGAGGAAGTAGGCGATGCCGGCAGCCACCTTCGCCTTGGTCTGGGCAGGAACACGGTCATCCATGGCCAGTCGCGATAGCAGAACGAACAGATCGGGTGCTGCGAGCAAGTACTCGAGCCGTTGTCCCGAGATGTCTCGACTCTGGGCCCACCCTTTCACCCGGTCGCGGAGCCGGCGGTAGAATCGTCTCTCGCGGGAGGATCGAAAGGCCTGTTCTTCTTCCATATCTCCTATCCAGTCCGATCACTCACCAGCAGGGTGATTGCGTCGCCGAGGGAACTTGAGAGCTATCGGGTCTCGCCGAGTGTCTAGGCCCCTTTCTTCAGTGCTTCGTCAAGGTCCTGGCGGTCGAGACGCTGGGGCGCACCCGATTTCTCTTCACCTGCTTGGGCTGCTTCCTCCACCACGTCTCTGGCTGTGCCGGTATGAACGGTAGGAGCCGAGAAGATGCGGTGTACGTCTGTGCTTTCACATTCGGGGCATACGATCTCGGAAGGGCGATCCTCCGGTGACATGAACAGGCGCTCGAAACACGCTCCACAGCTCTCGCACTCGTACTCGTAGATGGGCATTTCTCCTCCTTGTCTCGCTCTGAACTAGCGGTTTTCGGGTTCAGTGGAACCTCTCCGTTGGACACACGATACGGCCCTACAGAGCGTGCTCTTCAGACGAAACGAGGGTTGCAGCCGACTGAGCGCGACTTCAACCATCGTCGGCCTTGCATGTCTTCCAGTATAGGCTCGTTTGTGTGACGGTGCAAGCGGTTGTTGGTCCTTCCTGGCGATGCTGTGACGCGCCTTCCCTGGGTGGGAAGGACGAGCCAGCCGACCCTCTGCAGGCTGCTCGGGTACACTTGCTGGTCAGCCTCCTTCGGCTATTGACATCGGTCTCGCTGCCTGAGTTGACCACATCCGGCCTGGATCGCCACACCGCGCCGCACGCGGATGGTGTACGGCACGTGCCGCTGATCGAGGATTGCAGCGAAATCCTCGACGGTCTCGCGCCCTGGGCCGGTACCTCCATACGCCGCTGAGGGATTGAGAGGAATCAGATTGACGTGGGCCAGCATGCCCTGGAGTCGATCGGCCAGAGCGTGCGCCTGTTCCGGCGTGTCATTGACGCCTTCAATCAGGGCCCACTCAAAGCTGACACGTCGACCGGTGCGCTCGATGTAGGTGGAGCAGGCGTCGAGGAGCGAGTCCAGGGGGTAGCGGCGGTTGACCGGAACCAGGTGATCGCGCAGCTCGTCGGTCGCCGCGTGCAACGACACAGCGAGCGTGATCTGCAGCCCCTCCCGCGCCAACCGGTGGATCTCTGGCACAAGGCCCACCGTTGAGAGGGTGATGTGGCGCTGGCCCAGCCGGAATCCGTCGGGGTGACTCAAGCGACGGATAGCCTCGAGAGAGGCCTCGTAGTTAGCCAGCGGTTCGCCCATGCCCATGAGGACCACATTCGTGAGGCGCTCACCTTCGGCCTGTAGCTCCCGGGCGAAGTAGAGTGCTTGAGCCACGATCTCCCCGCTGGTCAGATCCCGGCGGAAGCCCATCTGACCTGTGGCGCAGAACGGACAGCCCATCGCGCAGCCGACCTGGGTGGACAGGCAGGCCGTGCGGCGTCGCTCGTACCACATCAGCACGGCCTCGATGGTCTCTCCGTCCGGTAACCCCAGCAGGTCCTTGCGTGTTCTGCCGTCCTCGGCACGAGCGGTATCGACCACCTGCAGCAGTTGGATCATCGTCCTCTCTGCCAGCTTCTTCCGTAGCGATTGGGGCAGGTTGGTCATCTCATCAGAAGAGTCGACCAGATGGGCGTACAGCCACTCCCAAACTTGCTCGGCCCGGTAAGGCGGCTCCCCCAAACCCGTCAGAAACGATTTCAAGGCGTCAAAGTCGAGGTCGTACAGCCGCACTCGTCTGTCAGTCACTGACCCAGCCCTCTCCATGTTGCCAGCAGTTCGTGGATGTCCGCACATATCAGGTCGGGCCTGATCGACGAGGCGCTCACCTCGTCCTGCGTGGCAGCACCTGAGAGGACGAGCAGAGTAGCAAGACCCGCGCGGGAAGCCCCGACGATGTCGGTCTCAAGTCGGTCGCCGAGCATCGCCGTCGTCTCCGGCGCGGCATCCATGCGACGCAGTGCCTCCCGGTACATCTGCGGCTCTGGCTTGCCGGTGACGACGGGCTTGAGCCCGGTAGAGGCCTCCAGGGCGGCCAACAGGGCGCCGTTCCCCGGCACCGGTCCTCGTTCAGTGGGCAGGGTGGCGTCTGGGTTGGTGGCGATGAAGTCCGCACCATCGTGGATCAGAAGCGCGGCTGTAGCCAACTTGTCCCAGGTCAGCTCTCGGTCCCAACCCACGACGACGTATTCAGCCTGCGCATCGTCCACGACGAATCCTCGTTCATGCAGTGCCTTTCGAACACCTTCTTCGCCGATCACGTAGACCCTGGAACCTGACGGGGCGATATCCGCCAGGTAGGCAGCGGACACCTGAGCCGAGGTCAGTATCGCGTCAACTGGCACCTCCACGCCAAAGCCTGCCAGCTTGGCCACGTATTGCTCCGGCGTGCGAGTGGAGTTGTTGGTGGCGAGCACGAAGGGAATCTCGCGCTCCTTCAGGAAGGTGAAGAATGCCCCCAGACTACGCATTGGTCGGTCGCCGCGCCAGAGCACGCCGTCCATATCGATGATCATGTGCCGGATCGCGTTCAGCACCTCATAGTTGGGTTGCCTAGCTGCCGCTGCGTCCCCCTCATAAGCTTTGAGCAGTTGCTCGTGATCCTCCGGTGTGTCCACGTCCATCAGGGTGTACGGGTCTCGGACGTTGACGGTGGCAACTTCCTGAGGGTGCCGATCGATGACGCTCCGTCCACCCTCATCCCCTGTGACGGCAGCCAACTCGGGAAAGAATCGGCGCGCGAAGAGAACTGGGGTTCCGCGTTGCCCAGCGTGAATGGGCTGAACGATGGACGCCTCCGTCTGCTCGAAACAATCGACCATGGCTCGCAGGAGATCTGAAGTGATCAGTGGCTGGTCGCATTGGAGGAAGATCGCCGCCGCTGCCTCCGGTGGGACCCCCGCCAGGCCCGTCTGCACGGACGTTGCCAGCCCCTGCTTCCAGCGCCAATTTACCAGTGCTTGCACAGGTCTGTCGCCCAGAGCAGCACGTGTCTCCGCGGCCTTGCAGCCAAGCACGGGAATGACGGGGTCAAATCCCGCCCGCAAGGCGACGTCAGACACGTGGGCCAGCAGCGGTTTACCCTTCCATTCGAGGAGTTGCTTACATTGACCAAACCGGGTGGACGCGCCGGCAGCGAGTATGACGGCTGCGACCTGTGTCAAGAGGATGAGTCCTCCTTATTCTTGCTCACGCATGCGTGACTGGACACCGACTTGCCGGGTATTCTAACGTAATTTGCCCCTCAGTGCAACGGCTTGCCAGCCCGATTAGGCTAAACTATAATGCCGTCGGTACTTCCTGGGGGGGCGATATGAGGTTGTCGGTCATTGTGCCAGTGTACAATGAGATGGACACCATTGCCGAGATCCTGCGGCGGGTGCATGCTGTCGATCTCACCGTGTCGATCGGCTACGGATCGGAGGCCGGCTCGGCTGTGGAGTTGGAGCGTGAGGTCGTCGTGGTGGACGACGGCTCGACCGACGGGACCTCTGAGCTTCTGCAGCAGCTTAGGAATGATGCCCGTACGGCCGTGTTGTGGCACGAGCAGAACCAGGGCAAAGGGGCGGCAGTCCGCACGGGGTTGCAGCGTGCCACCGGTGATATCTTGTTGATCCAGGATGCAGACCTCGAATACGACCCGCGCGATTATCCGTCTCTCCTGCAGCCCATCCTTGAGGGCCGGTCCGAGGTAGTCTACGGCTCTCGCTTCCGCGGCGGGCCAACCAAGGCGATGTTCTTCTGGCACGCCGTCGGTAATCGTTTCCTTACCTTGGTGACCAACGTGCTGTACGATTCGATTCTGAGCGATATGGAGACCTGCTACAAAGTCTTCACCCGCGAGGTCGCCGATCAACTCGATCTGAAGGCTTCCGGTTGGGGCTTCGACCCCGAGATCACGGCCCAGATACTCAAGCTGGGATATCGCATCTACGAAGTTCCCATTACCTATACAGGGCGGGAGGTCGAGGAGGGTAAGAAGATCGGCTGGCGCGACGGATTGACTGTGCTGTGGACACTCCTCAGGTATCGCTTCAGGCCGTGACGGATGATCATCGGAGTGGGTTCCGGTGGGCGTTCGTAGGGCTGCTATTTCTCGCCTGGGCGCTGCGACTGCCGCCGCTGCTCCAGAGCCCACTTCACCCGGACGAAGCCCTCTATGGCTACTGGGGTCTGCTCATCGGGCAGGGACGCGATGTCTTGCTCTCAGGCGTTCCCGTCTACAAGCCACCCCTATTGCCCTACACGGTGGCCAGCTCCTTGCTCATCTTCGGCGACACAACCATCGCCCTTCGTCTGCCCGGTCTGGTGTGCGGTGTGTTGACCGTGCCCCTTGCCGGTGCCCTGGGTCGCGCGCTATATGACGACCGGTGGATAGGGTGGATGGCAGCCGTGAGTGTCGCCCTCTCGCCCTTCGCCGTCGTCTTCAGCGGCACGGCATTCCCCGATCCGTTGATGGTTGTTCTCGGCCTGGCTGCCTGCCTGACCGCGGTCAGCCATCGGTCAGCGTGGGCTGGCCTCCTGGTTGGACTGAGTTTCGCTGCGAAACAGACTGGGCTGGTGTGGCTGCCGCTCTCCGTTCTGCTTGGGACCGCCCGTGTCAGCTCCTGGGGGCGGCGTCGTCAGCTGGGTCTCTCAATTCTCATCGGCTGGGCACTGGTTGTCAGTCTCGTGTGCAGCTGGGATGCGGCTCGCGTTTCGCGGGGAGCGACCAGTTTCTGGCAGGTCGGCCTGGTTGGCTATGGCGGTCTGCGGCTCATCTGGCCACAGGAGCTCTGGCCTCGCTTTCAGGAGTGGTTTGGGCTGATGCGTCACCTGTTGGGTTCACCAGCGATCAACGGGCTCCTGTTGGTCGGCTTGCCCGTCTTGATCTCGGACGCTCTCCTTCGATACCTGGACATACGCCGGACTCCTGTCGACATCCTGCTCGTGTCGTTTGTGCTTGCGTACGTCCTCCTTCACTGGCTCGTGGCCTTTCGCGCCTGGGATCGGTATCTGCTGCCGCTGGTGCCAGTCCTTGCGGTGCTCCTGGGCCGCATCGTGCGGGGTATCGTGTCGCGGCTCAGGGTTGCGGGTCCCGTCCGGCGAGTGGCGGTCACTAGTGTGCTGTTGGCAGTCCTCTTGACCCGGCCGGCCCTTCAGGCCAGGGCCGGTCGCTATCCGGTCGGTCAAGAGCGGGCTGCCTATGAGGGAACGAAGGAGGTCACCTCGTTCTTTGCTCGCCTACCCGAGGGGTCCGTCGTCTACCATCACTGGCTGGGTTGGCACTATCACTATGCCCTGTGGAACGTCCCGATCTATCTGGCTTATTGGCCGAACCCCGCGTGGCTGGCCCGGGATGTGCAGGCGTTTGGTGATCGAGAGCCACGCTACATCGCCTTCCCGGCTTGGGAGTCACCGGCTCGCGTCGAGCGCTGTCTGGACGATGTGGGCTATGCGCTAGACGAGGTGTTGACGGTGGCTCGGCCGGATGGTGGATACTCATTCACCGTCTATCGCGTCGTACCGTCAGCCGATTGATGTCTCGACACAGCGATCTTCTACGGGACGTGGTTGCCGTCCTGTTTCTGTGGCTCCTTGTCGTCGGCTTCTTCTGGCGGATCGGCCCTGCCGGCCGGGTCCTGGCGGGAGGAGACGTTTTCACGTACTTCTACCCCTACTGGGCAGAGGCGACGCGCGCGATCAGGGCTGGCCGACTACCCTTGTGGAACCCCTTTCTCTTTATGGGCGCCCCCTTCCTGGCCAATAGCCAGGTGGGTTTCTTCTACCCTCTCAACTGGCCTCTGTGGCTCTTGTTTCCGGCGGACCGGTCCGTGCACTTGACGATTGTCCTCCACTTGTGCCTGGCCGCGCTTAACGCCTACCTTTGGGGGCGCAGCTCCCTGCGTCTCGGACGCCTTGGCGCATGGGCTGTGGGAGCCGTATTCTCGCTGAGTGGCTACCTGGGTACTCAAGCCGAGCACGTCAATCAGCTGCAGGGCCTGGCATGGCTGCCCCTCATGTTGATGCTGTACGACCAGCTCTCTGATTCCCGGTCGCGGGCCTCCAGTCGTAGAAAAGCTTTCTTCGGCGTTGCGGCTCTCATTGGATTGGTGGTGCTCGCTGGTCATACCCAGACGGCGTTCATCTCGCTGTTCGGGTTGGCGGCCTACGGTATTGGGCCGGCGCTCTGGTTTGCGCTTCGCAACCGCGACTGGCGCACCGCACTCAGACGGGCCACGTTCTTCGGCCTCACGGTGGCGGTTGGCACAGGGCTGGCGGCGGTGCAGATCGCACCGACCTGGGAGCTGGCGCAGCGGTCAGTGCGCGCCCGGGGGCTCCCGCTTAGCGAGCGTGTCTCTTTCTCTCTGTCTCCGTTGGATGTCGGGCGTGCCCTCTTGCCTCGGTTCGCCCGTGCCGTTCCCCCAGACGACATCGAGCACGTCGCCTACCTTGGCATCGCTGGCCTCGCCCTGGCAATTGTCGGACTGACGGTGACCGTTTGTCGTCGCCGGGAGCAGCGCTCGACCGTCCCGTTCCACAGTCAGTCTGTCGACGTGGGTCTCCTCGTACTCACGTGTGTGGGCCTTTTCTTCGCACTTGGCCTCTACAATCCGCTCTACTTGCTTTTTGCGCGCTACATTCCGGGCTTCGCTCATTTCCGCGTGCCGGCGCGCTGGTTGGCGCTCTATGTCGTCGGTGCGGCTGCCTGCGCTGGACGGGGTGTCGAAACGATCTGGAGGGGTGAGCATCTCAGAAAAGGCCCTGTTCTGGCTGTGGTCGTCGCCCTGCTGATCTTGATCCTTTGGGCTGTCGGGGGGGCCTGGTGGAGCGAGGGACAGGGCCTGGGGTCGGTGGACGTCGTGGCGTGGATGGTTACGGCGGTTGCGGTGGTCGGGATGCTTCTGGCTGCCGGGCGAGCGCCGCGTCTGGTGGTTCTTGTTCTGCTGGCAACGCTGATTGCCGAGCTCTGCTTGGCGAGCCTCGTGCTTCCACACGCTCGGGCAACGGCTCCTCAGGCCTTCACCAGCTTCCGCCCGGCCCTTGCTCATCTGGTGGATCCCGAACCCCGTGACGTCGCGCCTGGAGGACGTTTTCTGAGCATGTCCGACACCACCTTCGATCCTGGCGATCTCTCCTTGATCGAGACCATCTACGGGCCCCAGCTCACGGCTGAGCAGCTGTACGAGTTTGTGGTTGCCACCAAGCAGAAGGAGATCGCCAATCCCAATCTGCCGCTCGCCTTCAGGGTGCCGGCGGTGGACGGCTATGACGGCGGTGTGCTCCCGGTGGAGCGCTACGTGATGCTGCAGCGGCTCCTTCTGCCGGTGGAGGATGTCTCAATTGACGGTCGCCTGCGGGAGAACTTGGCCTCACTGCCTGACGGGCGCTGGCTGAGTCTGTTCAACGTGCAGTATCTGGTGACGGACAAGCTGCGGGACGCCTGGATCGCCGATGTCTTCTACGATCTGGAGCATGAGGTGAGGCTATCGGAGCGAGAGAAGGCACAAGTGCCACATGTGCCTCGATTCGAGGCCACGGCGGTGGGCCTAGTGTCTCACCTTGAGGGAGCAGTGGAGCTCCCCGAGGGACTGGCAGTGGGCGTCGTGAGCGTCAGGTTTGACGATGGGACCGTCCGTACCTTCGAGTTGCGCGCAGGGGAACAGGTGCCCAGGACAGCCACCGATCAAGGAGAAGCGGATTGCTCGGCACACCGCCTGCGCTGGGCGGAGCCCAGTGCGCCGCTGACCATCACACTGGAGGCGACGCTCCCTGAGGGGAGGTGGGTTGTGCGTGGCATGAGTCTTATCGACGAGCGGACTGGGAGCTTCCAATCGCTGGTGGTATCGGATCGAGGTCGCTTCCGTCTGGTCCATTCTGGCGATGTCAAGATCTACGAAAACCTGGATGTCTTGCCAAGGGCGTTTGTCGTTCCCAGAGCTCGGGTGGTGGCCAGTGACCAGCGGGCTCTGCGGGGGATGCAGGAACCCGCTTTCGATCCCGTCTCGGAGCTCATCGTGCACGCTGACGATCCTCCGTGTCGCACTCAGGACCTCGGATGGACGATGTCCTCCGATTCTGCTGTCGGGTCGGACAGAGCTGGCTCTGTGGATGTGACGATTACCGAGTATTTGGCGGAACGGGTGGTTGTGGAAGTAGAGCTGGACGAACCGGGCTACTTGGTCCTGACCGATGCGTGGCATCCCGGGTGGCGGGGCATAGTCGATGGCGAGCGGGTGCCGGTATGCCGGGCCGATCTGCTTTTCCGGACCATCGCTCTGGAACCGGGAGAGCACCAGATCGTCTTCGTCTTTCGTCCGGTCAGCCTGGCGGTAGGGGGGGGCATGAGCGCAATTAGCCTGGCTCTCCTGGTTCTTGTCTCGAGGTGGATCTTTCGCTGATGAGTGCCATATTGCCCAAAGCGGGGGCGGGTGCTATAATCAAGTGCACGCTCGGCCAGCAGGCCGGCCAGCTTCCCGTCTGGAGGAGATGTCCGACATCTCACGCACTCAACAGGAGGGCTAGACGATGAACACGTTCAACCGTATCGTACTGGTGATTCTGCTGCTCGTCGTGATGGTTCTGTGCTCCTTTGCGTTTGTGGTGCCGGTGCAGACGCTGCGTGTGCTCGCGCAGCAGGCCAGGGGGATGGCGGACTTCTTTGCGCGCGTCAGACCCGAATTCCGCTTGCCTGTCGGTATCCTTCTGGCGCTAGTCATAGATCTCGTAGGTATTCTCCTCATCGTTCTTGAGGTGAGGCGACCCGCGCCCCAATCGATCAGTGTAGAGCAAGCGGCCGGGGGCGAGGTGACGCTCAGCATCGCCTCCGTCGCTGACCAACTCAAGGGCGAGCTCAACCAGCTTCCCGAGGTGCTGCAGGCGAAACCCAAGGTCTCCGCTAAGGGGAAGGGTGTCGTGGTTGAAGTCGATGCCAAGATAGCAGCCGAGGCAGGGCTGCCGGGCAAGGCCGAGAGAATTGTAGAGACGATTCGCCGCGTGGTCGAGGAGAAGATGGGCCTCAGGCTGGCCCGTCCGCCCAAGGTCAACATCGAAGCGGTGCGTCAGGCCCCGCCGGCAACTGTGACAGAGCCTTCAGTTGGTCCGTCGGAAGAACCGGAGCCAAGCGGAGGGAGCGATACGGAAGGCGGTCCGTTCTAGCCATCCTGTGGAGAACGAGCAGGGGCATCTGAGTCTGACGGCACGGGTGGAGAGTGTACTCTTCGTGGCTGAAGAGCCGGTCTCCGCCCATCGTCTGGCGGAGGCATTGGAGGTTACCCCGGGTCAGATCGAACGAGCCCTCGATGCCCTGGCAGGAAACTACGATGGAAGCGGCCTGCGGCTGCAGCGGGTAAACGGCCGTGTGCAGCTCACTACGGCGCCGGAGGCCGCTCCTTACGTCGAGCGCTTCCTTGGGCTGGAGGCGCGCGTGTATCTCTCGCAGGCTGCGCTCGAGGCCCTGGCAATCGTAGCCTATCGTCAGCCGATCACACGTCCGGAGATCGAGGAGATTCGCGGCGTTGGGTCGGACAGTGTTCTGCGCACGCTTCTGAGTGCCGGTCTGGTGGATCGCGTGGGTCGTGCCGACGGGGTCGGGCGTCCGTTCCTCTACGGGACGACCGCGGAGTTCCTGCAGCACTTCGGACTCCAGAGTCTTGACGAGTTGCCCCCTTTGGAGCAACTCGAAGAGGATCTGGACATGGTACGAAAGTCCTCTTGATTCTCCTCCTCTCTCCTGATAGACTTCTATCGTCTCCTGTGCTGTTTACGTCGACTGACTGCGACGCACTCACTCTGCGGAGGCGGTAGTGCCTGCCTATGTTCTGATTCTTGACGATAGCTCGGCCATGGTAAACACGCTGGACAGTATTCTCACAAGCCACGGGTGCCGGGTGGAGGCCTATGGCGACGGCGAGGCGTGCTGGCAGCGCCTGGCAGCTGCCGCAAACGGCAGAATCCCCGTCCCGGATTTGTTGTTGTTTGATCTGAACGTGCCCGGCCTGGACGGATTGGGGCTTCTTAGTCGGATCCGCGCCGAGGAGCGCCTTGCACGGATGCCGGTGATCGTTCTCACCGCGGAGACAGACGCGCAGACCCGCGCGAAGGCCCTGGTAGCGGGGGCGACCGACTATCTGTCCAAGCCGGTTGAGCTTTCTGAGCTTCTGGACCGCGTGGGGATGCTCGCAGCAAGGCGACAGCTAACGCATTCCTTTTTCCGAAGCGGGCAACGCCTGTAGTTGTCCTCGCGCCGCTCGCAGCGCCCGCGACGCGCTAGGGGCCAGATTCCTCCTCGATCAGATGGCGTGCCCTCTCAGCGTGATTCCTGGGCACCAGGACTCGCACCTCCCCCAGCCCGTCTACGGTGATGCCGATGACCGGACCAACGCTCTCGTAGTCCAAGAGCACGGGGATACCCGCTGCTTCCAGCTTGGCCTTGATCACCTGTGCTCTGATGAGGCCTGCAGCGGTGTATATTGTGGTCAGATTTGAGAAGCGTGATGATTCTCGTTTCATCGGCGACCTCCTTTGCCTCTGAACAGTGTCCTTCAAATGAATACATTTGTCAAACGGCCTGGAGATGGTATAATTCGCGCTGTTGTCTTGATGAACCACACGGAGGAAATCACAAGTTGATTCGAAGGCAGACTCAGACTTCGGACTACTGGGCCGACTACGCGATCACCTCTGAGGATCTTCAGTATCTGAGCACTCTGCTGGTTGAGGACGAACTCCCCCGTTCCACGGAGGAGTTGTCTCATGCATTGGTCGTGCACCATGCGCGCCAGGAGAAGGCAGTCATAGAGCGTGCGCTTTCCAAGGGAACTCCCTACCGCCCGAAGGAAAGCTATCAGCCTGGCGAGCGCGTGGTCTTCCCGGCGCTCGATTACCGCTCGGGTGAGGTTGTAGCTGTTCGGCCTGGTCATAACCCGGAATATGATCCGTTCAAGGTGATCAAGGTCAGGTTTGACGGCGGGGAGGAGCGGGAGTTCGCGGCTGAATTTGAGAACGGGCATCCGCTCAACCAAACCGAGTCAGGCGCTGCGGGTACGGAGGAGCTCCGTTCGCCTGAGGAACTGGCCTCGTCGTACACGCCCTTAATTGAGGACAAACTCGAGGAACGCCTCGAGTCGGAAACCGATTTTATCCGCTTGGCGGATAAATGGTTCCGGCGGGATCTGTTGGTCGAGGTGCACGCAGGCCATTTGAACCTGGCGGAGGCGGTGCTCGACGTGGCTGATGGAGGCCCTCTACCCACCGAGGCGCTCCTGGGCGACGTTGAGTTACCCGAAGACATCTCGCCTCAGCTGCGCATCTTCTCCTTGAACTACGCGCTTCAGCAGGATGAGCGGTTCGATGAGGTCGGGCCGGCTGGGGAGGTGCTCTGGTACCTGAATCGACTGGAGCCGGAATCGATTAAGGAGACCCCGATCTACCTCGAGTATGAGCCTCTGGCGTACGAGCCGCCGTTGCTGACGAGTGAGATGCGGTCCCTGGAGCGTCAGCTGGATGACGAATGGTCTGATCTCGAGCCTCCACGTGAGGTTTCGGAACCGGTGGAGATCGTGCTCATCTACCCCCACTGGAGGTGTGGCACCCTTCCGCTCTCGAATCGATTGTCACACGTCTTTCCGTCTGCGCGCACGGATCGCATCCGGTTCACTCTCGTCGACGGAGACACCGGCGAGGAGATGCCGGGTTGGGTGGTCCAGAAAGGGCGCTACGTCTATGGGCTGAAGGAGTGGTACCGGGACAACGACATTCCCGTGGGGGCCTATCTGGAGATCTCGCGCGGTGACGGGCCGGATGAGGTCATCGTTTCGCCTCGTAATCGGCGAGGGCGGAGGGAGTGGGTCCGCGTGGCCATGCTCAGGCAAGGTAGTCTTGTCTTTGAGATGCACAAGGAAGAGATCGCGTGCGATTATGATGAGCTTATGGTGCTGGCGACCGCCGATCTGGAGGGGTTGGAGAAGCTGTGGAAGCGCGTTCGAAAGGAGGACCTGTCCCTCGCCCAGGTCGTTGAGGAGGTGTTCCCAGAGCTGGTTAAGCTCAGCCCGCAGGGCAACGTCCACGCGGCGACGCTATATAGCGCGGCAAACGTCATGATGCGCACCCCACCGGGTCCCTTGCTTGAGGTGCTGGTTACCAGCGACAGGTACGCTCCGGTGGGGGACAATTATTGGGTGCTGCACACCGGCTCGAGTGGAGCATAGGTTCTAGCTATGGCTGAGATGACGATTCCGGCATCGCTCCGAGAACTGGTGAGGCCGACCCTGGATACCCCTTTTCACATTGACTATGATTGGTGGGAGCGGAAGGACCTCGATATCAGCGTTGAACTCCGATCTCACCTCTGCAAGGAGCACCGAGAGGCTTTCGGACGGGAGTTTGACGCCGAAGAGAAGATCGACTGGATTGACGATAGAACGGGCGAAGTACGACGCGTGAACGGTCTGCAGCATGTCTTGCGCATCCACTGTAGTCAACAGGATGACTACATCAACGACGGCCTGCCGTTGATTGACGCGGTCTTTCGGGCGTTCCTGGCCGGAGGTAACAAGCCCCTGACGCCCAGGGAGCTGGGCAGCATTACGGGACGGTATCCTGAGCGGATCCTCCGGACGTTAGCCGGACGCCGAGTCTACAAGGGGATTCGGCCCGTTCGATAGCTGTCCGCGGCTTCGACGATCAGCGCCACGATTGCTGTCGTGGCGCTTCGCTTTTTTGTGCAGGCATACGACACGATTAATCGCCAACCCTGAAGTCCCCTGCCAGGCCGATTGCTTGACAGCGGGGTGCCCTCGGGTTAGAATGCTTGTGAGACAGAGCCCCAGTAGCTCAACTGGATAGAGCATCGGACTTCTAATCCGAGGGCTGCAGGTTCAAGTCCTGCCTGGGGTACTCGCGTATGGGGCGCAGGTCCTCGCCTTTGACCAAGTTCGCTGCTCAGGGCACATCAACGTGTGCCCTTTTCTGTTTGAATGACAGCCAGGCGTGCATGAACGGGAGGGAGCGATGAAGGTCGTCACCGTGGATGAGATGCAGCGCATCGAAGCTGACGCAGACGCTAACGGGCATTCCTACTCGGCGATGATGGAGCAGGCCGGTAGGGCGGTTGCCCAGGCGATTGCCGCGAGGCGACGCGTACGCGACAAGCGAGCGCTAGTTATGGTCGGCCCGGGCAACAACGGTGGCGATGGACTGGTAGCGGCGCGCTATCTCAGCGAAGCGGGTGCTCACGTAACCTGCTACCTGTACAAGGAACGCAACCCCGTTGAGGACGACAACTTCCGTCTGGTCCTGGAGGGAGATGTGCGCGCCGTCTCTGCCACAGACGACGAAGAATGGCAGAGACTCCGAGAACTGGTTGCTGAGGTCGACATCTTGGTAGATGCGCTGTTAGGGACGGGTACGCGGTTGCCCTTACGGGGCAAGCTCGCTGATATGCTGGCTGTCGTCCGCCCGATTGTCGCTGACCGCAGACGACCCTCCGCTGGCGCTCTTGAGCCTCTGATTCCCCGCCCGGTGCTGGGTGGAGCCGAAGGGATTCTCGTCGTCGGCGTAGACGGCCCGACGGGGCTGGCATACGAGACTGGTGAGCTTGACGAGCTAGCAATACCTGTTGATCTTACGGTTACGTTCGCCTATCCCAAGGTCGGGCACTTCCGTTTCCCGGGTGCTGGAGCGGTTGGCGAGTTGCTGGTAGCCGACATCGGCATCGACCCGGCTTTGTCGGAGGATGTCACCCTGGAGGTGGTCACTCCGGCGATGGTCCGCGACTGGCTCCCTCTCCGTCCGCTCGATGCGCACAAGGGCACCTTCGGCAAAGCCATGGTCGTCGCTGGCTCGGTCAACTACACCGGTGCAGCTTACCTGGCCGGTGCTGCGGCAACCCGGGCGGGGGCTGGCTTGGTCACCGTGGCCTTGCCAGGAGCGATTCACAGGGTCGTTGCGTCTCGCTTGGCGGAGGCGACCTACGTGCTGCTTCCTGACGCCATGGGAGTGCTCAGTGCAGACGGGGCCGACGTTTTGCGGAACGAGCTAGAGGGATACGACGCGCTCTTGGTAGGCCCAGGTCTCGGTCACCAGAAAGAGACCGCGACCTTCATCGATAGGCTACTGGGAGGCGGTGAGAAGCGGCGATCGTTGGGATTTCTGAGCGGCGAGGCGAATGCGCCGGTCCGCCACGACCTTCCTTCCCTGGTGGTGGATGCCGATGGACTGAATATCTTATCCGAGATGGACCGTGGTCCTGAGCGACTCCCCCCTGGCAGTATCCTTACGCCTCATCCAGGCGAGATGGCCCGTCTGACGGGCGGTTCCGTCGCCGACGTGCAGAAGGACCGACTGGAAGTCGCTCGGTCGTCGGCTGCTGAGTGGGGGCAGGTCATCGTGTTGAAGGGTGCGTATACGGTCGTAGCCGGACCGGATGGGAGGACTGCCCTTGAACCCTTCGCCAATTCTGGGTTGGCGACGGCCGGCACTGGCGATGTGCTCGCTGGCACGATCGCTGCCCTGCGGGCACAGGGCGTCGCGGCCTTCGAGGCGGCGGCGGCGGGGGCGTATGTCCATGGGTTGGCCGGCGAACTGGCGCGTGAGAGGGCTGGCGCGGTGGGAATGGTGGCCGGAGATGTGCTGGCTCGTCTGCCAGAGGCGCTGCAGCGCGTCGGTGCCGCCGAGTGACCCCCCCGCACAGAAAGGCGAACGTCCCTTCGGGATGAAGGGACGTCTTTTCCCTGGCCAGGGCGCTTAGGCAAAGACCCTGCCAATCCATTGTAAGGCCATCGGGGGGATGCCGCCCGGCAGCCTCTCAGCGAAGCAGGTCCCGCGTTGTCCCTGGCTGGCGGCGCCAGCGCAGGCACCCTTTACCCGCCACAGCTTCACCGGGCTCTTCCCGGCCTGCGCTCTTGTGTTCTCGGTCCAGCTCGTCTAAGCGGCTTCTGCTTCTCCCTCAGCTGGCGCTTCTTCTGCGACCTCCTGGGCAGCCCGCTTTGTCTCCTCGACCGCCTTCGTCATCTGCTCCTGCGCCTCCTTCAGAACCTTCTGACTGCGGCGCTGGGTCTCCTCTGCGCGGCGCCTGATGTCCGCGGCGACGGCCTCGGCCTTAGCGCGGGCTTCGGTCAAGGTCTCTTCTGCTTGCGTGCGAAGCTCAGTGCTTCGCTTCCGGATTTCCTCTCGTGTCTCTTCTCCCGACTGAGGGGCCAAGAGCAGCGCCGCCGCTGCACCCACCAATCCGCCCATCAAGAAGCCAGAGAAGAACGCACCGAACTCACTACCGTTATTGTTGCTCATCGAATACCTCCTCTTCCTTCGTGCCAAGCGCGAACGATCTAATCGAACTAGGTCCCGTCGTCGCCTTTGCGCAGCCGGGTGATCTCCCTAAGGACGCGACGTGCACCGGCCAGATTGCTCGACCACTTCATCACCGGCGATACCACGTTATGGCTGACAAACTTGGTCGTGCCCCGCACTGTTGTCATCGTTTCATTTGCCGCCTCGAGCATGGGCCTGATCTCATCTCTCAGCAATACAATTAGCGACTGAAGCTGTAGCATCAAGATGATCAGCAGCACCCCGATGATCAAGGTCTCGAACGCCACGAACACGATGGCTGCATCGCGCAGTAGCGCGACCACAACGCCGCCAGGACTCGGCCCAACATCTGCTCTTGCCGCTTGATAGGCGTTGATTGAGAGGAAGACCATCACCACAACCAGGCCCATCAGGAGCAGGGCGGCGATGACCGCGCCGGCGATGAACCAGCGGCGTGCGCGCCGCTCTGCAGACGACTCTTCGCTTACCTCTGGCTGCGACGATAGAGGAAGATCCGCTCCGACCTCCTCTTGAGTTCGATCTTTCATGACTAGTCAATTATAGCATAGAATTTTGAGCTTCACAAATCGTACCGCCACCCAACACGACGTCACCCCTGTACAGTACCAGAGACTGGCCGGGCGTGATGGCCCGCTGCATCGCGTCAAAGCGCACTTGAGCTCGGTTGCCCGGCAGAGGCTGTACGGTGACGGGGGCCGGTTGGGCTCGATAGCGAATCTGCGCTTCACCACGGAAGACAGTCGCTGGTTTCTGTCCACTGATGTAATGCATCTTCTCCACCAGACAGCCGCCCGCTCCTAGCTCCGCTGCTGTTCCAACGATGAGGGCGTTCTCCTCTGGCCTGATGCCGATGACATAGAATGGCTCCGACGCCGAGATCCCCAGGCCCTTTCGCTGCCCGATCGTATACGCGGCAAGCCCCCGGTGCCGGCCCACCAGACGGCCCTCGCTGTCGCGGATCGGTCCCGGCTTCAGCGCGCCCGGAGCATGCTTGGCCAGAAATCGGCGATAGTCCCCATTCCCCAGAAAGCAGATGTCATGGCTCTCAGCCCGGTCTGCCACGGGCAGGCCGTTCCTCCTGGCGATGTCGCGAACGGCCTCCTTCTTCAGTTCGCCTAGAGGGAAGAGGACGTGCCTCAGTTGCTTCTGGGTCAGAGTATGGAGGAAGTACGATTGGTCCTTGACCGCGTCCCGACCACGCAAGAGCCGGTAGCGTCCGTCGACTTGGTCCACGCGTGCGTAGTGTCCTGTGGCCAAATTGTCGGCTCCCTCTGCCAGGGCACACTCCATCAGCAGCCCAAAGCGAACCAGACGATTACAGGGGATACACGGGTTTGGCGTTCGACCGGCAGCATACTCGGCGATGAAATAGTCGACAACGTCTCTCTGGAAGGCACGTTGGGCGTCGATCAATCGAAACGGGATGCCAATTTGTTCGCTGATGGCACGCGCCCGATCTATAGCTTCGGGGGTCGGTACAGCGCTCCCATCCCGCCCCCCTCGCAGGCGAAGGGTCATCGCGCTGAGTTCGTACCCACGCTCCGCAAGGAGCGCCGCTGCGACGGCGCTGTCCACCCCCCCGCTCAGCGCGACTGCGACTTGCGACGGGTCAGTCATTCCCGGCCTCGCAATCGTGATATGATGCCGGGCAGCACATCCAGAACGCGGTCTATATCCTTCTCATCATTACGCCTGCCGAGCGTGAGGCGGAGGCTCCCGACCCCCCACTCAGGTGGAACTCCCATGGCTTCGAGCACAGACGAAGGTTCCACCTCGCCTTCCGCGCACGCTGCCCCCGAGCTGGCGGCGATTCCTTCCATATCGAGCGCCTGAACGATCGATTCGCCCTCCACGCCCAGGAACACGAAGCTCGCGTGATGGGCCAGCCGATGGGTCGGATGGCCAGTGAGCCGGCTGTCCGGCACGCGTGCCAGGATCCCTTCGATAAGCCTGTCCCGCAGGGATCGTAAGCGGACATATTCTTTCGTCCGTTCTTCTTCCGCCAGCTGTAGAGCGGTCGCCAGCCCCACGGCGCCGGCGACGTTCACAGTGCCAGGGCGGCGCCCTCGCTCGTGGTCGCCCCCGGTGATCGGCGGGATCAGGTCGGTGTCACGTCGGACGTAGAGCAACCCGATGCCCTTTGGGCCGTGAAACTTGTGGGCGGACAGAGTGATCAGATCTACGTTCATCTCGTCGAGTTCCAACGGAAGCCGACCTGGCACCTGAACAGCGTCGGTGTGGAACGGGACGTCCTTCTCGCGGCAGATCCGCCCGATCTGAACCATCCGCTGCACCGTGCCAACTTCGTTGTTGCCCATGACCACGCTCACCAATACTGTCTGAGGGCGGATGGCGGTCGAAATATCGTCTGGGTTCACGAGCCCGTGTCTGTCTACAGGCACGCGGGTTACCTCGAACCCAAACAGGCTCCGCAACTGGTCGGCAGTGCGCCCCACGGCGTGATGCTCGACGGGGGTGGTGACGATGTGACTCCCGTGCCCTGCCTCGCGAGCGGCCAACGCTACACCTCGCAGTGCCAGGTTGTCGGCCTCGGTGCCCGAGCCTGTGAACACAATCTCGGAAAGACGGCAGCCCAGTACATCGGCGACGGTCTGGCGAGCGCCCTCCAGTGCGTTGGCGGCCTCGCGCCCGAAGGCGTGGGAAGACTCGGTGTTGGCGAACACCTCACTCCAATAAGGTGCCATCGCCTCCACGACCCGCGGGTCGACTGGCGTGGTCGCTGAGTGATCGAGATAGATGGACTTGTCAGACTTCTCAGGCATGGTTACGATCCTCTCCAAACGTTTCTGCATTCTAGCACACGGCAGATCCAGCGTCAAACCCGGCAACCAGCCTAGGGGGCATGCATTGACTTCTGCAGCTAGTTCGTTATACTCGTCTGTGTCGGATCCCATTCAGAAGTCCGCTGTCGGGGCGTCTCATATCCAACTGCGGGTCATGAGGAGGTTAGCTGCCATGGAACGGACCGGCCTGTTAAGAATGCTTCTGCCTGTCTTGGTCGCGCTCTCTGCCGCGCTGGGAGGCTGCGGTCCGACGCCGACCGCCGAGCCAAGGTCGACTGCGACGAGTCCGCCGACTGACACGCCCACCGATGCGCCGGAGGCGGCGACGGACACTCCCGCCGCCACGGCCACTCCGCTTTCTCCTACCTCCACCCCGTCGGGGGACGGGGAACTCGTCTTTGCTTCCTTCGAAAAGCCGGCGGTGAAAGCCGAGCCGGTCATTCATCACGAGGAGATTGCCCCGGATTTGAACAATGTGCGAAACCGCTTCCTCCTTTCCCAAATACAGCGGGATCGCTTGGCCAGCGATGGCTTTGTGGTCAGTCCTGGGGATGAGAGGGAGTTCTTCACCCTCTACGAGCGGGCTCGTTACGATAACGTGCCGATCTTCGTGACCAGTGACTCGCTGTTCCACGTTTACCACCTTCTCTTCGACAAGGTACTGCGCACGGCCGAAGTGGAGTACTTCATCCCTCTGCTCCGCCAGTTGAACCGCGCGATGCTCACCCGCACCGACGAGCTTCACCAGGCGCTGAAAGGAACTGGCTGGGAGGAGGCTGCTCGTCGGACGGTGGCCTTCGTCGGGGTGGGCAGCAAGCTACTGGAGGACGACGTCCGGGTGCCGGGCTATGTGACCGGGTTGGTCGACGAGCAACTCGGCGCGATCGAGGAGGCGTCTCGGGTTGCACCGTCGCCCGTCTTCCCCACTCTGGAGCACGGTGAGGACTATACCCAGTATGCGCCCCGCGGTCACTACACCAAGAGCGACGCGTTGAAGGCTTACTTCAAGAGCATGATGTGGTACGGGCGCATGACCTTCCGCTTGAAGACCAGAGATCCCCAGGCTGGCCGCGCCGAGACCCGATCGGCCCTCCTCCTGGTCCACGCGCTCCGCACCAGCCAGGTCAACGATCGCCCGGCGATGGAGGTCTGGGCGGATCTCTACAGCCCCACGGCCTTCTTCGTGGGGCGCAGCGACGATCTCACTGTGCTCCAATATGGCAATGTCCTCGGTCAGGTATACGGTGAAGGACCCACACTCGACCGTCTGACCGACGAGGTGCTGCTCGATCAGTTCATTGCGGAAGCCCAAAAGCTGCCACCGCCGCGCATCCTGGGTATGGTCATCGGGGACTGGGAGGACGTCGAGGAGGAAACGAAGGGGCTGCGCTTCATGGGGCAGCGCTTCGTCCCCGATGCCTTCATCTTCCGCCAGTTGATGTATCGAAACGTAGGCAAGCAGCAGCCGCCCGATCGGCGAGGTCTCCCCAACGGGCTCGACATCCCGGCCGCGATGGGCTCCGAGCGGGCCTATCAGATCTTGGAGGAGACCGGCGAGACGGATTACGACAAATACCCGCAGCAGATGAGCGAAGTCCGTGACTGGCTGTCGGGGCTCAGCGTGGAGGAGTGGACGGGGACCCTCTACAACTCGTGGCTCTACTGTTTCCACCCTCTGCTCGACGAGCCAGGTCAGGGGTACCCGGCCTTCATGCAGTCGACGGCGTGGTTGGACAAGCAGCTGAACGCGGTGTTGGGAAGCTGGGCGGAGCTGAAGCACGACACAATTCTCTACGCCAAGCAGGCCTACGCCGAGCTGGGCGGAGGGCCGCCCCCGCCGCCGCCCGCGCCTCCAAAGGGGTATGTCGAACCGGTGCCCGAGTTCTACGCGCGGCTGGCCGCGCTGACAACCATGACGCGGGACGGTCTGGGAAAGCGGGGAATGCTGACTGAGCAGGATGACGAGAGCTTGCGGCGACTGGGTGACCTGGTACGTTCCTTCCAGGTGATGGCGGAGAAGGAGCTGCGCGGGGAGCCGTTGAGCGAGGAGGAGTACGAGACGATTCGCTTCTACGGCGGAGAGCTGGAGCACCTGACCATGGCCGCTGCGGATAAGCCGGAGGGACAGGAGGGCATTGGCGGTCAGACCATGCCCGAGGAAGAGCCGCAGGCGGCCGTGATCGCCGACGTGGCGACCGACCCGGATCCGGAAGGCGATGGGTCAGCGAATCCTGTCGTACTGGAGGTCGGCGTGGGACGCATCGACCAGCTCCACGCCGTGGTACCGCTCATCGAGGAGGATGGCTCCGTCACCCTTCAGGTGGCAAAGGGGGGTGTCTTCTCCTACTACGAGTTCCGCTGGCCGGCCGAGGATCGGCTTACGGACGAGAAGTGGCGGGAGTTGCTGGACACCGACGAGGCTCCAGAGCGGCCCGAGTGGATCGCCAGCTTCTTCGTCGAGGAGGGTGAGCACGCGGCTCTGAGAGCGGCCGTGTTCAGCTTCCAGAAATCGGTTGTCAGCGCGTTCTGGTACCTGGAACCTGGACAGTTGACGTGTGGCGAGGAAGTGCGAGAGGAGTTGAGCTCTGAGGTGATGGCTCTGCGAGAGGACAATCAGCATCAGGGCCGCGAGCTGAAGGGCGTCGATTTCCGTTCCTTCGATCGTCAGTCGGGGGACCTGGCTGTGGTCACGCTGCGCGAGACGTGGGAAGATGCCCTATACCGGGGTCAGGCACCGAGCTCCGGCGAGAAGCCCGCATCCCGGCGGGGTCCCTACACGCTGGACGTCACCTACACCCTGGAGCGAAACCAGCAGGGACGCTGGCTGGTCACCCGCGCTGTCTGCGCGGAGCAGCCGCCCGAGTGGCAGTAGGATGAGGCCGAGGGGAGCACAGGAGAGGGTGAGCGAGGGAAACGACGTCTCAGAGGGCCCTCTGGATCCCCCTCTCTCGTCTGTGCCGCGCCTGACCTTCCCTCTTCCCCTTCTTCTCGTCACCCTCCTTACCCTGACCATCGTCCGTGGCGCGGCAGAGAAGAACCTTCCCGACCTATCGCCCTATCCGTGGCTCTATCTGCGCAGTGGCGAACCGCTCGCGAGCGGTGAGTCGGCGGTCGAGATGATCGCGCTCGGCGACGTTATGGTCGGGCGCGATGTGTCGGGCAAGGTCTTCGACGACGTCCGATGCTGGCTTCGCACGGCCGACGTGGTCGTGGGCAATCTGGAGTCCGTCATTGTCGACGATCCAGAAGGCCATCACTCCCATGCGAAGGAGTCGGAGTTTATTCTCCACGCGCCGCCGTCGGCGGCCACGGAGTCAAGCGACGCGGGCTTCACCGTGCTGGGATTGGCCAACAACCACGCGCTCGACTTGGGGCCCGAGGGGCTTGAGGAAACGGTTTCACATCTGCAGACGGCGGGCATCGCCGTTGTCGGCGCGGGCCCAGACGCCGAGGCCGCCCTACAACCTCTGGTGCGGGACGTAAGGGGGGTGCGGATGGCGCTCGTGGCCTTCAATGCGCTGCCTGATTCGCGGTCCGATCTGCGCGACGGAGGATGGACCGTGGCGCGATGGGATCGGGAGCGAGCGATAGCGACCGTTGAGGCCGTCGCCAACGACGTCGACGCGCTGGTGATCTCTGTCCATTGGGGATACCAGTACCAGACGAGGGTCGACCCGGCTCAACGCGACGCCGCTCAGGCCCTTCTCGACGCCGGCGCCGATCTGGTAGTCGGTCACCATCCTCACGTGGTGCAGACCTTCGAGATCGGCGGACGAGGGGCCGTAGCCTTCAGCCTCGGCAACTTCGTCTTTGATCAGCAGCATGGAGAGACAGGGCGCGGTCTGGCGCTGCGTGCCTTCTTCGACCAAGAGGGTCTCCGGGCGGTTCAGGCGATCCCGGTGTGGGCCGGACCTCGCCCCCGGCTGATGACGGCCGAGGAAGGGGACTCCCTTCTGGGGAGGGTGGAGCCCTCGCCACACCGCTTGCGCTTCACCTGCCATGAGGAGGGATGTGCGCCCGTCGAGGCGGCTTCACAGGCTCCCCAGCCGACGCCATCCGGGCTCTTCTGGGGCGATTCGATCGATCTTACCGGTGACGGTCGTCCCGAACACGTGCGGAGAGTGAGCGAAGAGGTGGTCATCTACGAGGACGGTGTCGAGGTGTGGCGGAGCCCACGGGACTGGCGCGTGGTTGATCTGGCGGTTGGCGACCCTAACGATGACGGACGCAATGAGTTGCTGCTCGCCCTGTGGAAGCCCGGCCTTGATGGTCTTGAGTCTCCGGACTCGGAAGAGGAGCAGACGCCTCGCAGCCGTCCGTTCATCGTTGGCTATCGCGGGGGTGAATATCGCACGCTGTGGGGCGGCTCCGCAGTCGCGCGCCCCATCTGCGAGGTGGAGCTGGGCGATGTTGACGGCGATGGAGCCCAGGAGTTGATTGTGCTGGAGGGAAGCGACGAAAGCGAGCGTACCGTCTCTGTCTGGGTCTGGCACGGCTGGGGATTCACGTTGAAGTGGCGTAGCCAGTCAGGGGAGTACGCGGATCTCAAGTTCGATGAGGACAGGTTCTTCAGCGTCGGGGTCAAGTGAGCGTCGGATCGTAGGGTGGCCTTGATTCGGGACAGGTCACTGCATCTGGGAGTGGATCGAGAACGGGAGGTGTCGCCCCATATGCCGAATCGGGTTGATTTGCAGGACAAGTTCGTCGGCGGGATGGTCGGTAGTGCGTTGGGTGATGCCATCGGGGAGCTGGCGTTCCGTCGCCCCACAAAGAGCGAACTGCTCTCGGAGGTGGCGGATAGGCAGACACTCGTCTACACCGACGACACGGCGATGGCCATTGGCCTGGCCGAGTCACTGGTCGAGGTCGGCGGGCTCGACCAGCAGCATCTGGGTGACACATTCCGGGCGAATTATCGGCGCGAGCCCTGGCGAGGATACGCCTCAGGGCCGCCCACCGTCTTCTCCAGGGTGGAGCGCGAGGGAGTGACGTATCCCGAAGTGGCCCAGACGCTCTATGGCGGCGAAGGCTCGTTCGGCAACGGGGCTGCCATGCGCATTGTCTCGCTCGGACTCCTCTTCCACGACGCATCGGATCTCTACCGGAAGGCGGAGGTGTCGGCATCGGTGACCCACGCCCATCCCCTGGGGATCGATGGTGCCGCGGTGCAGGCCCGGGCTGTGGCGCAGGCTGTGCAGCTGGATCCTGGGGAGGCTCTTCCAGTCGATGTCTTCCTGAAACAACTGCTGGATACGGCTCGGACGTCGGAGATGAGGTGTAGGTTGGCTAGCGTGCTAGACCTGGTCGAGGCGGGCGCTCACCCCTCGAGAGCAGCGCGTGAGCTTGGGCAGGGCGTGTCCGTTCATCGGTCGCTACCGTTCGCCCTCTACTGCTTCGTGCGCCACCCGGATTCCTTCCAGGACTGTCTCTTCTGTGCGGCTCTGAACGGCGGCGACCGGGACACGTTGGGGGCCATGGCCTGCGCCGTCTCCGGGGCCTATCTGGGCGCGAACGGCCTCCCACGGGCGTGGTGGGACAAGTTGGAGAACAGGACGCACATTGAATATCTGGCGGTTGAGCTTGTTAAGCTGAGTTAGCGGTGTTGCTGGGGTCGGGCGGATGTGCCGGGCCTGCGCGCCGGGTTTGGATTGGCCTGATGCTGACTTCCCGGTACGACAAACGGCCGACGTCTGCATAGACGAGAATAAGGCTGACTTAGTGTGACACGCTGTTGAATGAGTGCGATGGAGCTTGCATGAAGATCGACCTGCACGTCCATACGCGGCCGCGCTCTCCCTGCGCTCGCTCATCCGCCGAGGAGATGATCCGTGCGGCCATCGGCGGCGGGCTGGACGGTCTGGTGATAACGGATCACGATCGTCTGGTGCCACCCAAGGAGCTGGCTTACCTGAACGCCAAGTATAGCCCATTCCGCATATTTGGCGGGGTGGAGGTCACGACTCGTGGAGAGCACATCCTGGTGCTGGGGGTCCGCGACGATGTTTTGGAGGAGAGGTGGTGGTCCTACCCGGATCTCCACGCGTTTGTGCGAGGACGGGGCGGGTTCCTTGCTCTGGTTCATCCCTTTCGCTTCAACCACAACCACCTGCAGATAGACGTGGAGCGCTTCCCGCCACACGCGATGGAGGTGTCGTCGCTCAATACGCCGCGGGCGGCGGAGAACCGCATCAGGGAGGTGGCCGCCCGGCTGGGTGTGCCGCTGCTCTCCAACTCCGACGCACACCACAGCAGCGACGTTGGCGCCTACTACAACGTGCTGAACCGAGAGCCGGTGGACCTGGATGCGTTGCTGCGTACACTCAAGGAGGGTGCCTTCAAGCCCGTGGGGCCGTCGATCTAGGCGCCTGCGTCAGGGGTGTGGTCTCTCTGGTGATCGCCTCAGGAGCCTATGACGGGGATGGGACGATGGAAAGCGTAAGGAGGTACGGAACGCCGCCTTTTCGCGTGGCTGTGGTCCACGGTGGTCCCGGCGCCGGCGGAGAGATGGCGCCGGTGGCCCGCAAACTGGCCTCGGGCCGTGGCGTCCTGGAACCCATCCAGACAGCGATTTCCCTGGAGGGCCAGGTCGAGGAGCTAGTGGCGGCCCTTGAGACCTGGGGGGATCCCCCCCTGGTCGTGATCGGCTTCTCCTGGGGGGCCTGGCTCAGTTTCGTCGTCGCCGCACGGTTTCCTCGCCTTGTCGAGAAGCTGATCATGGTTGGCAGCGGTCCCTTCCAGGAGAAGTACGTGGCAAGACTTCGCCAGACGAGATTGGAACGCTTCAGCGAGGAAGCGAGGGCGGAGTTCAAAGCCCTCGTCGATGCGCTGGAAGATCCCGTGAGCGGGAACAAGGATTCGTTGCTCGTTCGCCTCGAAGCTTTGGTCAGGGACTCCGACGCATACGACCCGATGCGAACCCAAGCCGAGAAGTCCGAACGGGTTGGTCCTCGGATTGATGTCTTTCAAAGGGTGTGGAGCGAGGCCGCGGAGATGAGGAGAAGCGGGGAGCTCTTGGAACTCGCGGAGCGCATCGAATGCCCGGTGGTCGCCATCCACGGTGATCACGACCCGCATCCAGCTGAGGGGGTGCGGAGGCCCCTCGCTGCCACTTTGGAGGAGTTTCGATTCGTGCTTCTGGAAAGGTGTGGGCACAAGCCCTGGATCGAGCGGCAGGCGAGCGACGTGTTCTATCACGCCCTAAGCGCGGAGTTACCCTGATCGGTTGCTGGGCCCCTGCTTGCCGCTATAATGACGGGGTGTTCCACAAACTTGGTCATCGCCTTGCTGCTTTGCTAGCTCCAGCCCTTCTTCTCGCTGGGCTGCTGGTGACCCTGCGTCCTCCCAGCAGTGACTACCTCGATCTTCTCCGTCAGGCGGAGGGCCATGCGGAGCAGACCGAGCGAACGGCTGCTGCTGCGGCCTACCGGGAGGCGGCCCAGGTCTGCCCAAATGCCCCGTTGCCCCACGTCTCACTCGCCCAGCTCTACCTCGACTGGGGGCGGATGGACGAGGCGCTGGATGCCGTCGACGCTGCCGAACGGCTGGGGGCCGACCCGGTCGAATTGGCGCAGCTGCGGGTCGCTATCTACACGGCCTACGCGGAGACCTCCTTCACAGCGAGGCCTGCCCATTGGGAGGCGGTCGCTGAACACGCACAGAGGCTCCTGGCCCTTGAATCCGACGCTCGGGAGGTCCGTCGCGTCCTTGCTCGGGCCTACCTCGGTCTTCGGCGGTGGGAGGCGGCGCAGTCTGTCTATCGAGAGCTCATCCGTTCGGACAGCGACGACAAGCAGGCTCACGAGCGACTTGGGGCCTTGTTGTTGATGGAAGACCGGAGCGCGGTCGAGCACTTGCGGATCGCGCAGACGGAGCTCTCACATGAGCTCCTTGCCGCCTTTGCTGCGGGAAGGGCCTCCGGTGACCCCGCCTATGCAGGCCTGCGTATCGGGCGCGTTCTGATCGAGAGGCAGGAATGGCCGTTGGCGGCGCGGCAGCTTGAGCTTTCCGTCTCTCACAATCCGAAGTCCGTTGATGCCCAGGCCTATCTCGGTCACGTCCTCGATCACATGGGCTATCCCGACGAGGCCGGTCCTCGTCTGCTCCGGGCGACCCAGGCCGCGCCCGATTCTCCTGTGGCTCACACGTTGCTCGGCCTGCACTATGATCGACTAGGCGACACCATCGCTGCTCGTGCCGAGTACGAGATGGTGTACGATCTGGCACCGGAGAATCCAGCCATCTGTGTGGAGATTGGTGAGACCTGGTCTGCGGAGGGCCGTTACGTGGCCGCGGAGATCTGGCTTCGCGAGGCGGTCTCGCTCAGGCCCAACGATCCGGGGCTCTGGGAGATTCTGGCTCGCTTCTACCTGCAGAACGGCATCACCTCAGACGGGCGTGCCGTCCGAGCTACTGAGGAGTTGCTCGACCTCGTTCCCGCTGAAGCCGAAGCTCACGATCTGCGCGGCTGGGCCGCCCTCGAGGCCGGTGCCTATGAGACTGCGGAGGAGCATCTGCAGCGGGCGATAGAGCTCGACCCCGGGCTGGCTTCGGCTCACTACCACCTCGGTCTGCTCCAGAGCGCTCGTGGTCATTCGAAGCAGGCCCAGGCGGCGTTCACCCGGGCGCTCGACCTCGACACGACAGGGGAGTTCAGGTCGCTGATTCAACGGGCGAGACAGAGGGAAGAGCCTGCCGACAATCGCTGAGTGCTACTCTCTTTTCGTGTTTTGATGGTGATGGGCGCGCCGAGCGGTCCTCAGGCACTGGAGTTAGTTGGGCTGAGGAACGGATGTGGCACCGCGGGTTCTGATTGTGCAGTTGGTCGTACACGATCTGATGGTCCCCGGGTGAGAGGATCGGTGGTTGAGGAACGGACCCAGGTACGGCGTCCGCTCAAGGGCCAAGGATGGCCGCCCCACGCAGCGATGCCAGGTCCTTGTGCCCATGTCGCTTCATATACTCCTTCAGTTCCTCGCAGGCCTTGCGGAACACCTCGATCCCTCGATAGCGGATCGCTGAGCCCATGCTGACGGCGGTCGCACCAATGAGTAGCATCTCTGCGACGTCGCGCCCCGTAGTTACGCCCCCGGTTGCCACTACCGGCACATCGACCGCTCTGCAGATGTCGTGCACACAGCGGACGGCGATAGGGCGGATCGGAGGTCCGCTCACCCCGCCCGTGCCGTGAGCGAGGACCGGGCGTCGGGTCTCGACGTTCAGGATCAGCCCTGGGCCGAGGCTGTTGATCGCCGTGATCCCGTCAGCCCCCGCTTCTACGACGGCCCGTGCGATCTCCGAGATATCCGTGACGTTTGGGGACAGCTTCACCAGCACGGGGACGTCTGTGTACCGCTTAACCTGTCGGGTGACCTGCGAGGAGACGTATGGGTCGGCGGCGAACATCTGCTGGTAACGATCATCAAGGTTTGGGCACGACACGTTCACCTCAAGGAGGTCGGGCTCTGCCTCGGAGATGAAGCGGGTGATGGTGCCGAAGTCGTAGATTGTGTCGGCGAAGATGCTGGCGATCACCGGGACCCCGAGGGGAGCGAGCTGTGCCTTGGCTGCCTGGATCTCCTCGACCATCACCTCCACGCCGGGGTTAGAGAGACCGACGGCGTTGATCAGGCCTGGTCCCCAGTCTAGAATGGTCGGATTAGGATAGCCCGAGCGCGGCTTGAGACTGCAGGACTTCGTGGTGACGGCGCCCGCACCGGATCGGGCCACTCGAGCCAGGACACTGTGACTCAGCCCCAGAATCCCTGACGCCAGGACCGTCGGATTTCGCAGGTGGCATCCACACAAGTCGACAGAGATATCGATTTCCGACACCGTCACGTCACCCGCGTCCGGTTGACGTAAGCGATCACCTCGGCGCCTTGCTCCGCGGTGATGCGACCACTCTGTGTCAGCCGTTCCAGGAGCTCGCTGAGCCGGAGCACCGCGTGCAGACGGTATCCCCGCTCGGCCAAGTCTTCTGTGCCGCCCTGTTCACGGTCGATGAGCACCAGAACGTCCTGCACGGTCAGATTGGCCGCCTCGAGGGACTGGATCGCCTCGAGCTTGCTGCCGCCTCGAGTGATCAGATCGTCGACCAACAGCGCCGTTTCGCCAGCCTTGAAGGTCCCCTCGATGCGCCGGCGTGTTCCGTGCTCCTTAACCTCGCGGCGTGGATAGATCATTGGGCGTTCCATTTGGAGAGCCATGGCGACCCCAATGGGTAGAGCCGCATAGGGAATTGCGGCGATGCGATCGAACGTGAGGCCATTTGCTGCCTTCACCAGGGCACTGGCTACGGCCCCTAACAGTCTCGGATGGCTAACCAGCAGCCTGAGGTCGATATAGATCGGAGAGGTGAGGCCAGACTTCAACGTGAACGTGCCAAACTTGACGCAACCGTGGTCGTGGAGGGCATCTGCTAGTCGGTCGAGGTCTGTCTTCATAGAGCCGCTCCCCGTTGCTCATTGATGCGGTCGCGTAGCGCCAAGGCGGCTCTTCGCGCGGCGCTCCCGAAGTCGGAACCCGACGACGCGTATATGATCCCGCGGGAGGAGTTGATCACGGGGCCAATCCCACCCGCTGCCGGACCATGCGCCACTGCCTGGGCCAGGTCGCCGCCCTGGGCACCCACACCGGGGATGAGGAACGGAAGGCTGGGTGCCGACTCACGAAGGGACGCCAGCTCCTCCGGGTACGTGGCTCCAACCACCAGCCCGCACGTGCCGGGCAGCTGCTCGTCCCATCGCGCTGCCAGTCGAGCTACCTTCCGATACAGCGCATTTCCCTGCACATTCAGATCCTGGAGATCCGGCGCTGACGGGTTCGAGGTACGGGCCAGCAGGAAGACCCCGCGATCCTCCGAATTCAGAAAGGGACGCACGGTATCCAGGCCCAGATACGGATTGGCGGTGACGGCGTCGACTCCGAGCGACTCGAATGCCGCTCGAGCATATGCCTCGGCCGTGTGTCCTACATCGTTGAACTTGCCATCCAGGATGACCGGCACATAGTCAGGTACTGCGTCCACCAGCTGTTGGAGTGCGCGCAGGCCGGCCGCCCCCTCTGCAAGCCAGAAGCCGAGGTTAGGCTTGTAAGCGCAGGCGATGTCGGCCGTGTTCTCTACGATGGTACGGCCAAACGTCAGGAGTGGGTCTTCGGACGATCGCACGACCTGAGGCAACCGGCTCGTGACGGGATCGAGCCCAACGCAGAGCCAGGAGCTGTTAATGCCCTGAGCCGCGAGGAGCTTCTCTCTGAAAGTCATCGGGTATGGGCCTCCTTCAGTCAGAAAGCTTCTTTACAGCGGTGTCCACAGCCTATTCTACAGTAATTGCGGAAACCTGTCATCCGTCGAGACCACCGTGCATGGTTCAATGTCCACACGCCAAACGACCGCGTCCCCCTGTGACGCGGTCGCCTACGCGAGTCATCAGTGGGGGGCGTCGGTCAAGGTTTGGAGTAGAAGCCCAGGCCCACCGTCCCGGGGCCGGCGTGGGTGCCGATGACCGGGCTGACGGTGGTTTGGTAGACGGTGGATACCCCGAAGCGTCTCCTTACCCTCTCCGCCACCAACTCACCCTCCTTGCGGTTGTCCACGTCGATCACAGCGACCTCCGCCATTTGCTTGCCGTGTAGACGTTCCTCGGCCGTGTTCAGCATCTCCGTTATCGCCCGACTCTTGGTGCGGACCTGTCCCATCGCCTCGACAGAGCCGTCGTTGAGATGGAGAAGCGGTTTGATGTTCAGCATGGTTCCCAGGAACCGCTTGGCGCCCCCAATGCGGCCTCCCTTGTGCAGATACTCCAGTGTGTCCACGCAGAAAAGGACAGTCAATCGCTCCTGCACCTGCTGGGCAGCAGCCACGATGTCGGCCGCCGATGCGCCTCGCGCTGCCTCCCTGACCGCCGCCAGGGCGACAAATCCCAGGCCCATTGAGGTGGAGAATGAGTCGATGACCGTCACGTCCAATTCGGGCACTTGAGCCACAGCGGCCTCCGCGGAGGCGACGGTGCCGCTGATCTTGCTTGAGATATGGGCACCGACGATGGTGTCCGTCCCCTTCTCCTCCGCTACTCGCCGGTAGAAATCGACGAACTCGCCTACGGATGGCTGGGAGGTGCTCGGGATCGTGTCGCGTTCCCGAAGGCGACGATAGAAGGTCTGAGGGTCGATGTCCACCCCGTCGCGATACCGCTCGTCCTCCCAGATGAGCCACAGAGGGATCACTGGAATGTCGAGGCCGTCCAGAGCTTCGTCTGGGATGTAGGCTGTGCTGTCCGTGACGACGGCGACCTTCTGTCGAGTCATGAGTTCCTCCTAGTCTCGATGGCGCGACTACCCTGTTGTTGAAACACGCGATCCGCACAAAGGTTGCGCCACCGCCGCCGCGTCCGGAGATCCCGTGTTGGGGGCCGTCATTCGAGGCTATGGGCCACTGGCGGGTCCGTTGGGTAGGAGGAAGTTGATCGCGATGGCCAGGATGCCTGCGATGACGGTGCGCAATCCATAGCCTAGCAAGCTGCGCTCGGATATGTGACCGAGGAACATGCCCAGCCCGAACAGAGCCACGAGGCCAACGACCAAAGCGAGTGCATAGGCAATGAGGATGTTGCCTATCAATGGCGCGACGAAGAAAGGGAGGAGCACGATCAGCGACGACACGAGGGGGGAAAGGCCGTCCACTAATGACACGACGACGACCGCCACTCGGGCGGCGCGGCTGAACTTCGTGCCACTCAAGTCGATAAGCGATACCCTCTCCAGCTGCGTCAAGTCACGACGACGCTCGGCTGTTTCGGCCAGATAGGCGCCCCAGAGGCCCGAGATGCCTATGGAGACAGAGGCAGCGATGCCGATCCGGATCACGGTTGCGGCGTCGCGAACGCGAGCCAGGTAATTGCCTGTCAACACACCTACCATCGTCAGCACCCCGTCGAACGAGTTGTTCGCCAGAGCGCGGCGCGCTATCTGCCAGAAGCCAGTGATGCGCTCGTACTCGCGCACTGCGTCTAGCTGGTGAGCGAGCTGCTCGCGTGCAGACTCCATAGCGTCCATGGTCTTCATCACTAATCTTGAGGCGTGACTACGTCCTCAATGAGCACCTTGCCAGCCGCGACCTCGTCGATCGAGTGAATGGCGCCACCGTTCTGCTCAATCAGGTCTATGATCTTCTGATGAGGCACGTTGTGGCCCTCGATGGTCAGCTTTGCGTTCTCCACGCGTCGGTCGATCTCGTAGATCGAGATGTTGACGCCGTCCACGCCGTCGAGATCAGCGAGCACCTGCACTAGCTGGACGATGCTCGGCTCCAAGGGCTTCAGCACGTCGAGCACAAGGCGTCGTAGATTTCCCATGATCACTCCTCCGATGGTATAAGTCTCCGTGCAAAGACCAGACAGCCGGTGCCGAGTGTCGGACGGTCATCTGGTCTCAGACGAGCGGGCCCTGTCCTGCAGGGCTGCACGCACCGTTCCTTTGCCTTCGTCAGGCCGAACCCGATGCTACTGAGGGCTTCGACGAGGCTGAAAACCTGGTCGGCGGCAGCAAGGATGCAACCGAAGAGGCCTCCACTGCCGGCTGCTGCTGCGACTACTCGGCATCTGAGCGCCACGTTGAGCTTCGTCAGGATGGACCCGGCGTCTCTAAGAGAGGCGGACTGGATGGTCCGCTTCGGGCTTCGCACCGTTGTGTCGCTGCAGGGGCGAAGCGAGATGAGGGGGCCTTCGAGGCAGCTGCTGGCCTGTGTGTCCCAGGATGATTGAGTCAGATCGTTGTGGGCTGCTGTCCGCCGAAGCGCCTGAACCTCGGCTCCTGGCTTCGGCTGTACGATGAACGTGTTATGGTGTCGCCCCCGTGGTGAAGCTGGGGCGCCACGTCCGGGTGTCTGGGTTTCTTGGTCAGTACTCAATCTGTTTATGCGTGCATGCGATCTCGGCGTAGCATGAGGTCTGGTTGAAGAGTGAGTCACGGTCGAAAGAAAAACCGGCTTGCCATGGTTCGCCCCAGCCTGGAGACGATGCTCATCAGACGGTACGTTCGACCTATGTGAATCTCTCACGCTCAGGATCTGCGTACACGCTTCGCTTCATTATAGCGGGGTTCATCCACAATGCAAGCGCGGGATCCCCGGTCCCATGGCCCCAAGGGACGCTCCGACGCGCGAACGTGCTCCTTCTCTGCCAGCTGCCCTCCAGTCAAATCCTGCCTGCTTCTGGCGGTTACGTCGGGCGGGCATGGCGAGAAGGCCAAGAGCTCGGCGCGGATTGACGTGCACCCATGAATGGTCAACGTCGAGCACCACTCCTCGAACCGCTGCCTGCGGATCCTCAGCCCCGGACTCTGGTTTGACTTGGGGCTCTGATAATGGTACACTTGGCGCGTTGGCGACGATCCCTTGTCTATCTGCCCACGGCGGGTACTGGTGCCGCTATCAAGGAGGCTTCTCATGCCGGAGGAAAAGAAACTGGTCGTCTGCATCGAGGACGAACCTGAGATGATCGATCTTGTCAAGTTGATTCTCCGACGGGCTGATTTCGAGTTCGTGGGCGCCGTGGGTGGCCGGGAAGGCCTTGAAACCGTGCGGAAACTGAAGCCGGATCTCGTACTGCTGGATCTGATGATGCCGGACGTCGACGGATGGGAGGTCTACCGGCAGATGAAGGTGGATGAGGAGCTGAGTCAGATACCGGTGATCGTCATCACCGCCAAGGCGCAGAGCATCGACCGTGTGTTGGGTCTTCACATCGCCAAGGTAGACGACTACATTACGAAGCCATTCGGTCCTCACGAGCTCCTGGAGAGCGTTGGCCACATCCTGGATATTGAAGAGTGAGCTGCTGGTCTTCGTTGGTCACAGTTCTATTGGCCATGGACGGGCCTGGGCCGATGACTCTCGGGTGAGCGGGAGTTCCTTGTCTTGAGGAATAGGGCGATGGTATGGAGCTAGCTTCCTGACCATCGCCGCTTTGTTTCTGTGAGTTCTGCGAGTTGAAGGAGGGTTGACATGGAGTTCAAGGTCGTCCGAATCGAGAAACCAGAGACACTGAATCTCATTCTGGGTCAGTCTCACTTCATCAAGACGGTCGAGGATCTGCACGAGGTGCTGGTGACTGCCGTGCCCGCTATTCAGTTTGGCCTGGCGTTCTGTGAGTCGTCAGGGCCAGCCCTCGTCCGCGCCAGCGGCACCGATGACGAATTAGTCGACCTGGCCAAACAGAACGCGCTCGCGCTCGGTGCTGGCCACTGTTTCATCATCTTTCTCGGCGAGGGTTTCTACCCCGTCAACGTGCTCAATGCGGTCAAACACGTGCCGGAGGTTTGCCGTATCTTCTGCGCCACGGCCAATCCGGTTGAGGTTATCCTGGCCGAGACGACCCAGGGACGCGCCATTCTCGGCGTCGTCGATGGCGTCAAGACAAAGGGGATCGAGACGGAGGAGGACGTCGAGGAGCGCAAGAGCCTGCTCCGCGCCATTGGGTACAAGCTATGAGGAGCAGAATGCGAATCGCCTCTGATGAGACGCGGGGTTGCCACATAGACTGTCGTCTGTTGGGAGTGAAGTAGACTGTGGAAGCCGGGTCCGCCCTGCAGCTGTTGCTCTATGGCAACCAGCTTAAGCGCATCCCGAGGACTGGCTGGGTCATGCGCGGTGTGACCGATGGTGAGAGCGTCTCAGATCACACCTTTGGCGTGGCGTTTGTCTCCCTGGTCCTGGCACAGCTCGTGGAGCGGCCCGTGGACACCGCTAAGCTCCTCGGCATTGCATTGCTCCACGATCTACCCGAAGCCGTCCTCGGCGACATTCCAGCTCCGGCGCTACGTCACTTCTCTCCTGATATAAAGCGAGCGGCGGAGGAGGAGGTGCTGAGGTCGTTGCTTGCCGAGCTTCCTCAGCGCCAGCAATGGCGCGCGTGGTGGCGCGAGTTTGAGGAACAGGCCAGCGTTGAGGCGAAGCTCGTGCGCGACGCCGACCGCCTTGACATGCTGATCCAGGCCTTTGTCTACGAAGAGACGACGGGCAATCGTTGGCTCAGGGAGTTCTGGGAGGAGACGACCCGGAGTTCCTTTGAGTTCGAGGCTTCAAGGTCCGTCTTTGAAGCGCTCCGTGGAGCACGTGGGAGGACCGGGACGCGACGTGAGTTGGGTTGAAGCGCGCAACGCGCGCGGAGGCGAGCTCGTGCTGGGGCGGGTACGTCTTTGCGACAGCTTCCTCTGTCGCCTTCGTGGGCTCACCTTTCGGAGACAGCTTTCTGATGATGAGGGATTGCTCCTCGTGGGTCGGCGAGAGAGTCGTGTAGATACGGCCATACATATGCTCTTCGTGTTCTTTCCTATCACTGCCGCTTGGCTGGACGCAGAGGGACGCGTGGTGGACGCTCAGGTGGCCTTCCCTTTCCGTCCTCTCTACGTGCCACAGGCGCCGGCGAAGGACGTGCTTGAGGGCCCACCGTCGCTCCTGAAACGGGTACGGGTGGGGGATCGGCTACAATTCCACGAGGTGCTCCGTGGTTAGGCGACAGTTCTCCCTGCTGACACTGCTGCTAATCTTCCTGGCGTTGCCCGGCCCTATTCAGGCCGGTCCTGAGGATGGTCGTTCAGCTCAGGCGTCTGGCCCCACCCAAGAGGCCGTCCACGTCGTGCAGCAGGGGGAGACCTTGTTCTCCATTGCGCAGCGGTATGGCTCGACGGTCAATGCCCTTGCCCACGCCAACCATCTGTCGGATCCAACCAGGATCTACGTGGGGCAGCGGCTCAAGATACCGTCCGGCGGCGAGCTCGAGATCGATCCGCTGTCCGTCGTTTCCTACGTTGTTCAGCCCACCGATACTCTGGCCGACATCGCAAGGCGTCATCTCACGTCTTGGCGGGCGCTGGCTCGTCTCAACGGCTTGCTCTCGGCCGACGTTCTCTACCCTGGGCAGATTATTCAGGTCCCCCGGACCGACCCTGTCGGAGGTCTCGGAGGCGCCCTCCACGTCGTGGAGCATGGTGAGACGCTGCTAAGGATCGCGTTGCGCCACGACGTCCCTCCGTCGACTTTGAGAACCGCGAATCAGGTCTTGAATCCGGCGTTGCTGTACCCGGGCCAGCAACTGCTGATCCCGGGTGAGGCAGAGAGCCGCTTGCCGTCACCGTTCGTGGGTGTGGATGTGCGCCCCCTGCCAGTGCCACAGGGCGGTACCCTAGTCATCGACGTCCGGACGACCCAGCCAGTGACGCTAAGCGGAAGGGTGTTCGAGCGGGACGTGCGCTTCGTCGAGGAGGAGGGGGTCTATTACGGGCTCGTCGGCGTGCTCGCCTTCACCGAGCCGGGGCTGTACGAGCTGACGCTCAAGGCCGTAGACAGCAGTGAGCGTAGCACCGAGATCACCGCCGACGTGGTTGTTGAGGCAGTCCGGTTCGGCTACGAGCGCATCAAGGCGGCTCCAAGCTTGCTCGATCCCGCCGTCGTTGCCGCCGAGCGAGAGCGGGTCGACGCGCTGCGCCCCACATTCACGGAGAACAGGGAGTGGTCGGGGGCACTTCGGCGTCCCTGCGGAGGCACGGTCTCTTCCCCCTTCGGGACATATCGCGCCTATAACGAGGGTCCCTATACCAGCTACCACGGCGGCGTCGATCTTCGCGGCGCGACTGGGACGCCGGTCTACGCGCCTGCTGGTGGGACTGTCGTGCTGGCTGAGCCGTTGACCGTCCGTGGCAACGCCCTGGTGCTGGATCACGGCTGGGGTGTGTTGACGGGGTACTGGCACCTCTCGGAGATAGAGGTGGAGACGGGGCAGCGCGTCGAACAGGGTGAACTGGTGGCCAGAATCGGTAGCACAGGGTTGTCGACGGGCTCTCATCTCCACTGGGAGATGTGGGTGGGCGGTGTGAACGTCAACCCGATGCAGTGGCTTGAGTCCTTCTACCCATGGCCCGAGAGACTCGAGGATTCAGGCGACGAAGCAACCCGGTGACTTGAGCAGAGGCACCTGTCGGGTCTCTGGTGGTAGTCTCGATCTGGTCCATTTGAGGAGGAAGTGTATGCAATTCTCGGAACTCATCCAGGAGCGGTACAGCGTGCGCGCCTACAAGCCCGATCCGGTCGAAGACGAGAAGCTGCAGAAAGTGCTCGAGGCGGCCCGCCTGGCTCCAACAGCAGCCAACCGCCAGCCTTTTCAGCTCATTGTGATTCATACCCAGGGTCGGGAGGACGAATTCTACGATGTCTACGGCAAGGCATGGTTCGTGGAGCCGCCGCTTCTGGTCTGCGCCTGCGGCCTGCCCGAACGGGGCTGGACTCGCAGGGACGGCAAGAGCTATGTCGACGTCGATGTCGCCATCGTGATGGATCACCTCATCCTGGCGGCTGCGAACGAGGGACTGGGTACTTGCTGGGTGGGTGCGTTTGATCCCCATGCCGCGCGCCGGGTGCTGGGGCTACCGGAAGAGGTCGAGCCGATCGCTTTCACGCCGCTGGGTTATCCGGCGGATGAGCCGGGACCGAAGAGGCGGAAGCCTCTTGGCGAGCTCGTCCGCTACGAGCGCTGGTAGCAGGAGTCTGAACCTTCGTCGCTGAGGGGGGCAATCTTGAGACCCACGACCATAGCCATTGACGGCCCAGCTTCAGCGGGCAAGAGCACCGTTGGTGAAGCGCTCGCTGAACGGCTCAACTATCTCTACTTCGATACTGGCGTCATGTACCGCGCGGTGACCTGGGCGGCGCTGGAGCGGGATATCCCCGTGGAGGACGAGGAGAGGGTGACGAAGCTCGCTGAGCAGCTCCAGATCAAGATCACCGATGCCACCGAGGATGACGGTCGTCAATATACCGTGTGGGCGGACGGGGTGGATGTCACCTGGCGCATCCGAGCGCCAGCCGTCGACGCCCATGTTTCACCCGTGTCAGCCCATGCCGGGGTGCGACGAGCCCTCGTTCCCAAGCAGCGCCGGGTGGCTGTCAAGGAGCCTGTGGTTATGGTGGGACGTGACATCGGCACTGTCGTCTTGCCCGATGCCGATCTTAAAATCTACCTCGACGCCACCGTCGAGGAACGGGCGCGTCGTCGCTGGCGGGAGATGCAGGACCGCGCCAAGGGGGAGTCCGACTACCAGGACGTGCTCGACTCTATGCGTCGTCGGGACAGGATCGACAAGAATCGGGATGTCTCGCCACTCCGACCCGCCCAGGACGCTGTGATCATCGATACCACGAACCTGACCATCAGCGAGGTGGTGAACCGGACGGAGCGGCTGGTCGAAAGCCAGCGATGCCCATGACATTCGGTCCACAGGGGCATGCCCCCTTCGGACGGATCTCTGCTGTCGCTTCCGAGAGCCTCGCGGATCGCATTGGGCTCCGCGTGGGCGACGAACTGATTTCCATCAACAGACATCCTCTGCGAGACGTCATCGACGTTCGATATCATGCCTCGGAGCCGTCTCTGCAACTCGAGGTGCGTCGCGACGGGAATGTGCGTGTTATTGAGACGGAGCGTCAACACAATGAGCCACTGGGCCTCGAGTTTGACGAGGTGGTCTTCGACCGCATACGACGCTGTAACAATCGCTGCGAGTTCTGTTTCGTGGCTCAGATGCCGCAAGGATTGCGCCCGTCGCTTTACGTCAAGGACGATGATTATCGCTACTCGTTCCTCTTCGGTAGCTACATCACATTGTCCAATCTGACCGACGCCGACTGGAGACGAATAGACGAGCAGCACCTCAGCCCGCTCTACGTTTCGGTGCACGCCACTGAGCCACATCTGCGGCGTCGCTTTCTTGGCAATCCCGATGCCCCGGACGTGGTGGCCCAACTGCGCCGCCTGGCTGAGATGGGTATCGTGGTTCACACCCAGATCGTGGTGCGTCCAGGCGTCAACGACGGACGGCATCTTGATCGCTCCATCAGGGAGCTCTCCGGGCTCTACCCGGCGGTCCGTTCGGTCAGTGTCGTCCCGGTAGGGCTGACCAAACACCATCGGTTCGAGTGTCGGGTCCACACAGACGCCGAGATGCGAGCGGTACTGGAGCGCGTTTCGACGTGGCAGGGGGAGCTGCGCGAGCGTTATGGTGTGACCTTTGTTTACCTGTCCGATGAGTGGTACCTGCGGCTGGGGGAAGGGGCCCCGCCGATTGAGCACTACGATGGTCTGGATCTGACCGAGAACGGCGTGGGGTTGGTGCGTCGGTTCCTGAGAACCGGGCGGAAGAGACTCAGCTCTCTGATCTCCGATCTTAAGTCTCCTCTCCTCGTGACCGGCACCCTGTTCGCCCCGGTGTTGCGCTCTGCATTCGCTGGCGTGCCCGCCGAGGTCATCTCCGTGGTCAACCGCTTCTTTGGGGAATCGGTGACTGTGGCGGGGCTGCTGACTGCAGAGGACGTCATCGCGCGGCTGAAGGGGTGGAATGCGGACAGGACCGTTGTCCTCCCACCGGCGATGTTTGCCGGACCGGAGGGGCAGTCACTGGACGAAGTATGGCCTGCAGACGTGGAGGAGGCGTTGGGACAACGCGTGGTGGTCGGGACGATGTCGGACAGGACAGGACCCCGGGCAGTCAACGTCCTCAGGCGGACCCGGAATCATGAGGAGTGGAACTGATGAGCGCCCTGCCGAGCTCGGGGGTGAACACGCGGCAGCTGATGGAGATCGCCCTTGACCTGGTGGGTCTCGTTGGCACCCCCGACGACAGCGCCATCTACGTGCCAGGTCAGGATCTGCGTCGGGTCCTTTTCGGTCTCGACATTGGCGCTGGAGAGCTGATGATGGCTCGGCAGTTAGGCTACGACGTCGTCATTGCCCACCACCCGGTGGGCCTGCCCCACCGCAGCTGGGCTGTGTTCGAGCGTCACGTGGATCTGCTTGTGGGGGCTGGCGTGCCACAGGAAGTGGCGCGCCAAGCGGTCGAGCCCAAGATGAGTGCTCTGCGCCTTCGCGGCCAGAGCCGCAACTATGAGCAAGTCCCCATGGCCGCCCGGCGGCTGGGGATGCCGTTTCTCAATATCCACTGTCCGCTCGACGAGATGGGCCGACGCGTGATGCAGCGTGCCATCGACACAGCGCTGACCGCCAATCCTGAATCCACGGTGAGCGATGTCGCTGGCGCGTTGGGCGTGCTCCCCGCGGCGCAGCGCGCGGAGACCGAAATCACGATTCCGCTGGGCGACTCCTCGGCCCAATCGGGGAGAGTTGTGGTGGCCCACGGTGCGCTGACGAATGGTGGTTACCACGTCGCGCGTGCCTATTTCGAGCACGGAGTGGATACGGTAGTATACATCCACATAGCACCTGAGGATTTGAAGCGGTTGCGGGCCGACGACCGAGGGCAGCTTATCGTGACCGGCCACGTGGTCGGGGACGCCTTCGGGATCGGACCGTACATCGATGCACTGCGCCAGCGGGGACTGGAGGTCGATGTGCTCAGCCAAGTGTATGTCGGGGAAGCCTGACGAGCAATCGGGAGGTGATGCGGACGAGCTAGATGTCGAAGGGGAAGCAGCGCCAGACCTGTGGGCCTGTGCCGCGCATCGACAGGACAGCCTGTCTTGGTCCTGGAGTGGCTTGCGACAACCTGTGCATAGGCCCCAGGTGACGAGGAGGCGGTTGCCTGTTGTGAGACAGGGCCAATCGTTCTGGATGCGCGACGACGTGACTTGAGGACGCAGGTCAGAACGAGAAAATCGACTGTTCGGCGGATGCCGCCCGGGGCCGGCCGCGCCCCGTCTTCCCCTCCTGAGATGAGAGCAGATCCGTACAAAACCAGAGGGCAACCTCTGGGCCAAAGGGGTCTGCAGCGCCCATTCATTGCCGTCGTAGTTCCTACTGAACAGGAGGGAAAGTCATGTGCGGTATCGTGGGCTACGTGGGGCCGCGGGACGCGACCTCGATCGTTCTAGATGGGTTGAAGCGGCTGGAGTACCGGGGCTATGACTCAGCCGGTCTGGCCGTCGTGGAGATGAACGGTAGCATTGCTGTTCGCCGCGAAGTGGGGAAGCTGGAGGCATTGCTACACTCGGTCAATGCGGAGCCGGTCAAGGGACGGATCGGCATCGGTCACACCCGGTGGGCCACTCACGGTGAGCCATGCCAGCGCAACGCTCATCCGCACCTTGGGGTCACCGGCTCCGTCGCGGTCGTACACAATGGCATCATTGAGAACTTCCGCAGTCTCCGTCGAGACCTGGAGGCGCAGGGTCGGGAGTTCACCTCTGAGACCGACACCGAGACCGTGGTGCACTTGGTGGAGAGCTACTTAGGGGAAGGGGCTGACTTGCAGACCGCGGTGCGGCGGGCTCTGACGCACATCAAAGGTTCCAGTGCTTTCGTGTTTCTTAGTAGGCACGAGCCCGACCGCCTGGTGGCGGCTCGTCTTGGGAATGCGGGGGGGCTCACGATCGGCGTCGGCGACGGCGAGATGTTCGTCGCTTCGGATATCCCGGCTATTCTCGAGCACACGCGAGACATGATCTTTCTGGAGGACCGCCAGATGGCCGTCATCACCCGCGACGGTGTTCAGGTGAGTGGCTTGGCCGGCGAGCCGCTGGATGCAGAGATGCACACGATTCCCTGGGATCCGGTTTCGGCGGCCAAGGGGACCTACCGCCACTTCATGCAGAAGGAGATCTATGAACAGGCTCGTTCCGTCACCGACACCATCCGTGGGCGAGCTCGCTTCGATCAGGGGCGCGTGCGCCTGGAGAATTTGCGGCTGACCCAGGCGGAGGCCGCGTCGCTGGATAAGGTGGTCGTCGTCGCCTGTGGCACGTCGGCCTACGCGGGTCTGGTGGGCAAGTTCATCATCGAGGCTCTGGCCCGGGTGCCCGTTGAGGTCGACTACGGCTCCGAGTACCGTTACCGCGATCCCATCATCGACCAGCGTACGGCGGTGTTGGCTATCACGCAGAGCGGCGAGACCGTCGACACCCTCGCGGCGATGGAGGAGGGACGAGAGAAAGGTGCTCGGTTGTGGTCGATTGTGAACGTGATTGGTAGCCAGGCCCAGCGTATGTCCGATGGACACATCCTGATGCACGCCGGCCCGGAGATTGGCGTGGCCTCCACCAAGGCTTTCACAGCCAGCCTGGTTGATCTCTACTTGCTGGGTCTTTATCTGGGGGAGAGACGGGGCGTTCTCGGCAGCCAGCGGCTCGGTCAGGGTGTGGATGCCCTGGGCATGCTGCCGGATCTGGTGGGGCGCGTTCTGGATCACGGTGACGAGTACGAGAGGTTGGCACACACATTTTACGACCGAGAGCATTTCCTCTACCTGGGGCGGGGCATCAACTACCCCATCGCCCTGGAGGGCGCGCTCAAATTGAAGGAAATCTCCTATATCCATGCGGAGGGCTACCCGGCAGGAGAGATGAAACACGGTCCCATCGCATTGATCGACGAGGCGATGCCTGTGGTCGCCATTGCCACCCGTGATCGTGTCTACGACAAGATGATCAGCCAGGTGGAGCAGGTGAAGGCGCGAGATGGTATCGTCATTGTGCTTGCCAATGAGGGTGACGAAACGGTTGTCGATAAGGCCGACCACGTGCTCTATGCGCCGGAGGTGCCGGCGCTTCTCTCGCCGGTGGTCAACGTCATTCCGCTGCAGCTTCTGGCCTACCACCTGGCCGTACGCCGCGGGTGTGACGTGGATCAGCCTCGCAATCTGGCCAAGAGTGTGACCGTGGAGTAGCCGCCCGCGTATCCCAAGCCTCGCCTCGAAAGGCGGGCTTGGGACATTGGCCGCTTGAGGCTCGGAGACTCGAGATGGGGGAGACAAGACCTGAACAATGTGTGGTATTTTTGGAATTGTTGTGGACCAGGAGCAACGCTTAGGGGACATTCTGATCGAGGCCGGGCGCCGGCTCTCGTATCGGGGCTATGATTCCGTGGGCTGTGCCACGCTGCACGACGACGGGACCATCGACCTGCGCAAGGACGTGGGAAAAGTGGACGAGGTTTCGAGGCGGCTCAGATTCGCGGAGATGATCGGGTCTCGGGGAATCGTGCAGCTGCGCTGGGCCACGTTCGGTGCTCCGTCCCGGGTCAATGCGCAGCCCCACCTCGATTCTGACGGTGATATGGTGGGCGCTCATAATGGCAATGTGGTCAACAACATCGAGTTGCGCCAGGAGTTTATCGCGGAGGGAATGACCGTCCGCTCTACCAACGACGGTGAGTCCTGCGTCCACGCCGTGGAACGCTACGTTCGCGCGGGGCACGACATGGTAGAGGCGATCCGGCGTGCCTATCACGATCTGGAAGGGGATTACGCCTTCGTCATCGGGCGGAAGGGCGACGGACGGCTCTATGCGTTCAAGAAAGGTTCAGGCCTGGTGGTGGGCTTGGCTGAAGACGCAACCTGTGTGTCATCTGATCTTCCCTCTATTCTCCCGTTGACCCGTCGGATTATTCGCGTTCGGGACGGTGAGATCGTTGTGCTCGAGCCCACAGGCGTGGAGTTGCGGCGGGTCGAGGACGGAGAGTTCATCGAGCGCGAGCCCGAGACGGTCACGGAGACCATGGAGTCCGTCGAGCGAGGGAGCTACCCTCACTTCATGCTCAAAGAGATCCACGAGCAGCCACAGGTGGCCCGTGAGCTGATCCATCTGCTCGCCTCCTCTCCGCATGTCTCGGCCGTGGTGGAGCGGATGGCTCAGGCGCATCATCTCTATCTGGTGGGCTGTGGCACCAGCTACCACGCCTGTATGCTCGGGGCAGTCTACCTGGGCCGCCTGGCCGGTCGTGCGGCTGTGCCGGTGCTGGCCCCTCAATTCATCGCACAGTACGGTGTGGCGGTGGGACCTGACGACGTTGGGGTCTTCGTGAGCCAGAGTGGGGAGACCAAGGATGTGCTCAACGCCGTGGAGCTTGCTCAGGAGCGAGGCATGCGCATCCTGGGGTTGGTCAATGTTCTGGGCTCGACGCTCATGAATGAGAGCGAGTGCTATCTTCCGCTGGCCTGCGGGTATGAGATCAGTGTGCCGGCCACCAAGACCTTCACCAATCAGGTGCTGGCCTTTCTCTATCTCGCGCTGAGTATGGGGGGGCAGGCGACCGACCTGCTGGCGGATCTGCCGAAGCTGCTCGACGGGACCATCGAGAGCGTCGGGCCGCAGGTTGAGAGCCTGGAGTCGGCCCTCGCCCCGCGAGACGATCTCTACTGCCTCGGCTATGGATCGACGTATCCCATCGCCCTCGAGGGTGCCTTGAAGCTCAAGGAGGTCACCTACGCTCATTGCGAGGGGATGCTGTCCACCGAGTTCAAGCACGGCCCGCTATCTGCTGTCGACGAAGGGTATCCGGTGATCTTTGTCGCAGGGCCGGAGGACGTGCCGCTCCTCGTAAGCGGCATCAACGAGGCCACTTGCCGGGGCGCCCGAGCCATTGTCATCGGCGAAGCGGATCGGCGCCTCGAGGCCAACGCCGATGATCTGATTCGGCTTCCCGAGGCTGGCCCGCTTCTAAATCCCTTGCTGGCCACGATGCCGTTACAGCTGCTCTCTTATCGGCTCAGCTTGGCACGCGGCTACAATCCGGACTTTCCCCGCAATCTAAGCAAGACGCTCACGGTGGATTAGGGGGACCAGCGCCCCGTTGAACGTTCACTGGGAGCTGCCCGCGATCAGATCTGCGAGCGGACGCTGGGCGCCGATGCAGGTTGGGCGCAGATCACGACCAAGCATCTTGGTGGCCTTCGGCTTGTGTGATATAATTCCAGGCTGGTCAGGACGTTGGATTTCCAAGGAGGCAGTCGATGAACATCGCCGGTATCGAATTCCCGGAGAATCTCTACTACGATCGCAGCCATGACTGGGTCCGCGTCGAAGGCAATCTGGCGGTGCAAGGGATGACCGATTTTGGTCAGCGCATCGCCCAGGAGATCGTCTTTGTCGAGATGCCGCGTATCGGACGCGCAGTGGAGCAGGACGAGACCTTCATGTCCATGGAGTCCGGCAAGTGGGTGGGCCGCATCCCAGCCGTTGTCAGCGGCAAGATCCTGGACGCGAATGATGAACTCGAATGGGAGCCTACGCTGGTTAACGAATCACCCTATGACGAAGGGTGGCTCGTCAAGATTGAGATGTCCGATCCGTCCGAGTTGGAGAATCTAATGAGGGCTGACTCCCCGGAGTTCAAGGCATTCATTGAGGAGCAGTTGGAGGAGTACGAGGAAGTCCTGAGCTAGTCCTTCGAGTCCCGTGCCTGGCTCGGTCGGTGGGTGGATTGGAGCCGGGAGGGATTCGGTTCCAGGAAGTCGATCCGCAGGCCTCTCAGCCTCTCTGAGAGTGGAACTGTTGCTACGCCCCTTTGTGGTCGATGCCCTGGTTTGTCTTGGGCCTGAGCTGCTCCTGTTAGCGATTCTTCTGCACTAGGAGGCTTTCTTTGGCGAACTCTAAGCCGATCAACTTGACCACGGTGAAGCGAGATCCTGCATTTGTCGATCGTCTGGCTGCGAGGAGCTGGCTTATCAGGCGTTGTATCCAATGCGGCACTTGTTCTGCTGTTTGCCCTACTGCTTATGCAATGGACTATACCCCGCGCCAGGTGTGGCGCCTGCTGCAACTTGGGTTTGTAGAGGAAGTACTGAACAGTCACACTTTCTGGCTCTGCACGGTATGTGCGTCCTGCCAGGTCCGTTGTCCACGGGATATTGAAATTATGGACGCGATGCTTGCGCTCAAGGAGTGGGCCACCCGCGAAGGTATCCTCGTTCCAGAGGGGCTGAAGACACTCGCTGATACGGTTGAGCATCAGCACAATATCTCCGGCGACCACAACAGCACTCGTCTCATCTGGAGCGGGAATCTCGAGAATCCGCCGTTGGGGGTGAACCCACCGCGAGAGGTTGCTGAGGTAGTCTACTTCGTCGGTTGTGTAAGTTCATTCTACCCCCGGACCTACTCCATTCCTCAAGCGCTGGTCCAGGTGATGGATTGGGCTGGGGTCGTGTTCACGACTCTGGGCGGGGAGGAATGGTGCTGTGGTTACCCGCTCTACGTGGCCGGGATGCGTGACCAGATGACGGACCTGGTGCAGCACAACTTGAAGAGCGTCCGGGCGGTCGGCGCAAAGAAAGTTGTCTTCACGTGTCCCTCCTGCTACTACGCCTGGTCCCATGTCTACCCGGAGATGGCTGATACATCAGACCTTCAGTTCTTGCACGCCACGGAGTTCCTGAACGAGTTCCTGGATCAGAACCAGCTGCTACTGGGGCCTGTGGAGGAGACGGTAACGTACCATGACCCGTGCGATCTCGGACGGAAGTGCGGTGTATATGATGCACCACGGGAGTTACTGCGCGCGATCCCTGGTCTGGAACTCCGCGAGATGTCGATGAACCGAGAGACCGCGCTCTGTTGCGGAGGGGGAGGCGACATCGAGAGCGTAGATCCTGAGGTCGGGGCTGAGGTAGGGGCGATGCGCATAGCACAAGTTGAGGCCACGGGGGCCAAGTACGTTGCCTCTGCTTGTCAACAGTGCAAACGTACCCTGCAAGAAGGTGCGCGCAAGAACCGTATTCGGGTCCGAGCTGTCGACGTAGTGGAGTTGCTCTGGCGTTCGGTCCAGGCGGCGGAGAAGTGAGAAGTGCTGCGATGGGCGGTTGCTGAGCTCTTTCTTGCGCCTACCCTGGGGGTAGCATGAAGCTTAACCGTCTTGAAACCGTCTCGTGGCAGGACTCTCAGCTCCTCTACCACGCCCAGCCACGCCTGGCCCGCGAAGGGCTGAATCTTCTGGCCCCTGCCGCACCGTACGTCTGCATTGGCTGCTTTCAGGACGTGGAGCAGGAGGTCGACCTAGCCTACTGTCGCGAGAACGACATTCCCATTTTCCGGCGTGAGGTCGGCGGCGGGGCGGTCTTTCTGGACGGGGATCAGCTCTTCTTCCAGCTGGTCATCCACCGGCGTAATCCTTTGGTCCCCGCTGGTGGAAAGCTGGCCTTCTACCGCGCGTTCCTGGAAGCTCCTATAGAGGCATATCGCGCACTCGGTGTGCCTGCTGAGTACCGCCAGGTAAACGACATCGTTGCCAACGGCCGCAAGATCTCCGGGTGCGGGGCAGGGGAGATCGGGGATTACTACGTCCTGGTCGGCAATCTGATCGTCGACTTCGACTACGAGATGATGGCCCGTGTGCTCAATGTCCCCGATGAGAAGTTCCGCGACAAGGTCTATCGGACGATTCGTGAGAACCTCTCTACGATCAAGCGGGAGCTCGGTTATGTCCCCCCGCGTGCGGCGCTATGGTCAATGATGGCCGACAAGTTCGGCGAGATCCTGGGGCCACTGCAGGTGCAGACCGCGGTCGACGGGCCTTGGCGGGCCGAGGCCGATGCGCTGGCGAAGCGATTGATGAGCGATGCGTGGCTCCACCGGAAGGGACGCCCCCAAGTTGGCCGGGATGTGAGGATCCGTGCCGGGGTCAACCTCCTCGAGCGCATGCATAAGGCGCCCGGTGGTCTTCTTCGTGCCGTCGCGGAGGTGCGAGAGGGGGTGGTCACGACGGTCTCCATATCCGGAGATTTTTTCTTCTATCCCGAGGGGCGGTTGGAGGATTTGGAGGCAGCGTTGATCGGCGTGCCGCTGGAGGAGGTAGAACAGGCGGTGGAGCGATTCTACGCGGAGAACCGTATCGAGAGTCCCGGCGTCACACCCCGCGACTTCGCCCGCGTACTCACCGTGGGAGCTAGGGTGCCATAACCAGCTTCAAAGCCCTCCTGTGCGCAGAGACAGCCCCTCGGAATGAGGTTCTGAGGCTTCCCGGAAGGGGAGCCCTCGGGGCGGGGACGGGAGTTGGAGCCTTAAGGTGGTGGACGGGGCTTGTCGCGGGCCGATGGCAACGTCTGCTGCTGCTCATCGCAGCGGGGCTTGGTGCGGGACTTGGGGACGAAGAGTGGACCCGGCGAGTTGCTGGGGGCGGGCGTTGCTGCTATAATAAACTAGAACCGGATAAAGGAAAGGTTGGATGGCGTGGTTTGGCTGCGAGGCGTTCTCGCGTCTCATCACACGATGCTGGCACTCCTGCAGGGCCAGGCTTTCTTTGTACTCGGCTTCGCGATCCTTCTTCTGACACGTCGGGGCATTCGGCTGGAGCTCGCCGGCGAGCTTGCGCCTCTGGCCGCCTTCGGGTTCTGTGAGGCAGCGGTCGCCTGGGTCACCGCCTGGCTTGGGAGCGCCGAGGCAGCCCCGTTATGGCTCGCATCGTGTCGACTGATCTTCGTGGGTCTTGAGGCCGTGTTCCTGCTTGGTTTCGCCTTGCAGGTCTGTATGCCTGCCGGTGGCCGAGATCGACAGCGCTGGTCGGTGGCCGGGGTGCTTTTTCTGGGGTGGGGGCTGGCGCTCATCGTCATGAGCGCCTCCGGGGTCCCCCGGGGGCGGGTGACTGTTATCGGAGAGATCGCTGCACGCTACGGATTCGTGCTTCCAGGCGGCTTGCTCGGCGCGTGGGCGCTCCGCCACGAGATGTATCGGACGATTGAACCGGCCCGCTGGAGATTGGTGAAGCCACCTTTGCGCATTGGGGGGCTCGGCCTGGCGACCTTCGCTCTCTTCGGGGGGCTGATCGGCCCGGCTGGGCCGTTTTTCCCAGCCAATCTTATCAATGAAGATCTGCTTCTGAACTCCACGGGGGTTCCGATTGCACTCCCTCGGTCCCTTTCGGGCGTTGCGATCACCCTGAGCATGGTGCAGACGCTGAGTGCCATCTTGAACGAAATCGAGATGTGGTTGGAGAGTGTGGAGCGCATGCATGCTCTGGTCGACGAGCGGGAGCGGATTGGACGTGAGTTGCACGACGGCATCATTCAATCTATCTACGCCTCTGGTCTGATCTTGGAGGGCGCTCGACAGAACATCGGCGGAGATCCGGGTCGCGCGCGAGATCAGTTGACCCAGGCGATCGAGAATCTGAATAAGACCATTCAGGACATCCGGCGCTATATCTTCGATCTCCGTGGCGAGCTTCCCCAAGATGATCTGCGCACCGGTTTGCGCAAGATATTGAAGGATTTCCGCGTCAACACCCTCTTGGAGATTGAGTTTGACGTAAGCGGGGATGGCGCGAGGCAGTTCGACGCGGAGCGTCGACAGCACGTCTTCCAGATCGCGCGGGAGGCGCTGACCAACGTGGCTCGGCATGCGCACGCTCGGACAGTGCGGGTTCATCTGGAATATGGGCCCAGCGCGCTGCAGCTCACCATCTCTGATGATGGGGTTGGACTCTCGGGGCTTCCCGACACCAATGGACACGGGTTGCGTAACATCCGCGAACGAGTCCGTTTGCTCAATGGGATGCTGGACATCCAGACTGCGGCCGACGAGGGATTGAGCCTCGTCCTCACGGTGCCTTACCGGCAGCGCATAGGCGCGCGAGCTCGTGGAGAAGAGGCGTAGAGAAGCGTGAAAAGACGGCATCCGTCCCCGCCGCGGGGCGCTCCCTGTGAGATTCTCGCCGATCCTCCTCTCGAAGCCGCTGGAGGCCGGGTTCTTAGACAACGTCAAGTCACTCATGTCGCTTGAGATATTGATCGCCGACGATCATGAAGTCGTAAGGCTTGGTCTGCGCACCCTGATTGAGAGCCATTCAGGTTTCTCGGTCGTGGGTGAGGCAGCCACGGTCAGGGACGCGGTGCGGGAGACATTGCTGCTCCGGCCTGATGTTGTTGTGATGGACATTCGGCTGCTGGGAGGTAGCGGCATAGATGCTTGCGAGCAGATACTTGAGCAGGCGCCGGGTACGAAGGTGATCATGCTCACGTCCTATGCAGAGGATGAAATGCTGTTCGACGCCATTGCCGCGGGGGCGTGTGGTTATGTGCTCAAGCAGATTGGCAACGAGGATCTTATCCGGGCCCTGGAGACGGTGGCCAGAGGGGAGGCACTCCTAGATCCAGCCCTGACGCAGCGGGTGTTCGACCGGGTCCGAGAGGCGGCGCGCAGAGAGCACGGGGAGGCCTTCGCCGGGCTGACGGAACAGGAGATGCGGGTCCTGGCTCAGGTGGCCGAGGGCAGGACAAATCGTGAGGTTGCCGAGAAGCTCTACCTGGGTGAAGGGACAGTCAGGAACTACGTCAGCAGTATCCTCAGCAAGCTCGGTCTTTCGAATCGCACCGAGGCGGCCGCGTACGCGGTGAAGCACAAACTGGAAGAATTTCTCTAGACGACCGCTGTGCCACAGGGCACAGTCGGGATGTGGCCGCTAAACGCGAGAGGGCCAGGTAACACAAGCGCCTGGCCCTCTCGCGGTCTGTATAAGCGCCCTATCCGACGAATCCGAGGTCCTCTGGAGGCCAGTACGAGATCCAGGCGTGTCCCACGATATCCTCGATCGGCACAGGGCCGAAGTTGCGGGAGTCGTTGGACGCACCACGGTTGTCACCCAGGACAAACACGTGCAGCGGCGGGATGGTGCTCGGTCCGTAGTGCCCTCCGCCTGGCTTGACTGGCCATGGTTCCTCAAGCCGTTCGCCGTTGATGAAGACCCACCCATCCCTCACCTCGACAGTCTCCCCCGGCAAGCCGACGACGCGTTTGATCAGCATCTCATTCTGACCCGAGGAGTCGACGACGACGACGTCACCTCGACGCGGGCCATGGAACCGATACGTGATCTTCTCAATCACGACCCGCTGTGAACTGTGCAAGGTCGGTTCCATGCTCTGACCCAGGACCTGGGTGGCCTGCGCCAGGAAGAGGTTGATGAACAGCGCGATGACTACGGCGGGAATCACGGTCTCGCCGATCTCGCGCGCTGCGCGCAGCAGCCAGCCTAACGCGCGAGATCCAGGACGGCTTGACCGCGGTCCGCCCGTGGTTCCTGGTTCAAGGGCGGTGTCTTTCATGTCTGTTCTCGGTTCGCTGCCTGGCGTGCCCTACCGCCGGCTTCGCCCACCGCCAGGCCTGTCAGCAGCCCGGGCCTCCTCAGGGGTCCATCCTTTGAGCACAGCCTGTCGCGACAGACGAATCTTCCCGTCACGGTCGATGTTTGTCACCATGACCATGATCTCGTCGCCGACCTGAACCACATCCTTGACACTGTCGACGTACTCGTCGGAGAGCTGGGAGATGTGGACCATCCCGTCGGTGTTGGGCAGAATCTCGACGAAGGCGCCGAAATCTGCCGTGCGTACCACACGCCCAGTATAGATCTGACCAACCTCCGGCTCCTCGGTAAGAGCCTCGATCATGGCCTGTGCCTTCTCGGCGCACGGCCCACTGGTGGCGGCGATGTAGATGGTGCCGTCGTCCTGGATGTCCACGCTTACGTCGCACTCTTCCTCGATCGAGCGGACGGTTTCGCCACCCGACCCGATAACAGCACCGAGCTTGTCGGGATCTACCTGAATAATGGTCATCCGCGGCGCGTAGGGCGAGAGATCTTCGCGCGGCTCGGGAATGGCCTCAGTCATCACGTCCAGAATCTGGAGCCGTGCGTCGCGCGCCTGTGCCAATGCCTCTTCCAGCAGCTCGTAGGAGATTCCCCCGATCTTGATGTCCATCTGCAGTGCTGTGACTCCCTCTCGAGTGCCGGCGACCTTGAAGTCCATATCGCCAATGTGGTCCTCCAGACCTTGAATATCTGTCAGGATCTGGTAGCGGTCGTCCTCCTTCATCAGGCCCATCGCGATCCCCCCGACCGGCGCCTTGATTGGCACACCAGCGTCCATGAGGGCCAGAGTGCTGCCGCAGACGCTTGCCATAGAGGTCGAACCGTTGGAGCTGAGGACATCGCTCACCACACGCAGCGTGTAGGCGAAGTCATCCTCATCTGGGAGCACCGGCCGCAGAGCGTACTCGCCCAGCGCGCCGTGTCCAATCTCACGTCGTTTGGGGCCGCGCAGCGGCCAGGTCTCGCCGGTCGAATAGGGCGGGAAGTTGTAGTGGTGCATGTACCGCTTCCTCTCGCGGGGCGAGAGGTCATCAATCATCTGTTCCTCGCGGGGCGTGCCCAGCGTGACGACAGACAGCACCTGAGTCTCACCCCGGGTGAACAGTCCGGATCCGTGAGCTCGAGGCAGCAACCCCACCTCGGCGGACAGAGGACGTATCTCATCTGGCCTACGCCTGTCGGCGCGGATGCCCTCGTTGATGGTCCGTTCGCGGATGACGTCGCGCATCACGTTGTCGAGCGCCTCCTTAATGACGTTCTCCTCCCAGGCTTCCTCGAAGCGCGCCACCATCTCGTCTTGCAGCTCACGGACTCGGTTATCACGGTCCTTCTTGTTCTCGGCCTCGTAGACAGCCTCTTCGATCTGCGCGCCTGCCTCCTGGCGCACCCTGTCGACCAGTTCCTCAGGCACCACGCCATAGAGCCTGTACTCTCGTTTTGGCTTGCCGACGCTCTCTCGCATCTGCTCCTGGACGCGGATCGTGTCCTGGATCGCCTCGTGCCCGGAGCGAAGCGCCTCTACGAGGACGTGCTCCTCGACCTCACTGGCGTTAGCCTCCACCATCAGTATGGCCTCGGCCGTGCCAGCCAACCTCAAGTCGAGTGCGCTTTCTTCCATCTCCAGGAGGGTCGGGTCTATGATCAACTCACTCCCGACGTATCCTACCCGCGTTGCCCCGATTGGACCGTCGAACGGAACGTCGGAGATGGTCAACGCTGCCGACGCCCCAAGAATGGACAGGATGTCCGACGCGTGCTTCTCATCCTGCGAGAGCGGCGTGATGATCACCTGCACGTCGTTGCGCATCTTCTTGGGGAACAGGGGCCGGAGCGGACGATCGGTCAGTCGCGCGATCAGCGTAGCCGATTCGGGCGGTCGTCCCTCGCGGCGAAAGAATGAACCGGGGATACGGCCTGCCGCATAGAGCCGTTCCTCGAAGTCAACGGTGAGGGGAAAGAAACTGATTCCCTCACGGACGTCGTGTGACATTGTCGCCGTGACCAGCAACTTCGTGTCGCCGGACGTTATCGTAACAGCACCACCTGCTTGCTGGGCTACCTTGCCCGTCTCAAACGTCAGGACGTGCTCTCCCAACTCTGTGGTGAACGTTTTGCCATTCACTTATGTACCTCCATGTCTAAGACCAGACGCAGAGGTTCAGGGACTGGGGGGTGCCTCGTAGCAACCACCTCGCTACGCTCCACCCCCCAATTCCTGGCCCCGCATCTGGTCTGGCTCACTTCCAGAAAATGCCAAACGAGTAGATGACTGAACACGCTCAGATCTACTCGTCTGATTCACCTTGCTTCTTCTTGTACGGCTATCTACGTAGCCCGAGGCGCTTGATGATCTCCTTGTAGCGTGCCGGGCTCTCGCGACTAAGGTAGGTTAGGTGACGGCGCCGCTGGCCCACCATCTTGATCAGGCCCCGACGGGAATGCTCATCATGCTTGTGCTCTTTCAGGTGTTCCGTCAGTTGACTGATGCGGGTTGTGAGCAGGGCAATCTGTACCTCTGGTGAGCCCGTGTCGTTCGGCCCGCGTCCGTACTCCTCGATAATTGCTTCCTTTTCGCCTTTGCTCAGCGACACAACGTCCTCCTTGGCTATCTCCATCAATCTGACAGCACAGATTCTACCACGCTTGGGCGCTCCACGCAAGCTCAACACAGGAGAGACGCCGCCCCACGTGACGCCAGTTTGTAGACCTGACTGAATCACGGTAGAATCAAGTCCTTGTCCGGGTGGCCAACCGTTGCCTCCTCTCCACGATGGGGACCGCCATTGCCGACAGCAGGGGTACAAGAGCTTGACTGAAACAGAGGATACGCTGCTCCGAGATGGCGTCGAGGTCGCGCAGGCAGCGACGATCATCGCGGTGGGTAATGTTGGCAGCCGCGTGCTCGGTCTGGTTCGGGAGATTGTGAAGGCCGACCTCTTTGGCGCAGGGGGCAACGTGAGCGCCCTGGACACTGCCATGGCGCTCCCCAAGATCATCTACGCACTCGTCGTAGGCGGGATGATCAACTCCGCCCTCATTCCCGTCCTCTCTGACTACGCTGCTCCGGAGCGCCGCGCTGAGCTCTGGCACCTCCTTAGCCTTCTCCTCGGTGTTGTCACGGTAGTTGTATCGGCCTTCGTACTGCTTGGCGAGGTGTTCACCCCACAGTTGATCTGGCTGTCCGCCGGCGGGCTGCCCATTGCCGATCAGCAGCTGGCCACCAGGCTACTCCGCATCATGCTGCCTGGAGTCCTTTTCTTGAGCTTGGCCAGTGTTCTGTCCGGTGCCCTTTACGCGCTCAATCGGTTCACGTTCCCTGCCCTCACCGCCGCTGTCTTCAACGTCGCGATGGTCGTCGTCGCCCTGGCGCTCGGAAGAAACGGCTGGGGCGTGCGGAGCATGGCCCTGGGTCTCTTGGTTGGCTCATTCCTTCAGGTCGTCCTCCAGTTGCCTGGACTGCGCGACGCGCGTCTCCGCCTTAGCTTTAGTCTGGAACATCCCGCTCTCCGGCGCATTGGGCGGCTCTACTTGCCGATCCTGGCTGGACTGGCAGTCGACAAGCTGGCCGAGCTGCTCAGCTACCGGCTGGCCTCTCACACGGGCCCTGCGTCGCCCGCCTGGATGACCTACTCGGCGACGATCATCCAGTTCCCGCTGGGCTTGGTCGGTACGGCTATCTCCATTGCCATCCTGCCCACGCTCTCCCGCCAGGCCAACAAGGGACAGCCTGACCGGTTTGCGGCGACGCTCGCCCAGGGCCTCCGCTTGGTCGTGGCGTTGATGGTGCCCGCGACGGTCGGGCTTTGGGTCCTGTCGACGCCAATCGTCAAGCTGGTCTTTGAGCACGGCGGCTTCACCTCCACCGATACCCTCGCGACGGTGGGAGCGCTGCGTCTTCACCTTCTCGGGCTTACCTTCGCGGCGGTCGATCAGCCCCTCATTTTCTCTTTCTATGCTCGCAAAGACACCTGGACGCCAGCGGTCGTGGGCGTCGTGACGGTTCTGCTATATGTGGTCCTGGCGCTTGCGCCGAGCCTGTTTGCTCCCTTGACGCTCAATCGACTCATCTTGGCCAACTCTATCAAATGGGCCGCGCACGCCTTGCTGATGCTCTTTCTGCTGCAGCGGCGAGTGGGCGGGCTGGGTGGTCGGGGTGTCTGGAAGACGGTGTTCACCGCTGTTCCCCTCTCCGCGGTGATGGGCGTCGTCGTCCACTTCATCGCCCTGGAAATGGCGCCCATCGTTCCGCCCGGTACGTGGGGGGAGCTTCTTCTCGTTGGCGCTTCTGGTCTGGCCGGCGTGGGGATCTATGGCCTGCTGGCCTTCCTCTTCGGCATGGACGAGATTCGGCTGTTGAGCCGGGCGGTCCTTGGTTGACAGACGAACCCCGACCCCGTGCAGTCCTTAATGTTCGTCCGTCACCCGGATATCAGGATTCCCTCCCGCCTAGGGACGTGCCTCTAGGCCGTGGACGAGGAGCTTGGGGGGGAGTCAGTGGGTGGCGCCTGTCTCGTTTCCAGACTTCTGAAACCGACCAGATCGCGATTTGACCTTCGACTCACAAAGTGCTAAAATCGGATACACGTCAAGCCG
>CAYMHT010000005.1:0-12601 GCA_964390305.1 uncultured Anaerolineales bacterium
AGACGGAGTTGCGGGTGCGCGTGAGACTGTCTCTGATCGATCTGGCAAATCCTTTAGCCATCATCCATTTGCAGCTCGCTGTGTCTTCAATTGGGCGCGTTCGATTATACCGCAAAGGCATGACTTGAGCAACGTGAGGGGAATTGGCCTGCCTTGACGGGCGGGTGGGCGGTTGACATCACGGTGCTTCTCGGATAACATAGGCGCGAGTCGTGTCAGTCGATTCGTCAGACGAACTCCCAGGAACGGCATCCGAACCTGGGTGGGTGACGGCTGACCGTCCTGTTAAGAATCGCTGCACGGAGACATCAGGTGGCCTCCGGAGTGAATCCATCGGATGCTCAGGAGGCCTTAGGATCTCCCTTTCGCTTCAAGGTCTGCATAGGAGGTATCAAAGCAATGACGAAGCAGGACAAGGTCCGAGTGGCCATCGTTGGAGTGGGCAACTGCGCTTCGGCGCTGGTGCAAGGCGTTGCGTTCTACCGGGATGCTCCGGACGATGCCTTCGTACCCGGCTTGATGCACGTGAATCTGGGCGGCTATCACGTGCGCGATATTCAGTTCACCGCGGCATTCGACATCGATCGAAGCAAAGTCGGGCTGGACTTGTCGGAGGCTATATGGCAGGAGCCCAACAACACGAGGAAGTTTGCCGACGTTCCCCGACTTGACGTGCCGGTAAGCCGAGGTATGACGCACGATGGCCTTGGTAAGTACCTGCGCAAGGTGATTACGAAGGCACCGGGCCCCACGGACGACATCGTGCGCATTCTCAAGGAGACAGAGACCGACGTGGTGGTGAGCTTCCTCCCAGTAGGAAGCGAGATGGCTACCAAGTGGTACGTGGAGCAGGTATTGGACGCCGGATGCGGGTTTGTGAATTGCGTGCCGGTCTTTATCGCACGTGAGGAGTACTGGCAGGGGCGCTTCGAGGAGCGAGGATTGCCTGTGATCGGAGATGACATCAAGAGCCAGGTGGGCGCCACGATTGTCCACCGTGTCCTCACACGGCTGCTCCGGGATCGTGGGGTGCGGCTGGATCGGACGTATCAGCTCAACTTCGGCGGGAACATGGATTTCTACAATATGCTGGAGCCGGACCGTCTCACGTCGAAGAAGATCTCCAAGACGGAGGCCGTCGCCAGTCAGCTGGACTACGCTCTGGAGGAGGGGAATATCCACATCAGCCCGTCCGACTACGTTCCGTGGCTGACGGATCGGAAGATGGCACACATCCGGCTGGAGGGGACGACGTTTGGGGAGGTGCCGCTCAGCCTGGAGCTGAAACTGGAGGTGTGGGACAGCCCCAACTCGGCTGGGGTGGTGATCGACGCGGTGCGCTGCTGCAAGCTGGCATTGGATCGCGGGTTGAGCGGTGCGGTTGTTGAGCCGTCGGCCTATTTTATGAAGTCGCCGCCGGTTCAGTTTACGGACGACGAGGCGCGGCGGAGGACGGAGGCGTTCATCCAGGGCGCGTCGGGTCAAGGATCCGGGTGAGGGCAGCGAGTCTTTCTGCAGAAAGAATCCGGCATATGAATTAGGCATCTTCGTCCCACTCACAGGCGAAACAGGGGCACCAGACGTGCCCCTTTTATGTTCTGTTAATAGGCTTCCCTGGGTGATCGGTCACCGCGTGTTTGACCGCGTCGCCTGGGATCGAGGGCGCTTCCGGGAGTAGCGCTCGAGGGTGCGGGTTCACTCACTTGGAGGGGGTTGACCGTGAGCACGGTAGCACCTGAGCGAGCCAAGAGACCTCTCATTCTGGCCCTCGACATTGGGACGTCCTCGGCGCGAGTGATACTGTTCGACCCGCTCGGCCGCGCCGTGGAAGGCGTCGACGCCCGGCAGGAGTATGCGATCCGCACCACCACCGAGGGCGCATCTGAGGTCGATCCCGATGTCTTGCTGAAGGGGGTCTGGCGCTGCCTGGACGAGGTGCTGGGGAAGGCTGGCCCGCTGCGCCAGAAGGTCGCTGGCGTCGGCGGCTGCACCCTCGTTAGCAACGTGATGGGCGTGGACGAGGCAGGTCGGGCGGCGACGCCGCTCACGACCTACGCGGACACCCGCGCGGCCGGGGAGGCGGACGACCTGCGGGCTGAGTTGGACGAGGGGGCTGTGCATCAGCGGACGGGCTGTCCGTTTCATGCCAGCTATCACCCCGCTCGCTTCCGTTGGCTCGCCCGCCACCGACCAGACTGGCTCGAGCGCACGGCGCGCTGGATCTCCATCGGGGAGTACCTACAACTGGGGCTCTTCGGGGAGGCGGCGGTGAGCTACTCCGTCGCCTCGTGGACGGGATTGCTTGACCAAAGGCGATTGGTGTGGGACCAGGCGCTGCTCGATGAGCTGCCCGTGAGCAAGCAGCAGCTGTCGCCCCTCACGGATGTGGACGTACCCCAAAGAGGTCTGCGAGCGCCATTCGCCGACCGGTGGCCGGCCTTGCATGACGTGCCCTGGTTCCCGGCGGCGGGCGACGGCGCGACGGCTAACGTGGGCAGTGGGTGCACGTCGCCGGAACGAGTGGCCCTCACCATCGGGACCACGAGCGCCGTGCGCGCCATCGTGGCCGGCGACGTGCCTCGGGTGCCTGCAGGTCTGTGGTGTTACCGGGTGGACGGCGACCGCTCGCTGCCCGGCGGGGCCCTGGCCGAAGGTGGCAACGTCTTCGCCTGGCTGCAGGACCTGCTGCAGCTTCCTGCTACGGAGGAGCTGGAACCCGCGCTGACATCAATGGCGCCCGACGCCCACGGGCTGACGGTGCTCCCCTTCCTCGGCGGGGAGCGGAGCCCCGGGTGGGCAGGAGATGCACGAGGCACACTTCACGGTCTTTCCCTGGCGACCACCTCCCTAGATATCCTTCGAGCCGGGATGGAGGCGATGACCTACCGCATCGCTCTGATCTTCGATCTGATGCGGCCTCTGCTGACGGAGGACTTCCAAGTAGTGGCGAGCGGCGGGGCGCTGCTGAACTCCCCCGTCTGGCTTCAGATCGTAGCCGACGTCTTGGGACGCCCCGTGGCAACGTCTGAGGTTGAGGAAGCGTCGGCACGGGGTGCGGCCCTGCTGGCGCTGGAGGCCCTGGGAGATCTGGACGACGTCGCCGAGGTGCCCTCGTTCATCGGCGAGTCGGTCGTGCCCGATGATAGGCGGCATACTCGGTATCTGATGGCAGTCGAGCGCCAGCAGGCACTGTATGAGCTGCTGGTGAGTCGGCGCGACGGTGATGCTGGCTGATGGCTCTATGGAGCCGGTCCCCCCAATCCGGCGGGAGGGACGACGGCGAGCAGGAGCGCGACGGCTGCTATGCTCAGGACGGTGACGATGAGGAGGTGAGGTGTACGTTCTGCGAAGTATTCCTTTGGGGGTCTGCGGGCTGTTGGTTGCGATGGTTTGCAGATGACCATACGAGCGCTTCGTGGCTATGGGTGGGATGTCGCGTTCAACAGGTCGATAGCGCCGGCAGTTCTACGTCCTGATCTGTTCCGCTTCCTCGTACCCCGCAGCCAGCGCTCGCAGGTTGATCTCGGCGGTCCCCTGGGGCGCGCGAGCTCTCACTGCTTCCTCTAGAGACTCTCGCGACACGATGCCCGTCAGGCTGGTCAACAGTCCCAGGCCGACCACGTTCGCGGTAATCGCCCGGTCGGCGACGTCTTGTGCCAGGGACGTCAGTCGAACACGGACGGCGCGGGTTGTCGGCGCGCGGCTGACGTGATCGGCGTCCACGATGAGCAGGCCTCCCTCTCGGGTCTGCTCACTGTAGCGATCACACGCCTCCTGGCTCATGCAGAGGGTGATGTCCGGCTCCAGTACCTTCGGGTAATCGATCTCGTCTTCGGAGATCACGACCTCGGAGCGGCTGGCACCGCCACGGGCTTCCGGCCCGTACGATTGGGTCTGCACCACATTCTTGCCCTCGCGGGTCGCTGCATCGGCGAGGATGATTCCTGCAAGAATGGCCCCCTGGCCGCCCGTGCCAGCCAGCCGTACCTCGTAGCGCCTGGCCATTAAGCTCCCTCCTGTTGGGCGTCTTCAATGATGTGATCGTAGAGCTTGGTGTATTCGGGGATGTCGCGATCGGCGAAGACGCCACGGACGATCTTACCTTCTCTTTCATCGACGCCCATGTCCTCTGCCTGCGCCAGGGACACGCTCTGTTCCTTGAGCTGTCGCATCATGTCGGGCGCCGTGCCCCAGCGATTGATCCGACCCAGCGTCGTATGACAGTAGCTGACCGCCTCGACCAAGGCAAAGCCGTCCTTAGCGATGGCCTGCGCCAAGTATCTCTCCAGCTCCCGAACGTGGTAGACGGTGCTGCGGGCCACGAAGGAGGCGCCGGCCGTGGCTGCCAGCTCAGCGATGGGGAACTGCTGCTCGATGTGTCCATAGGGTGTTGTCGCGGTCTTGATGCCCCGGGGAGTCGTAGGCGAGTGTTGTCCACCCGTCATGCCGTACGCCGAGTTGTTCACCACGACCGCAGCTAACCCAACGTTCCGACGGGCGGCATGGATAAAGTGGTTGCCGCCAATGGCCAGGGCGTCACCGTCGCCCATCACGACGATGACCTTCATGTCCGGCTTAACCATCTTGAGGCCGGTGGCGAAGGCTAGGGCTCGCCCGTGCGTGGTGTGCATGGTGTTGAAGTCGACATAGACGGGCATACGACCCGTGCAGCCAATGCCGGAGATCATTGCCACGTCGTTCTTGTCCAACTCGAGACCGTCCACGGCGCGAATGATCGCTCCCAGGACGATGCCGATCCCACAGCCGGCGCACCAGACGTTGGGGAATTTCTTGCTGTGGCGCAGATAGCGCTGGTGGACGCGTGACTCACTCTGCTGCTTCATGGCGCTCTCTCCAGGTCTTCGATGGCGGCGACGATCCGGGCCGGTTGTATCATCTCCCCGTCTGCTCGATTGACGCGCTGCACTTTATGGCGGCCTACCACGCGCTCGACCTCCAGAGCCAACTGCCCCCGGTTGAGCTCCGGCACGACTATGTGGTGAAGCCGGCAGGCGGCGTGATCGACGACCTCCTCGGCGAAGGGCCAGATTGTCTTGAGCCGGAGAAGGCCGACGCGACGTCCTCGCTCTCGTGCCAGCTTCACCCCGTGACGGGCGGCGCGCGCTGCTGCACCATAGGCGATGACCAACGTGTCAGCGTTCTCTATCCCGTCGGTCTCATAGAGGAGAATGTCGGAAAGGCTACGATCGATCTTTCGGAACACCCGCTCCAGCCAGGGCTGTATCTCGTCTACCCGCTCGGTGGGATAGCCCCGCTCGTCATGGTGGAGCCCGGTGAGGTGATAGCGGTACCCTTCGCCAAAGGGAACCAGGGGCGGCACGTTTACGTTCGGTCCCTCCGGGAAGTTTTCGAAGGGTTTGTACCACTCAGGCGGCACGCGCGTGTCGGTCCGCTGTTCCAGCTCCAGGCTCTCTGGGTCGGGGAGTGTGACGTGCTCACGCATGTGCCCGACGAGCTCATCCATCAGTAGGATGACCGGTGTGCGGTACCGTTCGGAGAAGTTGAATGCCTTGACGGTCAGCTCGAAAGTCTCGCGGACGGAGGAGGGGGAGAGCGCGATGACGGGATGGTCCCCGTGGGTACCCCAGCGAGCCTGCATCACATCACCCTGCGAGGGACTGGTGGGACGCCCCGTAGAAGGACCCAGTCGCTGCACGTCGACGATCACACAGGGGATTTCGGTCATGGCCGCGTAGCCGATGTTCTCCTGCATCAGGCTGAACCCAGGTCCGGAGGTGGCGGTCATCGCCTTGACCCCCCCGACGGATGCGCCGATGACTGCGGCGATGGACGCGATCTCATCCTCCATCTGAATGAACTTCCCGCCGACCTGAGGCAGCCGCCGGGACAGAGTCTCGGCGATCTCGGTGGCCGGCGTGATGGGATAACCAGCGAAGAAGCGGCACCCGGCGGCGATAGCCCCCTCGGCGCAGGCCTCATCGCCCTGCATCAATCTGGCCCTCATTCCGTCCCTTCCTCCGACTCCGTATCGGGGATGTCGGAAACGTCGTTCGGCACGGCTTGTTCTGGTTGCAGGTCTGATACGAAGATGGCGAAGTCGGGACAATGGCGCTCGCACCAGCGGCACGCAGTGCATCTCTCTGGATGCGCCACGACGACACGCCCGTCCTCTCCTTGTTCGAGGACCTCCGTAGGACAGAACTCGACGCACAAGTTACAGCCTTTGCACCAGTTCGGGAAGACCGTCACGCGCCCCCGTGGTAATCGACGGCGTTTCCTGGAGTCGTTTGTCTCGTCGGTGGTGCCCTGCTCGGTCATAGGACTCACCCTTAGCTGGTTCGATGTCTATCTGGCTGTTGCCTTGTCACGTTGTCTGCTCCCTGAATACGTATTATCACACAGAAGAGTACAACGTGCCAGTGAACGAGCCGCCTGTCGCCTAGTCGGCAGGCTCAGCTGCCTCATGCTGGAGGGGCTGCTGGTAATGGTGCACGAAGTAGGTGTAGAGGTCCTCTGAGTCGTTCAACATCTCTGCGACCAGCGGGCAGCCCGTCGCCCAGGCGATGAAAGGGCGGCCCTGCGGTCCCCCGATCCCGCCATGAGCTGCCATCTGTTGCTCGAAGGTAACCACCTTGCCGTCCTTGCGGACCTCTCCGAACACGATCAGATCGCCAGCATGAGGGAAGTGCGCCAGGCGGTGAACCTGCTCGGCGACATAATCCGGATCTCCAAACCGTGCCAGGGGATTGGGTCTCTCCACGAGTTCCGGTCTTGCCTCGATGTGAAGCGTGCCTCCTTCTGGGCCCATCACGATCGTGCTATCGCCGGCTCGGCCCACGATGGCCCCGATGCCAGGCGTTGCGGACAGTTGATCCAGCAGGTCAGGATAGAGAAGTATGATCTCGATCACGTCCAGCGGACGTTGGCTGACGTTGAAGTAGATGTGCGCCAGGGAACCGGATGCGGACACCACGATGTCTTTCTGTCGTCGTAAGTCGTAGTCCTCAGCCTCCTCTATTCGCTGATCTACGTAGCGCCGGGCGGAAGCCACTATCTGCCGAAAGCGAGGCGAAGCAGTCTGCTCCACTGCACGCAACTCCTCACGCAGGTAGCGTGCCCTCTTGCTGAGGTGGGTATGCGGCTCCGCCCGCTCGTTGAGGGTGAGGTTCTCACCGATGTGGGCAATGACGTGTTGTCCCAGGGTGCTCCCGTTCTGCCAGCTGAAGGGGATCGCTGGTGTGTTGCCGTGATCGGATATGAGGTAGAGATCATACTCACGCTGCGTGTAATGAGCTCGCATACGGTCAATCTGGTGGATGCGCCTGTCAACTGCCCGGAGAACGCGGAAGGCCGATGGGTCGTCCGGTCCCATCTCGTGGGCCACTTCATCGTAGCTGTTATAGTTGGCATAGATGGCCGGCACGCACCGGTAAATGTCCAGCATCACGCCGAATGTCTGCACTTCCGCAAACAGCGCGTCGCTCGTGGCGTGAAGCAGAGGTGAGAAGAGGTCGACGGGGTTCAAGACGCCTGGCTCTCTCCCGTGTCTCAGCAGGGGCTTCAGCAACTCGATCAGACGACGGGACAGTCCGGCAAGGTAGTTTCCGGCTGCGAACGCGAAAACTCGTAGTACGCGCAAGGGGCTGAGCAGGAAAAGCACGAGCAGCCCTATGCCGCGCATGCTTTCGAAGAAGCGCTGCCGACGGAGCGTGCTCAGGGTGAACAGCGCCAGGTCCGCATCGCCATCAAACATACTGACGTAGCAGGAGCCTCCGCTCAAGATCCCTCGCTGCCCCTGTCTGATACGGTCGTGCACCGTGTTGATCTGATCGAGGCGCTGGGGGGTCATGGTGACGTCTCGATCCTTCTCATACCAACGGAATCCAGGAATATCGAACCGGTTGCCGTACATCATCCCGGCCTGGACCGCTGGGGTCGAGCTCGGGAGGCCGCAGCGCCAGGGGGCAACGGTGAGGCGACGCTCGGCCAGCAGACGGCCGACGTGGGGCATATACCCGGCAGCGACGGCCTGCACGAAGTGGTCGTGAGAAAGGCCGTCGATCTGAAGGAGAATGAATCCCCGGCGGTCGTCGGGGACGACGTCGGGCCGGCCCAGCTGCCGGGCCATGGCACCGTACTTGCGGCTGTAGTAGAGGTCAGCCAGCTTTCCGGCCAGGTCAAGGACGCGGCGTGCGAACCAGGTAGCCATCGACTACCAGCTGTTCTCAGGAGCGCTTGAAGATGGGTGGCGTGGCTCGCTTATGGGCTGAGCTCGCGATCATCTGCTGCACCCTCTCCAGTGTCTCGGGGGCGACGCCCGCGGTGTTGCCCGACTCGATCGCCATCAGGGCTCGATCGAGCTCCTCGTACGTGATGCCCAGCTCCTCTTCATCGGTTTGCCCCGGCCAGAGGCCCGCCGACGGCGGTCGTTCAACGACTTCATCCGGCACGCCAAGATCGCGCGCGAGAGCCCACACCTCCGTCTTGTAAAGGTCGCCCATGGGAAGCAAGTCCACGCCCCCGTCGCCGTACTTGGTGAAGTACCCCACCAGGAGCTCTGTCTTGTTGCCCCCGCCTATTACCAGGTAGTTGTTCATCTGTGCCAGGTAGTAGAGCGCGGTCATGCGCAGGCGGGGTTTCACGTTGGCTTCCGCCAGTCGATGCTCCGTCGGGGGCAGGTTGTTTATCAGTGCGTCGAAGGCGTCATCCAGGCTCACTGTCACAGTCGGGATCACGAATGCATCGGCTACCTCGTGGGCCAACCGGGCATCGACGGGCGCCGAGTGGCAGGGAAGGATGGCCGCCAGTACGGACTGCGGGCCGGCGGCCCTCGCAGCCAGCGCAGCGGCGGTGGCCGAATCGACACCGCCACTGAGACCAAAGACAAAACCATCAGCGTCGGCTGCAGTCAGGTGTTTCCTGAGCCAACTGGCGATCCGATCCTGGAGTTTCATGAAGGCCTCCTGGGCAGGGCATGGACTCACGTCAGGCTGGCGATGACTCGGACGCTGTACAGCGACCTTTCATAGAGCGAGACGCGATAGACGGGAACCGCTCGTCACGCGGGAGGCCATCTCTGAACAGCGCATCCAGAGCAATTGTCATCCATCTTTGCTCTCTGGTCAAGCGACGGCGTCCGCCAAAAAGAGGTTGACGCTAGGGGGTCACTCTCACCTGTGTCAATACGACGTGGTTCGCTTGCATCTGCCCGCCTGGGGGCGTCACAGGCAGATGGGCGATTGTCCCCTCCTCGTGTACATAGACCGCAATCCGCACGCCGTAGCCCCCCGGGGCGGCGTCGGAGAAAATGGTCAGCGGGATGTCGTCTACGCGCGTTTGCTTCGGCTTCCAGGTCGTCGTCGGTGCCGTGCCCTCCAGAGGAGGGCCGTCGTGCTGGGCGGCCTTGCGCTGTGTACGGTCGATCAACTGTGCCGACACGGTGTAGTCTCTTGCCATCGGGCGCAACGCCTGCCACCGAAGCGTCAGGGTCATTGTCTCGCCTGGGTGCACGGAGCGCTGCGAGAGGTCGTAGCCCGTTAGCAGCATGCGGTCCCCGAAGTTGATGGAGACGGGAAGAGGGGGAGCGTCCGGTGGAGGGAGGATGTCGACGTGTCCGAAGCGCACGTTGTCGCCTACCGATTCTCCATCGGGCGCAACTGCTGGCACTCGTTCTTCTGTCCGAGCGTTGAAGAGTCCCACCTCGATCTGGGCTTCGTTAGGCGCGTACGCAGTTGTGCGCAAGGGGAGCACGTATCGATCGGCCCAGCGGAACCCAGGCTCGAACCACGTGGTGGAGAGCAGGCCGAGCCCCGGAAAGGTGTCTCGCTGGGCTACGACAAGCTCGTGCTCGTCCAAAAGATGCACAAACACCGCATGGTCATCGTCAGTGGGGGCCAGGGCCTCCCAATAGAGGGTGACGCTGACCTGGTCGCCTGGCTTGACTACCTCGGTCTCCAGTTCATATCCGAGAAGCCGTATGGTGTTGTCGAACTTGACATTCGTCTGCTGAGGAATCGCCGCTAGTTGCGCTTCGGTCAAGGGGTCTGGGCGCTCATAGGCCGGCCGGATCCAGACGAGCGGTGCCGCCGCCGAGAGGCCCAACAGGAAGAGGGCAAAGGCCCCCATGACCCAGCGCCTCCAGCGGCGCGGGACCCATCCTCCCAAGCCCAATGCCAGCAGCATCGACCAGACTGGCAGGGCTGCGAACACCAGGCGACCCTGGGAGGACCAGGTAACCCGTGCCCACTGGATCCAGGGGATGAGCACGGCGACTGCCCAAAGGATGCACATAAGAAAACCTGGAATCCAGATGCCGAGCTGCGATTCGCCGGTGGATCTCTCTGATGGGTGAACTCTAGTGTCTCGGACCTGGGATCCGACGAGCACACCTACCAGCCCGAGACCCGCGAGCACGACTGAGCCATTGAGAACCCTGTAGACCCAGGGCGACATAGGGACGTTGAGCCCTCCAAAGTTGCCCCAGTAGGCGGCCAGGAAGCCGTGGCGCTCCCGCCACAGTTGAGCGAGGTTGGCCGGCACCTCACGCTTCCCGAGGATCTCGATGAACGCGTTGAGGCCGGTGAGGTCCCCATAGAGGCGCAAATTGCGCACGTACCACCATCCGGCGATGGCGACCAGGGGCAAGAGCGTCGCCAGCCCTCCGATGAGAAACTCCTGCCATGGCGCGGCGTCTTGATCTGCCGACGGGCGCCCCCGGCGGCGCACGGCTCGCAGGGTGACCACCAGCGCTGTCAACACGGTCAGACCCAGAGAGCTGGCCTTGGTCAGGGCGGCAAGGCCGAGGACGACACCCAAAGCGAGATAGCGAGCAGCTGCCTGGCGTAACGTCAAATCCTCTCGTCGCATCAGCCGGAGCAGCATGAGCAGAGCCAGACTGCTCAGTGGCACGACCAGGTTGTCGTTGTTCACCGAGCCAGCGATGAAGATGACCATGGGCGTGAAGGCGTGAATGGCCGTCGCGCCCAAGATCAAGGCTGGTCGGTCCGGCAGGACGGTGCCAACGATGAGGTAGGTGAGGTAGACACCGGTGGTGGCCATTAGGACCGAGAGAAAACGAACCACGTGGATCGCCAGAACCGTCTGTCTCCAGGGGAAGGCCTCCCGCTCCGGTTGATGAACCACGAGATTGACGTTCCCGTCGGGCGTGGCGATGCCGCTGTCGGCGTAGGAATTGAGGTGACGGACCTGAGGCATGTCCGACGTATCGATCCAGAACGTGGACAGCGCGCCGAGGACGTAGTAGAGCGGGGGCTGACTGCCCTCCTGACGCCACGGGCCGACGTGTGCCGGATCCTGCACCGGCAGCGACCAGTTATCGGCGATGGTCTTGACCATCGGGTAGTGCCACAGCTCGTCCGAGGCCTCGAAGGGCGGCACCACGAGGCTGTAGGTCGTGCTGAGGAGCACGAACAGGATAAGAATAGCGAGCAGCAACGTTCTCTGTACCTGTCTGGTCATTGGCTGCCTCTGATCAGGCCGTCACACACCGCAGCGGTTCGGCGCGCGATCGTCTCCCAGCTGAACTCGGCGGCCAGAGTCCTGGCTCCTCGCTGCAGCCGGGCCTGCAGATCCGGGTCGGTCGACAGCTGTGCCGCGGCGCGCGCCAGGCCTTCTGGATCCCGGGGTTCAATGAGCAGAACGTTGCTCCCGTCCTGGATTTCGGGCAGCGGTACCGTCGGTCGCGTGGTGATGACGGCTCGTCCGTGGGCCAGGCAAGCGAGCAGCGTCCCCCGTCGGAAGGAGACGCCATCGCGGTAAGGCAGCACGCACACATCGGTGGCCAGCAGGGCGGCCGAGATCTCCGCCGGGCTTGTGTAACCGGTCCAATGAACCCGCTCCGTAAGACTCAGGTCGGCGATCAGACGCCTTACCTTCTCGGCGTATTCGCGATTGGTGGGGTCGGAGCTTCCCACACGACCGCCGATCATCAGCAGGTGAGTCGGCACGCCCTGGTTGACAAGCAGTGCCAAGGCCTCGATCAGTTCGAGGCTGCCCTTCGTCTCGTTGAGGAACCCAAAGTGGCCCAGCAGCAAGTCCTCAGGCTGAATACCCCAGCGGGCTCGCTCGGCATCACGGTCATAGCCGGCCGGCGGGGAAAGGGGGATGTTACTCCCGATGGGGACCAGGTTAAGTCTGCGCGGATTGATCTCGTCCTCCAGGCGCAGGTGGTCTTCACGGTTGGTGACGATCACCGCATCGGCCCGGCGGGCCAGCATGCGCACCGCCCACCAGCGCAGCGGCCCCGCCTTGGGGAACAGGTAGGGCACCTTGAGATCGTGGAAGGTCACTACCGTGGGTGGGCGGCCCTCACGCCGGGGCACAACGTTGATGCCAGGGTGCATGCCATAGGCCGCCGCCTGGTACTGGACGTCCAGCACCTCCAGGGCCAGATCCTCCGCCAGGCTCGTCACCTGTTCCCAGCAGTGCCATCCCCAGCGGTCTATCCATCGGTGGACGCTCACGCGTGGCGCTTGATGGGGCAGATCTTTGGGTTGGGATCGCGACGTTATGACGTGTACCCGGTGCCCCTGGCCTGCCAGCGCGCGTCCAAGCTGAGCGGTGAAGTCCCCCACGCCGCCCTGATCGGGGGGATACTCGC
>CAYMHT010000005.1:12701-15386 GCA_964390305.1 uncultured Anaerolineales bacterium
CGTCCAAGCTGAGCGGTGAAGTCCCCCACGCCGCCCTGATCGGGGGGATACTCGCCGGTGATCAATCCGATGCGCATGTGTGGATCCATAACTAAGAGTGAAGCCCTGAGCTGATCACCTGCCGGTAGACAGCGATCCGCTGGGCCCGGAGGGACCGCCTGTGGCCCACCAGCCATTTTGCGCCTTCCAGGCCGAGCTGACAGAGGTAGTTCGCCATTAAGAACCAACGCAGGGTCTCCGCAGCTAGCGTGCCGTGATACTTCCGGAAGTAGCGCACTTTGCTGGTCTGGAAGTGAATGTGACGGGCGACGACGACCTGCTCGCTGCTTTTTCCTACGTGGTGCACGATCTTTGCTGCGGGCAGGTAGACGACGCGCCAACCAGCCTCGTGAAATCGCCGGCACCAATCGAGTTCCTCAGAGTACATGAAGAAGCCTTCGTCCAGAAGCCCCACCTCTTCGATGGCTTCGCGGCGAGCCAACATGGCGGCCCCCGTGATCCAGTCTACGTCCTGCGTCACGTCGTCGGCGCGGTCCGATACATAGTAGCGCTCCAGTACCTGGCGGGGGGCGTGTGGCTGCAGCCAAGTTGACTCGAAGAGGGCGGTCGCCAAGGTGGGGAAGCGCCGGCGTGAGGACTGGACTGTACGGTCAGGATTCAGCAGCTGAGGCCCCACGATTCCGACATCCGGATGCGCATCTGCGAAGGCAACCAGTGTCTCCAGTGCATTGCCCACGACCTCCGTGTCCGGGTTCAACAGGAGGACGTATCGCCCCTCGGCGACCGCCAGGCCCTGATTGTTGGCGGCAGCGAAGCCTCGGTTGTCCTCGTTGGCGATAAGACCGACGTTTGGAAAGCCTTCGCGCACCATATCGACTGTCCCGTCACTTGAGCCGTTGTCCACGATGATGACTTCGACCTGGAAGTCCGGGCTGTCGGGACCGAGAGCCATTTGTGAGAGCGGCTGGCCCGCCTGTCCAGCCCGCGACTGCTGGATCGACTCAAGGCATCGCTGCAGAAGGTCGCGGACGCTCCAGCTGACAATGACAATCGAGAGATCAACCATCGCTGAAGTTAGCGGCAGACAGGGCTAGAAGCGACGGTCTACGATGAAGTCGGCGAGATCGAGTAGGGCTGTTCGATGCGGGTCGTCGGGGAACTCGGCGAGAGCGTTCTTGGCGTCGTCCACGTGTCGGCGCGCAGTCGCCAAAGCTTGCTCGACAGCGTGGGACTGCGCCACTGCCTTCACGGCTTCGCTGATCGCGTCCCTGGATCGGTCTCCTTCCAGAACTTCGCGCACCGCTCGCTGATCTACCTCCGATTGCAGGAAGAGCAACATCGGCAGCGTGGCCAAGCCGTGTCGCAGGTCACTGCCGACTGGCTTACCGAGTGTCTCTTCGTCCGACACAAAGTCCAACACGTCATCCACGATTTGGAACGCCGTGCCGATTTGCTCGCCGTAGGTACGCAGTGCCTCTGCGGCCCGCTGGGACGCATCGGCGAGAATGGCCCCCGCTTGTGCAGATAGGGCGATCAGACAGGCCGTCTTTGCGTGGATCCGCTTTTCGTACTCCTCAAGGTCGGCCTGGCTGGCCTTGCCGTTGAACATCTGACGAATCTCCCCATTGCAGATGACCATCAGTGTCTCGGCGAAGCGCTGAGTGAGCGCGACGTTGTTTGTCTGGGCCACCAGGTGTGCGGCGCGCGCGAACATGTAGTCTCCGGTGAGCACGGTAGCCGCTGGCGTCCAGTTAGCATTGAGGGTCTCGACTCCACGGCGCATAAGAGAGCCGTCGATTAGATCGTCGTGAACAAGGGTGGCGGTGTGGAGCATCTCAGCGGCGGCTGCCGCGAAGACTGCTTGCTCCATATTCGCCCTGCAGAGGCGCGACGATAGGAGCACGAGGGTCGGCCGAAGCCGCTTGCCACCTCCCGCCACCAGGTGGTCGACAGCCAGGCTGATTGCGTCGTGTCGCCAGGCGGGGTGTTGCCCAAGCAGGCCTTCCACCTTCGCCAAGTTCTCTTCTACCAGGTCAGAGAAAGGGAGTCTAGTCAATGATGTGCCTCAATCACAGAAGTCCGAACAGGCGTCGGGCGTTCTCCGCCGTTGCGTCTGCAATCCGTTCTACCGGTTGTGCCCGAGCCTGGGCCATGGCTTCAACCACGTGCCTGACATAGGCCGGCTCGTTTCTCTTGCCCCTATGTGGCTCGGGCGTCAGATATGGACAGTCGGTCTCCGCCAACAAGCGGTCCAACGGCACCGCTCTGACCACGTCTCGGAGATCCTCTGCACTCGAGTAGGTGACAGGACCAGAGATGCCGATAAGGAAGTTCATGTCGATGGCCTCGTGCAGCCGGTCCGGCCCGGCGGCGTACGTGTGTAGGATCCCGGTCCCCTCCCAATTGCGCAGCATCTCGAACACTTCGTTGTGGGCATCGCGGCTATGAATCACCACGGGGTGTTTCAAGGCCGAGGCCAGGGCCAGTTGGTCGCGAAACGCCCGTCGCTGTGTGGGACGCGGCGAGTAGTCCCTGTAGTAGTCCAGGCCAATCTCGCCGATGGCCACTACTTTGGGATGGCATGCCAAGTCTCGCAGTTGAGCGAGTGCGTTCTCGTCAGCCATCTGGGCGTCGTGGGGATGTATTCCCACGGTGGCGTAGATGAAATCGTATTCCTCTGCCAGC
>CAYMHT010000005.1:15486-60833 GCA_964390305.1 uncultured Anaerolineales bacterium
GTCGTGGGGATGTATTCCCACGGTGGCGTAGATGAAATCGTATTCCTCTGCCAGCCTCAGTGATGCGCGGCTGGAGGCCAGGTTGGTGCCGATGTTTACAACGCCAATCAGACCTGCCTCTTGTGCCCGGGCGATCACCGCGTCCCGGTCGCCGTCGAACTGCCGGAAGTCGAGATGCGCGTGAGAATCGATGAGGTCCATCTGTCTGGCTCTATTCAGCCTCCAGCCTTTCAATCCAGGCGCGGATTACGTCGCGGTTCCTCCTCTCTACTGTGGGCAGCATCCGCTCCAGCTTGCCGATGATGCTCTGGCGATCCCAATCGCTCTGAGAATCGATGACCGATTTGACCGTGTGAAGCAGGTCGGAAGATGGTCGAGTAGCCGAGAGTATTCCAGCCAGGCGCCATTCAGAGTGGGCTTGCTGGATTTCGATGGCGGACAGCTCTTCCAGGCGCTGGAGAGCACTGTCCATCAACTGCTTTGCGCTTACCGGGTCGCTGCTCTCGACGTAAATTCGGTTGATGGGCTCGGTTCCTGACGCACGAACCCTGAGATAGTGTCGGTCATCGCCTTCAGCATCGCGCAACTGTAGCCCAACGAAATCATATCTGATCCCACCAGCGTAGATGACGTCTAGGCCCGCTACGGTACCTTCGCCAGGTGCTTTTCCTTTGAATTCATCGAGGAAATAGTTGATCAGTTCCTCCTTCGCCTCCAGCACTGCGTCAACGTCTGCCCGTCCGGTGTTCGACGCGTCGTCGCTCAACTCCAATCCACCGTATGAGCTCCAGCCGGCGACTTCGGTCGTGTCCTTCCAGATTTGGGCCACCGACTTCCTGTAATACGCCACCATGTCCATAATGAGGAGGTTGGCCCAGAGACCGTCCTTGTCGGTCACATGGCCTCTGGTGGTCAGCCCAGAGCTCTCTTCACCGCCCAGGAGGATGGAGTTTCGCCAGTCGTCGGGCAATTCTTCGAGGAAATTGTACCGGCGATCCATGCGTCTCACTTCCTCGATATACTTGATGCCTACGGGAACCATGAACGTGTGCTCATAGACGCGATCCTCACGCTCGCCCACTCGCCTCTGATAGTAGGGATGGTCTATGAACGCTGGCACGACACCAGACTCTGGCTCGTACGGCTTGTTATTCGGGATCATCCCGGCCAGCTCCTCGATCAATGGCGATCCTGTCTGGGTCACGACCACGCGCCCTCTGAGCTCGCGGTCAATGCCCAGATACCTTATCAACATCGGTAAGACTTGGTTTGGACGGTAGTAAGTACCGTCCCCATCTACCACGCCAAACCGGTCGGCATCTGCATCCATACCCACGCCTAGTATTGCATCGTCCAATTCTCTGACACTGGCCTTCAGGGCGTCGATAAAGGGTTCCTCGGGGTTAGCATAGTCCAGGCCGTTGAAGCTGGGGTCTCTTTCGGCATGGATGACCTGATGGCGAACCCCAATCTCACCCAACAGTCGCGTCAAGTAGCCGCGGCTGACGCCGTGCATCTCGTCAACGATGACGATGCTGTCCTTGAAGTGCTCGCGAATCCGCTGTACATCGATGGAGATTCGCTCGTTGCCTTTGCCACTGTCCAACACCCAATTGCTGTAGTCCACAATGGGGTCAAACCGACGGAGGTAACCTCGCTCCTCCGCGTCCGCCAGATCGGCCTCGGGAGCGGACATATCCAATAATTGGAGCTGGTTGGCCCGCGCGGCAATGAAATCTGTCAGACTGGTCGGAGCCGGCCAACCGTGACGAGGGTTGAACTTGATACCCTGCCATTCCGGAGGGTTGTGGCTGGCGGTGCAGTTGATGAGGCCTGCAACATCGTCCTGGTCCAGGTAGTCGATGAGGTAGTGGACGAGAACGGGGGTAGGGGTGTCGCGATTGGCGAAATCAACTTTGAAGCCGTTGGAAAGGCATACCTGGGCCGCCCATTCAGCTACAAGCGTTGCATTCCTTCTGCTGTCGTACCCGATCACGACGCGTTTGCCTCGAAGATCCTCCGCTCCAACGTAATCGGGAACGTCTGAGGCCTTCATGAAATCACAGATGGCCTGTAATACTCGCTTCGCTCGGACCTCGGTGAAATCCTCTCCCCACCGCCCCCTGACCCCTGAGGTGCCAAATCTCGCATACTTGCGATCGTATATCTCGCGCAAGAGCCCGTGGCCCGTATCGCTCTCGATCAGGCGTGGGTCATGAGTTCGAAGCCGGAAGCTGTATAGACGCTCGAATACGTCACCCAGACGACTGACACGGAAGGGCATGAACCTGTCTCGCGCCAACCGGGAGGTCTTGCCTGAAGTATCCCCCAGACTCTCCAGCAACGGGAAAATCTCCAACTCGATATCAGCCTCCAGAGTAGAGAACACCGACTGGCGCAGATACCGCTTGGCGACGGAGATGGCGCGCTCCCTTAGCGCTCCCATCTTGGGGAGGAGCTCTTCGTCTATCAGCTTTCGACGTCTTGGATCCCCCTTGAAGGTCTCGTGTCGGTATTGCCCTGCTTCTGCCAAGATGGTGAGCAGTATGCTGAACAGCTTCGCTGATTCGGCATGCTGCCACTGCAGGTCGGAAGCAAGCTCACGTTCGACGAGCTCAAGAAAACGGTGAGCGAGGTTGATTGCCGGGTTCCAGGCCTCCGGCGAATCAGCTTCAGTCAGCGCTCGAAGAAGCTCGACCGACATGGGTCCCACGCGACTCTGCTCCAAATCGCCTTGTTCAAGCCAGGCGTCAAGTTGCTCCAATCTGTCCTTTCTCTTCATGACGGTTTTCCTCCCCTTGATATGTCCGCGCAGAGAGCGGCAAGCGCGTCGCCGCTGCCCAGGCTAAGCAGCATTTACCACAACATCAGCCACCACAGGAAGGTGATCCGATGCTCGCTGTGCAAGCTCGCTAGCCACTATCCAACATCGGTACTCGACCAGCCTGTCCTCGGGGTATACAAAGATGTGGTCTATCGGCTGTGCAGCTTCCGAGTGGGTGGCACTCTGGTCCCTGTCGGGCACCAGGCGGGTGAAGCCGCCCTCCCGCTCCAGTACGGACGTGATACACGGCTCGCCAGCCGCAGCGTTGAAGTCACCCAACAGAAACACGAGCTCTTGCGGCTCAAGCACATGCTCTTCCAGCAGATCCAGGAGTCGCCTGGCCTGCTTGAATCGAAGGATCTCAGCCTCCTCAACTCTTCCGGGAACTGGACGGCCCCCTCCGTCTCGCTCTCGCTCAGCGACGAGGGTTGTAAGGTGCACGCCGACAACGAAAGGGTATAGGGGTGCCCTATTGATACGAGATAGCAGCGCATATCGGGGGTCCGTATCTCGGCTCCCCCGATAAAGGGGGGTTCGATAGACCGGTACGTTCCTGGGCGTTCCAGGTCTTGAGGGGTCGCCCAGGCGGACAAACCCCCAGCGAGAGAGCATGGCATTCCCCTGTCTCCAGTCCAGATGGTCGCTGAAGATGCTGTGCACGAACAGGTCTTTTCGCACGTGCATATGTTCGTGTAGGGAGAGTGTTGGCCCGAAATAAGAATACTTCCCAAACTCACCGCTTGCTGCAATCTGACTGAGAATGCTGTGCCATGAGCCGTCCGCGTCCTGATAATCTGTTGCTTCTTGAAGAACCAGGATGTCTGGGGAAATCTCCTTGATCACCTGGGTCACGGCGCCGGGCATCGAGCCGAAATCGTCCCTGCCCCCGCCTATATTGTATGTCGCCAACCGAAACCGTGATTCAGGTTGCTCTTTCATGTCTCACCCGTGATTCGGTACCTACCTATGCACTCTCTGGCGCATCGTACCTCTCTGCTCCTTCGACTGGCGGGGTGGGAAGGTGCCCGTATTCACTCTGGAGTGCGCTAAGCCGTTCCCCTTCGAGTTTGCAGGCGCGCTGCCAAAAGATCTCGAACTGCTCGGCGTATTTGCGAAAATAGGATGAACCGGGACCTCGGAGTTGCAGGGTCGGCGACGGCCCGCCACTCTTTCCCGACAGATAGATTGCCACGATCATGCGTTCATCCGCACGCACTATCTGTACCGGGTGCAACGTCTGGGTGGTTAGCCGTACCTCCATATTCGGCCTGGCAGCTTCGGGCAGGTCTTTCCAGCTCTCTACTATCCTGAGTAGCGTGGCCTTGATCTCTTGTTGCATCTCGCCAGGCACGTCTTTCTCATCTCGTGCGCGCAGACGGAGAATCTCTGAATCTGGATCATACACCAGAATGCGGACGTGCGTGCCGTGGGCTGTGCTGTTGAACAATCTCTCCCGGAACTTCTCCTGGTGCATCCAGTTGTTCCACAGCGTATTGCTCATGATATCTACGCGCTCACCCTGGCATACCCGGTTGTGCCACACCGTCAGCCCATCGGCGCGATCTGTTTGCCAGGTTCTCCTGTCCGGCCAGATGCGCTCGATTCCGATATTCCCATCCATCAAGTCTGACAACGGTGGGACCACGGAGGCTTTCAGGTCTCTGATCTCCTGTCTGACCTCTTCAATCCGCAACTCAACGGGCTCCCCTCCCAAGAAGTCCCACAGGAACTGGAGCACCCCTATGGCGCCAAACGCCACGGCGAATTCCAGGAGCATCTCGCTCCAGAAAGGATAGCGGGACTGAAGCAGCACACCTAACAAGGCAACGCTGAAGCCCAGAATCAGGAAGAAGGCGAGCTTCAGTCGATATGCAGGATGCTTCAGGAGCTCTCGGAAGGTGGTCGTGTCATTCATGCGTTAAACCTAGGTCTCTGAAATGCGATCTGTGCGATCGAGACAAGCCGTGATTCGGCATTCTGCCGGAGCCGCTCAGGACTCATCTCTCCTCGCCTGCGCCGAGGTGATCTGAGCTATTCTCTCCAGTGCCTTCCTACCCTCATCGCGGATCAACGAAGAACTGTCGCCTTTCCGACCTCGAATTGAGAGCCTCACCTTGTCTTCCGTCCCAGAGTACCTTAGGTTGATGTCGACGTGTGGGCCCAGGCTGTCTTGAAGCTGCTTGATGACGGCTTCAACCTCTCTATTGCCCTTCAGGGGAGGTTTCTCCGGTGGCACATCGGCGCTCTCAATGAACTGGGGATATCGATGAATCACGGAGGCCAATTCGGACAGGCTAGCGTCTTGACCCACCATGGCACCGGCAACTGCCAGGGCGGTGTAGATGCCATCTCCTGTTGTCTGTTCCTCGTCGAGCAGCAGTATGTGTCCTGAGCGCTCACCCCCCAATATGCATCCGCTCGCCAGCATCTCCTGCAGCACGAATCTGTCGCCGACGCGGGTCTCAACGACCTCTATTCCGACTTCCTTCAAGCTATCGTGAAGGCCATAGTTGCTCATGTTGGTGGCTACAACACGGTCCCCGGGAAGCCCGTTTCCGGCAAGCAGGTGGCGTCCCAGGATTGCCAGAATCACATCTCCGTCCACCGTCTCCCCGCATTCATCTATCAGGATAACCCGATCTCCATCCCCGTCAAACGCTGCACCCAGATCCGCCCTCTTCTGTGTGACAAGCTCCCCGAATTGCTCTGGGTTGATGTACTCATAGCTCTGGTTGATATTCAGCCCGTCAGGCGTGCCGCTCACGACTTCAACCTCTGCCCCGAGCCGTCGAAACACCTCCGGAGCCACGTGGGAGGTCGCTCCATTTGCACACTCCAAGATCACGAACAGGCCTGACAGATCCCTTTCACCTCGCCAGCTCTGCACCAGGTGGTCGACGTATACTTCCAGCAGGTGCTCCCGTGCTCTGAGTCTACCCAGTTCCCGGGTGTCGCAGGGCGTGAATGCCAGGCCGGGATCCAAGACCATCTCTTCAATACGCTCTTCGGAATCGCTGTCTAGCTTATATCCTTCAGAGCCAAATATCTTGATCCCGTTATCCTCGACTGGATTGTGGGAAGCTGAGATGATGATCCCGAACCGCGCGCTCATTCGGCGTGTCAGATAAGCGACCGCTGGCGTCGGAGCCACTCCAAGCTGGACAACATCTACCCCTTGCCCCAACAGACCAGCCGCTATTGCACTCTCCAGCATCATCCCCGAGATTCTGGGATCGCGACCAACAATGACAGAGGAATGCCCCTTGCCCCTTTCTGATCGATCGCTCTCAGTCAACTGACCAATTGCCTGGCCAATGCGGAGTGCGAGTCTTGGGGTTAGCCGCAAGGATTCTGTCCCTGTACCCGTAAGACTCGTTGTTCCTCTGATACCGTCGGTTCCAAATAGCCTGGTCATCTCTTGCCTAGCTTTTCGAGAGCGAAGAGAGCCTGTGTCTGCGCCACCGGCACCTGAGTGTCGCTGTGCGGCCGCGCTCCTCTCGCGCGAGACGGCCGAACAGCACGATGTGCATCGTCGAACGTGCTGGTCGTGAGTCTGGGAGCGACGGTGCCAGGTCGGCGACGGATATCACATTGAGTTGCCGCTCGCCCCGAATTCCCGGCGGACGCAGCCTGCTCATGCTCCTGCTCCCCGTCACCGCAGTCTGCTGAATCGCCATCTCTCACCCGATTTGATTTTCGTCTTTCAACAATGCCAGGTCCGCCTCCACCATCAGGTGCACCAGCTGGTCAAAGGAAACCGTTGGCTCCCAGCCGAGCACTCGGTGTGCCTTGCCGGCATCCCCGATCAAGATGTCGACCTCTGCTGGCCGCATAAACTGCGGATCTTGAACCACGTAATCTTCCCAGTTGAGGTCAACGTGACCGAATGCGGCTTCACACATCTCTCGAATGGAATGGGTTTCCTCGGTAGCAATGACGTAGTTGCCCGGCTCTGGCTGCTGAAGCATCATCCACATCGCCCGTACGTAGTCACCGGCGAAACCGATGTCTCGCTTGGACTCCAGGTTGCCCAGAGCAAGCTCGTCGGCCAGGCCGAGGGCAATCTTCGCCACGCCATAAGTGATCTTCCGCAGCACAAACTCCAGGCCTCGCCGCGGGCTGGTATGGTTGAAAAGAATACCGGAGGTAGCGTGCAGGTCATACGACTCGCGGTAGTTGATAGTGATCCAGTGACCGTATACCTTTGCAACGCCGTACGGGCTCCGGGGGTAGAAAGGGGTCTCTTCGTTCTGAGGTACCTCGCGGACTTTGCCGAACATCTCGGAGGAACTGGCCTGGTAGAAGCGGATATCCTTGTCTACGGTGCGCACAGCCTCTAGCATACGCGTGACGCCCAGGGCGGTCACGTCACCAGTGAATACGGGTTGCCGCCACGATGTCGGCACAAAGGACTGGGCTGCCAGATTGTACACCTCATCGAGATGGTGTTCCTGAAGTATATTGATCAACGATACCTGATCCAGGAGATCCCCGGAGACCAGCGTGATCCTGTCCTGGATGTGCTCTATGCGGGAGAAATTGAGGGTGCTGGTGCGGCGCACCATCCCGATGACCTCATAGCCTTTCTCCAGCAGGAACTCGGCCAGGTAAGAGCCGTCCTGACCAGTGACGCCTGTGATGAGTGCTTTTGACATTCGAGGACTCCTTGCTCCTGGTTACCCCTGCTCGATCTGCTCGCGCCAATATGCCAGCGTGTCCTGCAGCGTGTCTTCGAACCGAAACCGGGGCCTCCACCCGGTACGCTCACGGAACTTCTCGGCACTCCCGTACACCACCGGGACGTCCACGGGGCGGTATCTTTCTGGATCTCGTTCGACCCGGATTTCTACTTCGGTGTAGCTCAGCAGTGTTTCCAGCATTTCTTGGATCGAGTGGGCCTGTCCCGATGCCAGGTTGTACACTTCTCCTGGTTGGCCCTCGGTCACTGCTAGATGGTAGGCCCGGACGATGTCGCGCACGTCGGTGAAGTCGCGAGCTGTCGACAGATTGCCGACTCTCATCACCGGTTCCTGAAGGCCTCTTTCGATACGAGCAATCTGGCTGGCGAAGGCAGGAACCACAAAACGGGGCGATTGGCCGGGACCGGTGTGGTTGAACGGGCGGACGCGGACGACCGGGATGCCGTACGCCAGATGGTACTGTAGCCCCAAGAAGTCCTGTGCTATCTTGCTGACAGCGTACGGATTGTTGGGACGGAGGGGAGTTTGTTCCGTCTGAGGGAGTTCGCCTGGTCTTGGCGCTCCATACTCCTCATTCGAGCCCACGACGAGAAACTTCACTGGATGCTCCAGCGCGCGCACAGCCTCCAGCAGATTCAACTCCGATTGGATGTTGTTCTCGAGTGTGTCCCACGGATCCGCGAAGGCCGCGGGGACGAAGGATTGGGCAGCGAGGTGAAAGACGTAGTCCGGGTGGGTGTCTTCGACAAGAGAGTGAACGGTACTGCTTGTGCGAAGATCGAGAGAACGGAGTTCTAGTCGTGGGGTTGCCGATTCAGTTTCGCTCGGCTCAGGGAAGAGAGTACCTGTCAGATACCAGTCCGTATGCTCCAGAAGATAATCACACAGGTGTCCCCCGACGAATCCGCCCGCCCCTGTGATCAATGCTTGCAATGCCTGCCTCCTTGGGGGGAGATTATACCGTACTTCGTGGTCTCTGCCAACCGTTGTTGCCTTCGTGGGCAGCCCTCGACACGCCGCCAGGCCCAACCAGCCGATGCACGCGGTTGGACACCGTTGTCTTCGCGGTGTGAATAGGGGGTAGAGGAGGATGGTGGAGCGCGGTGGCGGGCCGACTCCTTCCCGTGATAGGTCAGCGCGGTCGCCCTGAGCCTGGTTCAGCAGTGATGCTGGGCTTCGACGCCGGGACGCTCGACGCGCTTGCAGGCCAGCCCTACGAGGTCAACGTCGGCCGCTCGGGAGCATCAACGGCGAGCGCGTGGTAGCAAGATGGTAAACGTGCTACCCTCTCCCGGGGTGCTCTCCACCGTGATCTTGCCACCGTGTAGATGAATCAGTTCCTGGGCGATGGCGAGCCCCAATCCCACTCCCTGCTGCTCCAGCTGACCGCGGTTGAGTTGACGGAATCGGTCGAACAGATGTTCTTGTTGATCGAGGGGAATGCCCACTCCGTCGTCCGATACGGCAATGCTGACCCACTCGTCTCCAGCGCTGGCGCGTATTTCTACGCGGCTCGCCTCCTCGCGGGAGAACTTGACCGCGTTCTCTAGGAGCCGCCCCAGGGCGTCGACGAAGAAGTGCTCGCAGAGCTCAACCGGCGGTAGACCGGGGGCTACCTCAATCTCAAGTGAGATCCCCTGTCGCCGTGCCTGGCTTGCGAACTGCCCGGCCGCGCGCCTCACAACCTCGGCCAGGTTCCGGTCCTGACTGGCGAGTCCCTCAAACTCCTCCCGTGCTCGACCTGAGTCGATCTGCACAAGCAATAGGAGGTCCTCGACCAGGCGATTCAGGCGATCGGCCCCAGCTTTGATGCCGTACAAGAAATCCTCGACCTCCCCGGGGCTGAGAGAGGAGACGTCCTCAAGGGCAAGATCCGTGTAGCCGGTCACATATGTGAGGGGGGTGCGCAGCTCATGGCCCAGAACGGTGACGATGTGCTGCTTGAGTTGCTCGAATGACGCCTCTGTGGCTTCTTGAATCGCTCGCGCGCGTCCTAAACGAGACCGGACGATGACGATCAGTTCTTCGGCATCGAAGGGCTTTGTGACGTAGTCCTCGGCTCCCAGTTTCTTTCCTCTGAGCCTGTCTTCCCGCTCTGACTTGGCCGTCAGGAAGATGAACGGGATCGGAATCCACTCTGGTCGGGCACGGATCTTCTCGTAGAGGGTGTAGCCGTCCATCCTGGGCATCATAATATCTGCCAGGATGAGGTCCGGCCTAACGTCCTCCATCATCTCCAGAGCCTCCACACCGTCGGTAGCGGCGAACACCACGTAGCCCTCTGATTCTAGAATGCTCTGGATGGCCTGTGACATCGACTTATGGTCCTCTACGACCAGAATACGCTCCCCGCTCATGTTTCTCCTTCAAGGACTTCTGGCGGTCTCGAGAATCGCCACTCGGCGCAGTGACCCATCGCGTGTGTCGCGACTCTCCGGGCAGTCGAGGCTTCTTCGAGTGGGATCCGGGGCGTCTCTCCGAGTGGAGAGGAGACGACGAGGTGCTGTCATTGTGGTTGGTGTGGCAAGTGCACTGTGAAAGAGCTTCCCCTACCCACTTCGCTCTCTACAGTTACGCGTCCTCCGTGCAGCTCTACGATCTCCTTCAAGATAGCCAGCCCCAATCCTGTCCCAGAGACCTGCATCGCGCGCGGTTGCTCACCTCGATAGAAACGGTCGAAGATGTACGGAAGCTCTTCCTCCGGTATGCCTATCCCCGTATCCGATACGGTCACCGTGGCCCAAGTGCGGCCGTCAGCGACCTCGGTGCCGGTGGATATGCTGATTGTACCCTCCCCAGGTGTGTAACGGATCGCGTTCGACATCAGGTTGCCCATTACCTGCATCATCCATCGGGAATCTGCCAAGGCAATGGGGTCGGGCTCCATTGGATGATATTCCAGCGTCAGGCCTTGGGCCTGTGTACGGTTCTCGTAGTTGACCACCGTCATCTGTGCCAGATCGTTGAGGGACGTCGGCTCTGCGCGGATCTCGAGCCGACCAGCGTCCACGCGAGACATCTCCAGAATGTCGCGCACCAGCTTCGCTTGGTGCTCCGCCTCGCGCATGAGGGGCTCCAGGTATTCCTCGCGCTTGTCGGGCTGCTGCTGCATCAGGTGGACGAGGAGTTTGATCGTGGCGATGGGCGTCCGCAACTCGTGAGAGACGTTGGAGACGAAGCGGGATTTCATGCGGTGCAACGCCCTGAGATGGCTGATGTCGTGAATCGCCACGACGGCGCTCGCCTCCTCCACCGTTGGCTTGCGAACCGGGGCGGCTGTTAGCTGAAGATCGAGTCCGGTCAGCTCCAATACCATCTCAGGGCGTTCCGCCGCCCTCGCTGCCAGTGCTCTCACTGCCTGCCTTAGCTGATCCGATTCTTCTGGCGAAAGGGCTCGCCGGAGCCATTCGCGGGCGACGGGGTTAGCCAAGATGAGTTCGCCATCAGATCCTGCCAGCACGATGCCGTCGGCGGTGCTGTCCAGGATTGTCTCCAATTGAGCATATTGGGTCCGGAGTTGAGAGGTACGCTCCCGTACTCGCTCCTCCAAGCCATCTGCGTAGTTGTGGAGCTCCTGATACAGCTGGGCATTCTCGATGGCGGTGGCGACGTGGTTGGCAAACGCCTGAAGTCGTTGGGCATCGTTCTGGTCGAATGTATCGGGATGAGTGCTGTTCACATTCAGGAAGCCGACGATCACGGCGCCCACCTTGATAGGGACACCGATGTAGGATCGCCACTGCTCTTGCCCCTTCCCTCGAATCCAGTCGGGATCGGCCGCCGTGTCGGGCACGACGACTGGTGCCCCGGTCTCTATCATGTCCACCAGCAGGGGGTATTCGCCAAAGGAAAGTGAGAGAACCCCCCAATCCTCTCTGTCATAGCCGCGCCGACGGACAACCCGGGCTGTGTCGTCGTCCTCAATGAGCATGATATTGAACGCATCCCCGCTGATGACCCTCTCCACTTGCTCCAGGATCCGATCCAGCACCTGGTCGAGGTCTAGCGTGCCGTTGACAACGGCGGCCGCTTCCTCCAGAGCTTCGGTCTGCTGGCGCTGCTCGCGCTCGGCCTGGAATAGACGCGCGTTTTCCAGGGCTATGCTCAGCTGGCTCGCGATCGTCGTGTAGAAGTCCAGGTCTTGTGCATCGAACGTGTTTGGGCGAGGACTCTCTACGTTGAGCACCCCCATGACCTGTCCATCAATGCTGACCGGGACGGCCAGCTCGGAATGCGTCTCCGGAGCCCCCGGGCAGAGACCAGGCTCACTGTGCACGTCGCCCATCACGATTGGCTTGCCAGTCAGATAGGCGCGTCCACACACAGAAGCGCCGTATCCCAGGGGCAGTTGAGTTGTGCTCTCGGTGAAGCCGATGGACGAAGGATGAAGCCGAAGCAACTTCGCTTCCGGGTCGGGCATGGCAAAGCCGATAAACTCTGCACCCACCGTGGTGTGCAGCGATCTCAGTGTTCGTTCCAACACCTGGTCAAAATCGAGCGTGGAAGCCGCAGCCAGCATGAACTCGCGGAGCACCTGGGTCTGTGCGAGGCGATGAGAGGTCTCTTGGTACAGTCGTGCGTTCTCTACTGCGATGCCCACCTGTTCGGCAATCGTGGACAACAGCTGCTGATCCATCTCGCCGTAAGCGCCTGGACGGTAAGCCTGGACACAGATCACGCCCACAGTCCGATCGGCCACTTGCATTGGCACTCCCAGCCAAGAGGCGGGAACCTCCATCGTCCCCCAAAGCTCGCCGGGGGGCAAGTGCTCCTGTTCTCTCTCGAAGTTCTGGATCAGTAAGGGTTCCTGGTGCTTGATGACCGAAGCGGTCAATCCGCCCCCGAGGGGTACCCGTTCTGGAGGCGCCTTGATGCCGTTATCCACCTGAAGACGGTAGTTCAGCTCGTCTGACTCTTCATCGTAGAGGGCGATAAAGAAGGCATCTGGGTCAAAAGCGGCTTCGATCTCACGGTGTACCACCTCCGTCAAGGCATCCAAATCTAACGTCTTGCTGACCGCGTGAGCGATTCGGTTGATGATGGCCTGGTGCCTCACGCGGAGGGTGGCTTCTTCGTATAGGTGAGTGTTCTGGATAGCGACAGCTGCTTGCGCGGCGAAGAGGCTCAACAGATCCACGTCATCGCCTGAGAATGCGCCGGGCGCACTGCCGACCACCTCCAGCACACCCAGGAGTTCCTCTCCCCAGCGGATTGGGACGCCGACGACGGCGGCTTGAGGTGGGTATGCTTCCGATGTCTGCGGCCGTCCAGCCCAGCTCCGGTAGTCGTCTACGGCGACGGGCTGCCCAGTCTCCAGAACCTTTCCGCAGAGGCGCTCACCCCGGCGGATTAGGATTCCTGTGGGGGGGCCCTGCTGTCCGACCGTTGCTACCGGCTCAAGTGCATCCTGCGTGGGGCGGTAGAGGCTGAGGGCGCCGGCGCTGCCCCCCACCAGGGCAACGGCGTGCGACGCGATGGCGCGCAGCAGATCGCCCGAGCTCTGTTCGGCGATGACACCGAGTCCGATCCGCTGAAGAACCTCCAGCTGATCCGTCTTCCGTCGAAGAGCTTCCTGCATGCGCTGCTGGGTGGTGATGTCGGTGAGGAACCCCTGTAGGACTGGATGATCGCTTTGCGCGGGGTACACCTCGCGACCTTGCTCGTAGATCCATTTCTCCGCCCCGTCAGCCGCTGTGAGGCGATAGGCGATGTGGAAAGCGCAGCTCTTTGAGACGGCGTCCTGGACACGGGTCCAGGCGGCTTCCCTGTCATCTGGATGGATAAGATCACCGTAGGCTACCCGACGATTGTCGATCAGGTCCTCAGGCTTGTAGCCCGTAAGCTGCTCTGAGCCCTCGCTGACGAACTCGATCGTCCAACTGCGTTCGTTCCGACGGCGATAGGCCAGGCTGGGGAGGTTTCGAAGCAATCCTGCAGCCACCTGCCGGCTGTCGGCTGACCGTCTTTTCCCTCCGCTAACGTCTGACATGGTCTGGGATCCCGAGGTGAGCCGTCACGCACTGACTGCCCGACGAGGTGGCTGGGTGGAAGCTCTGCTTGCCAGGCAGGTCAGCGGCCGTACGGGGCTGACAAAGGCTCAAGGCGTGTCGATGACGCCCGGTCAAATGTGGCTGGCCCGGCCTTAGCCCTGTGGGCTGCCCAATGATCTCACAGGTTCTCCGCTCCAATACTTGCACAGTTGTAACGCCTGACTCTACTTCGTGGTCCAAGCTATTGCGAGTCCAGTATAACATAACCGAATATGGCTGGCAATGCTAATGAGGTAGTAGTTTACTCCTACTCATCTGAGGACGATGAGCCCGCTCGTTGGGTCGGGGGACTTTTGTCCTCAATCCAGGTATTGTATAATATCTACGAAACTTGGTTCTCGTTGGTTAAAGAGAAGGGGTTCTTGAGCGCTTGAGGAGGCCAATACTGTGCGTAAGGGTGTCAATTTCCTCGCTGGGTTCTTCGTTGGCGGTTTGCTCGGAGGGACGGTTGGGCTGCTGCTGGCGCCCCACCGTGGCGCTGAGCTTCAAGAGCGAATTCGGGGGCGGCTGGACGAGTTGATGGAGGAAGGACAGAGAGCCGCGGCCGCTCGCCGGGCCGAGCTGGAGGGTCAGCTCGAGGCGTTCAGAAGCAGCAAATCAGTCACCATCGATAGCTCGTCAGGTCGATCCTGAAACCGGTCTGCCTGGCTTCGTTCGACAGAGCGCAGACGGGTGGCATTTTGCGGGTGCCTATGGGCTGATCCTAAGCTGATAGGGAGCGGGGTGATCGGTGAGGCGTGACATACCTGATACGATGAGCACTACCTCATTCAAATCCTTGCTGTGCGGTATGGCCCACTCCCCAGTCATATTTCCCTCCAAAGGCAGCCGCTCGACGGTGGTCTCCTCGCCGCACCCAACCAGCACCACCAGGTAGTGCTGCGGGACGAGAGCATCGATGCGGAGAAACCCCTCGGCTTCCCATCCGTCCTGCCCGGTTTCGACGTCGTCGGTATAGTCGATCTCCGGTACGGAGATGTCGTCCAGCAGAAGACCCTCTCCGACGACGGCTCCGTCGGTCAGATAGGAGAAGCGCAGGAGAATCTCTTCGCCCGCGTAGTCTGAGAGATCGACTTCCTCGCGAATCCAGCCGTCGCTCTTGCCCGTATAGCTCCAGCCCGGGCTGTTGCCGTAAGGGTTGGCGGCCGTCCCCGCCGGCGTGCGAAGGATGCGCCAGTCCTCGCTCTCCAGCGCCCTGACCGCAACCGTGGCGTAGTCGTAGTGGGCCTCGATATCGTACCACGTCCGGTAGATCAGGGTAGCCTCATCGACCGCCGAAAGATCAAGGCTTCGTGTGAGTGTCGTCAACGATTCGTCGGCCCGATTCGACCACCAGGCCCGCTTGCCGCTGTGAGGCGATATGCTCAGCATGGGGGCCTGCTCATGGCCCCTAAACTGGACGGTGAGATCTGTGTTGCCCCGCAGGACGACGTAGTGCGCTCCGAACTGTCGAACTGTCCCCTCCGTCTCTACCGGGTAAGCCTCATGGACGGCGACGGGTCGTGGTCGATCTGGATCTCCGTCTTGGGAGAATTGACCCGAAGGGTCGCTGGGTGTAGCGCTGGCCATGTAGTTGGCTACCAGCCAGTCGGCGAAGAGGGCGTCGAAGGAAAGGTCGCTACCCAGCTTGCGGAGCGCGGCCTCGATTCCGCGGATTCCATTCGCTGGCTCGGAAGTCAGGATGCGGGTGCCCTCGTCGCCGAATCGCTGGTGGAAATACGCAACAAAGGAGTAGGCGACCTCGCGCTGGCCCTCCTCGGCGGTCCAATGGATGAGTGGGGTGTCCGGCTGCACGGGGTAGACGCCTTCAGACTCTCTGACCTCAAATCCAGTCAGGGCGACAGCCAGCTCCGCGAGTCCTTCCTTCAGCCAGCGTTCCTCGTTCCGATCCTGATTCCATTGGACGAGTCGCTGGAACTGACGAGCCAGCACGGCGTTGTAGGTGGAGGATCCAACGTCGACGTGATCAACGTTGACGACGATCATCTCCGCCTCGTTGGATAGCGGGTGCAACTCGCTGGGATACTCGTCAAGGCTTGACGTATAGCCATGAACGTTCTCACCCAGGCCGCCTACGTGCAGGATGTGGATGCGGGGATCGTTGTCTACGCCGGGCTTCCACTCAGAGCCGAAGGCAGCCCGGACTCTCGGGTAGATGTGGGAGTCAAATAGCTCTGCCGCCCCATCGAGTCGCTGGATGTCGTGCCACACGTCTACCTCGACCCACATAGCGACATTGGGCCTCTGTACCCGGAGACGAGCCTCGATCTCCCGTCGGCTGCCCGTCGCCGGATCCAAGACTCTGAAGCTGCGCTCGGCGTTGGGAACCCGCTGCGGGGCTGGAGAGGCGACGCCTGTGCGCGGAAGGGGGCGGGGTGGGGGCTCCGACCAGGACTCGTCTGATGCGTCCGGCGTTGGGGACGGTAGCGCGCTGGCGGACGGAGTAGGACTGGTCGTAGGAGAGGGGGTGGGGGTCTCGGTGGCGGTCGGTCTCGCCGACGGAGTGGGAGATACGCTCTGGGTTGGAGTGTCTGTCGTTGACACTTCCGGAGTTGCACAGAATGGCGCTGCACACGCTGCCAGAACTGCCAGGGCGGTGATGCCCCACAGAACCGCGCGCATCAGGACGGCGCTGCTTCCCTGAGGTTCACGGAGGGGTGATCCATAGCGGGGGTGCTTTGGCTTACAATCTGGCGGTGTCACTGGACGCTCACGCAGAACGAATTATTCCCGGTAGTGAGACCTCGATCACGGCATCAGGAGCGTGGCGCAAGACGAGCGAACCCGTCCTCAACCGCCTTTGCTGCCTGTCCATGGCCGCTGTTCACGTTGACTTCGTCCGGGCTGACTGGATCAGCCGGCCGATCGGAAGGGGGTCACCGGGAACGCAGCTGCGAGACAACGTCGTCGACGTCCGAAGCTGGCAGATGTCGATGATCGGAACGGGCCTCGGTGGCAACTCGGCGATGCGGCCTGACCACGGACAGGTAGAGCCGGTGCATCAAAACGGGCGTAGGTCAGGTCCTACGCCCGCCACCGTTGCAGTCCGGGAAAGGTTCGCGCCAGATGTCAGGCCCGCTTCTCCCGCAGGCGAGCCGCTTTGCCCTTTCGGTCCCGCAGGTAGTAGAGCCTTGCGCGACGCGCGTGCGCCCGTCGCACCACCTCCACGCGCTCGATGCGAGGCGAGTGAAGCAAGAACGTCCGCTCGACGCCGACACCGTGCGAACCAATGCGGCGAACCGTGAACGTTGCATTCGCCCCGCTGCCACGGACGCGGAGGACAGTGCCCTGGAAGGCCTGCACACGTTCTCGTTCGCCTTCTACGATGCGCACGTGTACTTTGACGGAGTCCCCCGGGCGCAACTCGGGGATGTTTGGATTTGGCTCTAACTGACGATTCAGTGATTCTATCAGGTCCATGATTCAGATCTCTAAGGCAGACTAACACAGTCTCTACGTCGGCTTTGTGGATATGCCACAGTGACAATCACAGATTCTACCACGCTTCCTGTAATCGGGCAACCTCGAGGTTGCCCTTGAAGGTGGATCGGAGGAAGACAAGGAATGACGTAGAGGGGATCGACCGGTGTCGTTCTGGAGGAGCGTGCCCAGCTGCGGTGAACTGCCGAGGTGCCATCCCCGCTGGGGTGGTCCATGCTGTCAGGGAGCTGAGACCGACTTACTAGCTGAGACTGTCGGGCATCATCAGCTCCCTGCTGCCATTTACGTTACAGTGTGTTGCAGGCGCCGTCTCTCTTGCCTGCTATCTCCGTTATATTGTCGCTCCTGATCCGTCAATCGGTCCTACGGGAAAATGCCTCGGGATTTCACAGCCTCGGCTACCCTGTCTACCGCCAGCATGTAAGCGCCGAGGCGAAGCGGCACGTCATTTCCCCGGCTGAAATCCCACACCTCTCTGAAGCTCCGCTTCATAATGCGCTCCAGGTTGGCATTGACCTCTTTCTCGTCCCAGAAGTAGCATTGAAGATCCTGCACCCACTCGAAGTAGCTGACTACCACGCCGCCGGCATTTGCCAGGATATCGGGCACCACGAGCACGCCTCGATCCCTGAGGATGTCGTCTGCCTCGCGGGTGGTGGGACCGTTGGCGCCTTCCACGATCATCTCTGCCCGTACGTGGGGTGCATTGTCGGCGCGAATCTGGTGTTCCAGCGCTGCCGGGATCAGCACGTCCACGTCGCTTGTTAGCAACTCGTCGTTGTCAATCTGCTCCACGCCCGGGGCCTGGTAGCCCTCCAGTAGCCCTTTTGGATGCCTGGTCACGTGCTCGTTGATGCCTGGGATGTCCAGACCCTCTGTCCTGTACAATCCCCCGCTTATGTCGCTTACAGCCACGATCCTGCACCCCATCTGATTGAGAATGGTCGCGGCATGGGAGCCAACGTTGCCGTAACCCTGTACAGCTACAGTCGTGTCTGAAGGATCCCGTCCTTGTCGCTTCAGCAGCTCGCGCGTGGTAATCGCCACGCCCCGACCGGTAGCCTCCGTCCGTCCCTTGGACCCGCCCAGAGGGATCGGCTTTCCAGTTACGATGTCGATCACCGTCTTGCGCTCCAGCATGCTGACGGTGTCGGCAATCCAGGCCATGGTCTGGGGGTTGGTATTGACATCGGGCGCGGGAATATCGCGTCTGGAACCGATGATGGGCATAATCATGGCCGTGAATCGACGCGTCATGCGACAGAGCTCGTCCTCGGACATGTCGGCTGGTTCGCACTGCACGCCGCCCTTGGCCCCGCCGTAGGGAATATTGACCACAGCGCACTTCCAGGTCATAAGGGCTGCCAATGCCCTCACCTCGTTTAGGTTCACATCGGGATGGTAGCGTATGCCACCCTTGCATGGCCCGCGGGCGCTGGAATGCTGGATGCGGTAGCCGGTATAGACCTCAATGCGACCGTCATCCATGACCACGGGGACAGAGACGGTCAGTTCCCGCTCTGGCTGGCGGAGTATCGCATGGATGCCGGGGCTCAGCTCCAGTCGTTCGGCCACATCGTCGAGTTGGTCCAGTACGGTGCTCCACAGATCACGCTCACCTGAATCCCGCACGACGAAGGCTGGTTGTGCATCTGCAGTCCTAACGTCGACTTGTCTTTCCATACGTTCCTCCCTAGACTATGTGCTCTTGCATGTCCATACTCAACCTTATCGTTCCCAGACTTTAATGGGGCGATTATGGACTGACGAAAGCAGCGCCCCGTAGCCCGTGCGATTCTCGACGTCGGCGTTGTCAACGACTTGGACGTCCAACAAATGGGCGAGTTGAGGGGCATCGATAATCTTGGCATACTCCTCAACCAGAGCGCGATCGAGGGCTCTCACAAGCGCGTCTAGAGCGTCTGTCTTGCGCGCAACCCAGACGATCAGATGGATGGGCGATGTCTGCGCCTCGCTGCTGAAAGAACGATCCTCAGGTGTGGCGTCGTAATCGAGGGCGTAGACGGATTTGACGTTATCATCCAAGCTGCCGATGGATTCCGCTACCTTCTTGGCCAAGCCGTAGCGGCAGTAGTGGCTGACGGTCGGATCACCGTCTCGCAGGCGCTCTATGACTTCCTCCCTGTTCTTTAGGCCCGCCTTATGTCTGCAAAATGCCAGCCCTTCGTCCAAAACGACCCCGGCCGCGCTGGAGGCATCCGGCCATCGGAATGGAGCTGCTGCAGCGTCGACATCCATCTTGTTCGTGCGCTGTACTGTAGAAACCTTATCCACTTCAGACCTCCTTTTCTGTCTGCTCACTAGCCTTCTAAGGTTTGACGTTTTCCGTCTCGATCCTAGTGTAGCAGAGAACACGCAAAAAAGTCATAAAAAACCTGCCGGACGTCATGAAAATCGCATGAAGAAAGCGGCCTTATGTTGAGGTAAGGCCGCTTTGACAGAAAAGCGCCGAGGGTACCGAAGTCTCGTACCCTCGGCGCCTGAACGAACGCCACAGACTGAGCCGGGGAGTCGCTAGCCTTCCTGCGGGCAGGCAAGCATATAGCCGACGCCCTGGCTCGTCAGGATATACTCTGGGTTAGATGGATCCGCCTCCAATTTGCGCCGCAGATAACGTATGTAGGCTCGTAGATAGTCAACATCATCCCGATATTCCGGGCCCCATACCTTTGCCAGCAAGTCGCTATGCGTCATGACGCAGTTGGGGTTCTTGGCCAGCTGACGGAGTAGAGCGTATTCAGTCGGGGTAAGCGAGACCCTCTCACCACGGACCTTGACCGTGTGGCGGGCAAAGTCGATCTCCCACTCACCGCACGCTCTCGTTGCCTTGAGTCTTTCCTCTGGATGTCGGGTGCGCCGCAGGACAGCCTTGACGCGAGCCACGAGCTCCTTGGCGTTGAACGGTTTAGTCAGGTAATCGTCGGCCCCGACATCGAAACCCTGCAGGACCTCTTCGTGGCGGGCCTTGGCGGTAAGCATGATCACCCCCACGTCAGAGAACTCACGCACGCGCTCACACACCTCGTACCCATCTGGTCCGTTAGGAAGCCGGATGTCCAGCAAGACAAGGTCCGGCTGCTCCAGGGCCACCGCCTCGATGCCCGACTCTCCGCTTACGGCGGCGACTACTTCGTAGCCTACGGCCTCCAGCACAGCACGAACGAGCTGTACGACCCGGGGCTCGTCGTCGATGACCAAGATCTTCTCATTCATCGTCTCGAATCTCTTTCTGTGATTGATCCTGTGATTCTGATACGCCTTGACTCACACCATCGAGCGGAAGCGTGAAATAGAACGTGCTCCCTTGCCCTACCTTGCTCTCTGCCCAGATACGACCACCGTGAGCCTCGACGATCGTGCGCGAGATGGGCAACCCCAGCCCTGACCCCACCACGTGGTGCTCCAGACCCGAGTCGACTCGGAAGAACTTGTCAAACAGGCGATTCAGATGTTCTGGGGAAATCCCGACTCCCTGGTCAGCCACGCTGACAATAACCTCATCCTCTGTGCACTCCCCTCTGGTGACGACCAAACCGCCATCTGGTGAGTACTTCACTGCGTTGTCTAGCAGGTTCCTCAGCACCTGTCTGATGCGATCTGGGTCGGCATCGACGATAGGGAAGTCCTCGGGGAAGTCGACCATGAATCGGTGATCGTCCGTCCGATGTGCTATCTCGTCGATGCTCTCCCTCGACAACTTCGGCAGCGTAACGGGCTGAGGCTCGAGCTTCAGCAGACCAGCGTCAATGATCGACGATTCCAGAAGGTCGTGGACGAGAGATTCGAGTGTGTCGCATTCTTCATCGATGATCTCCAGGAACTCCCGCTGAGCCTCCGGATCGAAGGAGGCCTCCTGCAAGAGCAGGGCTGTGGAATAGCCCTTGATGGAGGTCAGGGGGGTGCGCATCTCGTGGGCCAGGATGGAGAGCAGCTCTCCTTTGAGACGGTTGGCCTCATCGAGCGCGCGAGCCTCCTGGAGCTTTGTCCTGAGGCGGGCATTCTGGACGGCCAAGGCAACGAGATCGACCACGGCCTGGAGGAACGGCAGGTCCGCCTGGGCAAAGCTCTGAGGCTCCTCCAGGTTCTCCAGCATCAGCACCCCTACCTTGGTCTCTCCCGTGAACAAGGGCATGCAGACGGCGCTTTGGGGCCAGCGGTCACCGATGATGGCCTCTTTGAACGCGCGGGCATTGTCGGGGGCGAGGCTCCGTAGTGACTCGGCTAGAGCTCTAGGTGTCGGGTAAAGCTGGGGCTGACCAGTTTGGAAGGTCTCACCGCAGGTCGCCTCACCGATGGCAAGGCGGATATTCTGCAGGCTCGATAGTCTGTAGCCATGTGCCGCCCTGACGGTCAATCGCTCGTCGACAGGGTCATAGAGCAACAGAACCCCTGCCTGTGCTGCAGACAGCGTCTCGACCAGGCTGGTCAGAGACCGGGCCAACATCGTGTCCAGATCCTGCTCAGTGGCGAAGATTCCCGCCAGCTCGAAGAGCACGGACAGCCGCGGATCCTCGGCAAGTACCGAGGTCGCTGCCGACTCAACGCGATGCGCGGACATCGGTCCGCCCTTTCGCGATGTCGGGGTCTGCTCGGGGGATGTCATACGCTACTCCTTGCCTGATTAGCAGATCTCCTTCGCTTGAGCTCCTGTCCACGCAGAAGGGACTGCGGGATGATCAGCTCGTCTCCTTAGGAAGGATACCCTTCGTCCTGGCAACTGTCAACCTTAGCCACGAGGCCCTGGCAGCAGTCCGGAGATGTCCCGCGGCCGGCTGAGACTCGTGTTCAGGCAAGGTGTGCCCGGAGAAACTGGCTCTCGCTCAAGTTGCCCGCTCGGCCCAGTGAGCGGTCTTGATTCGTGATTCCCTTCCAGAAACTGGTGCTACTTTCCTTGTCACTGCTATCCTTTCGAGTACAATCGAACCTACGTCTACTTCATAACCAGCAAGAGGAGCCAACGATGAGCACCGATCTAGACCAGCTTTGCATCAACACCCTTCGCACGCTGTCGATGGACGCGGTACAGAGAGCCGATTCTGGCCATCCCGGAATGCCGATGGGCGCCGCGGACGTGGCGTACGTGTTATGGACGCGCTTTCTCAGGCACAACCCAGGCGATCCCGCCTGGCCGGACCGGGATCGGTTTGTCCTGTCGGCGGGGCACGGCTCGATGCTCCTGTACAGCTTGCTCCACCTGACCGGCTATGAACTGCCGCTGGAGGAGCTCAAGGACTTCCGTCAGCTGGGCAGTCGCACCCCCGGACATCCTGAATACGGCCTGGCGCCAGGGGTAGAGACGACGACGGGTCCCCTGGGACAGGGATTCGCCAACGGGGTGGGCATGGCCATCGCTGAGCGGTTCCTGGCTGCGACCTTCAATCACCCGAAGTTTCCCATCTTTGACCATTACACCTACGCCATTGTGTCTGACGGCGACTTGATGGAGGGGATAAGCCACGAAGCGGCCTCACTGGCGGGGCACCTTGGACTGGACAGGTTGATCTATCTCTATGACGACAATGAGATCTCCATTGAGGGCTCGACGGACATCACCTTCACCGAGAGCGTGCCCGACCGCTTCCGCGCCTACGGCTGGCATGTGCAAGAGGTGGATGGGTACAACCTGGAAGCGATTGAGGAATCGATTCGGACTGCTCAAGCGGAGACGGAGCGACCTTCCCTGATTGTCTGCCACACGCACATCGCCTACGGGGCTCCCAACAAACAGGATGATGCGTCCGCCCACGGCGCGCCGCTGGGGGAGGAGGAGGTACGCCGGACAAAGGAGGAGCTGGGGTGGCCGCCCGACGCCGAGTTCTGGATTCCCGACGAGGCCTTGAAGGTGTTCCGTCAGGCCGTTGAAGAAGGCCAGCAGGCCCAGGACGAGTGGGAGAGTCTGTTTGATCGCTACGCTGGGGCTTATCCGGACGAGGCGGAGCTGCTGGGCGGCTTATGGGCAGGGGAACTGCCGGATGGGTGGAAGGAGCTCTTGCCCGCCTTCTCCCCTGAGGACGGACCGGTGGCGACACGGAAAGCATCTGGCGCTGTTCTAAATGCAATCGGCGCTGCGTTACCCACGCTTGTTGGTGGCTCGGCCGACCTGGCTCCGTCGAACAAGACGTGGCTCGAAGGATATGACACGTTTCAGAGGGAGACGCCCACAGGGCGTAACCTGCACTTTGGGGTGCGCGAGCACGCCATGGGCGGCATTCTGAACGGGATGGCTCTTCACGGTGAACTGATTCCCTATGGAGGGACTTTCTTGGTGTTCTCGGACTATATGCGCCCGGCGGTCCGCCTGGCGGCGATGATGGAACTCCCTCTCATCTACGTCTGGACGCACGACTCGGTCTGGATTGGGGAGGACGGCCCAACCCATCAGCCGGTGGAGCACCTGGCGGGCCTACGGGCCATCCCGAACCTGGAGGTCATGCGCCCGGCGGATGCCAACGAGACGGCGGCGGCCTGGCGCGCGGCTCTGGAGCGCAGAGACGGACCCACCGGAATCGTTCTTACGCGGCAGTCGATGCCCATTCTCGACCGAGGTGAAGTTGTGGGGGCTGGCGGCCTGGAGTGCGGTGCTTACGTGCTCCGAGATGCCCCAGGAGGCTCCCCAGACCTGATTCTGGTCGCGACGGGTTCGGAGGTGCACCTGGCACTGGAGGCGCAGGAGACACTCGCAGAGCAGGACGTGAAGGCGCGGGTCGTCTCGATGCCTTGCTGGAAGCGGTTCGATGCTCAGTCCGCCTCTTACCGAGATGAGGTGCTTCCCCCCGAGGTGCCAGCGCGCCTGGCCATTGAGGCAGCAGCTCCCTTGGGCTGGGAGCGGTACGTGGGCTCAGAAGGAGCGGTGATGGGCATCGACCGCTTTGGTGCCTCGGCGCCGTACCGGGACCTGATGAAGCACTTCGGTTTCACCCCTGAAGCCGTGGCGCAGCGAGCGTTGGGTGTACTGGAAAGGACGCGGGATGACTGATCCTGGCGCCTATCCCGTCACCTACACAGGCCACTACGACACCGAGAGCCGAGCCGTACGCGGCGTGGTGCCAACTGAGGCTGTGATTACCCTCCACGTCAACGGGCGGGTGCTGGTCAGGCTCATGTGCACGCCCACCCGGCTGAAGGATTTAGCGCTAGGGTTTCTGTTCAATGAGGGGCTGATCGAGAGCCTGGACGATGTGGCGGTGGTCGAGTTGTGTCGCGATGGAGAGGGCGTTGATGTGTGGCTCAAACACGACATCGAGATACCAGAGGTACGTGCTATCACCTCTGGGTGTTCCGGCGGAACGACTTTCGAGGACCTGACGAGGTCGCACCATCGGGTCCAATCCAGCCTGGTTATCACGCCGGACTGCGTGACAGGGCTGATGGGACGGCTGTCGAACGCCGCTTCGCTTTACCGCCGGGCGGGCGGCGTGCACACGGCAGCTCTGGCTGTCCTGGGGATGGAGGACGGGTTGGTTTGCGTGGCGGAGGATGTCGGTCGTCACAACACTCTCGATAAGATCGCCGGTGTCTGTTTGCGAGACCAGACGCCGACGCGGGACGGCATTCTCTTGACGAGTGGTCGCGTGAGCTCAGAGATGGTGAGCAAGGCAGCCCGGATGGCCGCCCCGGTGGTGGTGTCCCGCACCTCGCCGACCTCGCTCTCGATCGACCTGGCCCAGGCGTGGGGCATCACGTTGGTCGGTTACACCCGACGGCGCAGCTTTCGCGTCTACGCGGGTGAGGAGCGGGTTGTGGTGGAGCCTGACGAGAGCCGTCAGGGTTGAGATCGTCTTCTCGAGCTGGTCAAGACTTCCCCACCCGGTCCTCGAAGTCGTGTAGCGCGCGGATTAGCCGCTCCTGCTGAAGGCTGCTGGTCAAATCGCCGCGGGTACGCTCCAGGACGCCGCGCAGTTGGTCGACCCGGTGTCGCAATCCGCCGGTGATCGCATTGGGGAAGTCGAAGCCATTGACCACATCGTAGACGTCGTCCATGATGCCAAGCAAGCGCTCAGCTTCATGAAGGTTGCCTTGCCTCATCTCGTCCAGGGCTCGACGGCGGAGCTCGCTGGCTGCCTCGCACAGTCCGTTCAGATAGGAAGCATACGTGACGTTCAGGTCCTCTGGCTCCGGCATCGGGTTCCCTTTGACCAGGGACAGCGTGACGTGGGCTTCTACCAGTTCTTTCAGGGCATCACGCGTGTAGCCAGCGTGTCGCAGGTCGGGATAGGGTTCAAGGGATTGCAGAATGCCTTGAGCAAGGCTGTCTGCCTGTCTCAGCATGTGGTGAGCTTCATCCCACTCATCGCGGTGGCTGGCGCGAATGGCATTTCCGCAGAGACGAATCAGTTCGCGAGTACGATGCAGGGCACTGTCGCGAACCGAATTCTGCGTCTCGAAGTCCCTGCGGATCCGATCGGCAACCGTGTCCAGGCTCTCGATTGTCACGGACATCGCGTCTACTTCTCCGGAGGGGGCGAGGGTTGCACGCCACCGAAGAATTGTTGGGCCAGTTTGTCTCCGCTTGAGGGTAGTCTGATTTCGCCAAACTGGGCCTCGTACTTCTCCAGATTGTCGCTCAGCGCCCGCAAGAGAAGCTTGGCGTGCATCGGGGTGGTGATGATGCGGGCGTGTACTTTGGACTTGGGCGTGTTCGGGAGTACGCGAGCAAAATCGATGATGACCTCCGATGGCGAGTGCGTGATCATGGCGAAGTTGGCGTAGATGGCTTCGAGATCGGGCGGGACTTCGATATTGACCTTCTGCTTGCGGGGTGGGTTGTCCATTTGGGGGGACCTCCTGATGCACTCAATTGGTTTGAGGCGCTGGCTGGCCGAAAAGGTGTCTCGCGTCGACCACGTCTGGAGACACCTGAACGGAGGGGAGAACAGAGACCGCCGGCCCGCGGGTTTCCCAGCAGTGGGCGGGCAGCAGAGCGGGCACGGCGGTCTGTAGATAGACCTGAGCTAGAAGGGAATTTCCTCCTCTTCCTCCGTTGGAGGCCCCTCGGGAATCTCTCCAGCGCCCGGTGCAGGAGCCGCAGCGGCCCGTCCGAGGAACCTGACTGTGCGCGCTGTAACCTCGAACGAGGCCCTCGGGTTCCCATTCCGGTCGGTCCAAATGCGAGGACCACCGGTCTCGGGATCAGGGGTCAGGCGACCCTCGACCAGAACCTGCCGGCCTTTCTCGAGGTACTCGTTGCAGACCTCAGCCTGCCGCCCCCACGCCGTGACGCGGAACCACACGGTCTCCTCGCCCTGACTACCATCGGCATTGGTCCAGCGCCGATTGGTCGCGACCGAGAAGTTGGTGACGGGCGTTCCATCCGATGTATAGCGCATCTGTGGGTCCTGGCCGAGGTTGCCGATAATTGTGAGTCTCTGGTACATGTAGGAGCCTCCTCTGTGATAAGGGGGGTTTGCACTGCCCGCATGTTACTGGACGTTTCCGCCCACGTCAACTGTGACGGAGCCGCTCCCCAGCAGGGGGCGTAACGCGGGAATCAGACGTGATTCGATGGCGCTCAGGATCTAGACCCAGCCACGCAGCTTACAGGCCTCGGCTACCCGGCCTACAGCGACCACGTAAGCGCCCATACGGTTCTTGACGTCGTGTTTCTTGGCTGTCTCGTGGACGGCGTGGAAGGCCGCGGTCATCTTCTTGTCCAGTCTTTGGTGGACAGTCTCCAGATCCCAGTAGTAGTCGTAGGCATTCTGAACCTGCTCGAAGTAAGAGACGGTCACGCCGCCAGCGTTGCACAGGAAATCGGGAATGACGTAGACGCCATTCTCATACAGGATTTCGTCGGCTTCAGGCGTGGTGGGCCCGTTCGCGAACTCGGCCACGATGCGAGCTTTGACGCTCCCCGCGTTGGCACCCGTGATCTGATTCTCCAGGGCAGCCGGGATCAACAGCGTCACGTCCAACTCCAGGAGCTCATCGTTTGTGATGTTCTGAGCACCCGGGAAGTCTCTTACCGAACCCGTCTGTTGCTTATGACTCAGCACGGCGTCGTGGTCGAGCCCGTCGATATTGTAGATTCCCCCGCCCGAGTCGGACACAGCGACGACTCTAAGCCCGAGGAGCTCCTGTCCCAAGAGATGGGCGAAGTGACCAGCATTGCCGTAGCCCTGGACCGCGGTCGTAGCTCCCTCAAGGTTGATGTCGAGCGTTTTGCCGGCTTCGCGGATCGCGTACATTCCTCCGCGGGCAGTAGCGTCGCCGCGGCCTTTCGAGCCGCCCAGGGGAATGGGTTTTCCGGTGATGACCCCTGGCACGTTGTAGCCGCGCAGGAAGGAGTACTCGTCCATCATCCAGGCCATGATCTGAGGATTCGTATAGACGTCGGGTGCAGGGACATCGCTTTCTTCCCCGATCACCCTGCCGACCTGGCGGATGTAGGCCCGGCTGAGCCGCTCCAGTTCCCTTTGGGACATCTCTTTGGAATTGCAGATCACGCCGCCCTTGCCGCCCCCCAGCGGCAGGTCGACGACCGCCGTCTTCCAGGTCATCCACGCGGCCAGAGCACGTACCGTATCGATCGTCTCCTCGGGATGGAAGCGGAGACCTCCCTTCGTGGGACCAAGCGCGTCATTATACTGCACGCGGAACCCTTTGAACACCTGTACACTTCCGTCGTCCATGCGCACGGGCAGCGTGACGTGGAGCTCGCGCAGTGGCCAGCGCAGCAGTTGGTGAGTCGCGGAGTCCAGCCCCATAATATTGGCGGCCTCGTCCAGCTGTTGCTGTGCGATGGCAAATGGATTTCGTTCTGACATTATTCTAGCCTCCGTTTAGGTTATTTGGGCTGCTTACAATCGAATGCCTCTTCGAACGAGATGCCGACTATCTCGAGGAGTCAGATGGCCCACGGTGGACCGTTCAAGAGGCTCCTGGGATCACCCTGTGGATGTCTGCTCTGCTGTCCTGTTTAGACGAGTTTGGGCCTCCTCGATTTCGTCACAACTGCCCTCGCCTTCCCTCCAGCTGTTCCTTCAGGAGTTCGCGGGCCAACTGAGGATTGGCCTTGCCTCGGGTGGCCCTCATAACCTGGCCAATGAACCAGCCAAACACCTGTTCCTTCCCCATGAGATATTCCTCTACTTGCTGGGGATTCTGGTCCAGTGTATCTGTGACGATTCTCCTGAGCTTCTCGGCGTCCGAGATTTGGGCCAGGCCGTGTTCCCTTACGATGTCGCGAGCGGGGCGACCGGTGACAAACATCTCTGTCAGTACGTCCTTCGCCGTGGTCTGGTTGATCTCCCCCCTTGCCACCAGGGTGATCAGCTCTGCCAGCGCTCGCGCTGGCACTCCGCTGTCGATGTCCCGGTCTGCGGTCTTCATCAGGCGGAACAACTCGCCGGTGACCCAGTTGGCAGCTTCCCTCGCGTTGGCACCAGCTGCGACGACGCGCTCGAAGTAGTCGGCTACAGCCTTCTCCTGGACGAGCCGCTTCGCGTCGCCGTCGCTCAGACCATACTGAGCGGCGAACCGCGCGCGCTTGGCCTTCGGCAGTTCCGGCAGTTGATCTCGCAGCGCCTCTACCCTCTCGCGGGTGATCTCCACGGGGGGGATGTCGGGCTCAGGGAAGTAGCGGTAGTCGTGGGCAAACTCCTTCCCCCGCTGCGGCACCGTCACTCCCTCGATCTCGTTCCACCCCATCGTCTGTGGCTCGGTTTTGTCACCCCTTTCCAACACAGAGATCTGGTGCTCGATCTCGTAGGCGATCGATTCGTGGAGCGCTCGGAAGGAGTTGAGGTTCTTGATCTCGTGACGGGCCCCCATCTGTTCGGAGCCGACGGGCCGTACGCTCACGTTCGCCTCGAAGCGCATCACGCCCCTCTCCATATTGCCGGAGTTGACGTCCAGGTAGACCAGGATCTCGCGCAGCGCCTCGCCGTAAGCTCGTGCTTCGTCTGCAGAGCCCATGTCGGGGTGAGAGACAATTTCGAGCAACGGCACGCCGGCGCGGTTGAGGTCGACTCTGCTGATGCCGTCATCGTGGTAGAGTTTCCCGGCGTCCTCCTCCAGGTGTGCACGCTGAATCCGGACGCGTTTCTCCGCTCCGTTGCTCTCGATCTCCGCGTAGCCGTCGACGGCGAGGGGCAGTGCGTACTGCGATATCTGGTATCCCTTTGGCAGATCCGGGTAGAAGTACGATTTGCGGGCGAAGCGATTGACCGGTGGAATGTCGCAGTGGAGTGCCAACGCGGTCTTGATGGCGATATCCACGGCGTGTCGATTCACCACGGGCAGGATGCCGGGCATGGCTGCGCATACAGGACAGACGTAGCTGTTGGGTGCCAGGTCACCCGTGTCTTCCGCCACCGGGCACCCACAGAACATCTTGGAGTGCGTATGAATCTGGGCGTGGACCTCCAGGCCAATAACAGCTTCGTATGGCATCGGACTTCCGCTATCCGTTGGACCCGCGTCGTTCCCGGGCTGGGAACATGCTGTCATTCTCCGTCGTACTCCCGCTCCGCCGCTGCTGCCACAGCGGAGCGGCTGCCTGTCCATCATCCATGCCGCCGCACGAACCGCTGCAATCGCTCCAAGGCCTCCTCGATCTTCTCATAGGCCGTGGCGTAGGAGCAGCGCACGTAGCCCTTGCCAGCCTCCCCGAAGGCGCTGCCGGGGACAACGGCCACGCGTTCCTCATGAAGCACACTCTCGGCAAACTCGTTGTCATCCATTCCCGTGATCTGGATCGAAGGGAAGGCGTAGAACGCCCCCTGAGGTTCGAAGCAGTCCAGCCCCAGGTCGTTGAGCCCGTCTACGATGAGGCGACGGCGGCGATCGTATTCGGCGACCATCTCCTGTACAAACGGCTCCCCCTCGCGCAGCGCCGCCAAGGCCGCGTGCTGGGAGACGGTTGGCGCGCACATGATGGTGTACTGATGCACTTTCCGCAGCTGTCCCAATATCTCAGCCGGCGCGGCAATATAGCCGATGCGCCAGCCGGTCATCGCGTAGGCTTTGGAGAACCCCTGTAGCAGGATGGTGCGGCTGTACATCCCAGGCAGGCTGGGGAAGCAGACGTGCTCCGTGCCGTAGACGAGTCGGTCGTAGATCTCGTCGGAGATGACGAGAAGGTCGTGCTGTTTCGCGACAGCAGCGATCTCGTTCAGTCGCTCGCGGCTCATAACAGCGCCGGTCGGATTGTTGGGATAGCCAATCAACAAGGCCTTGGTGCGCGGCGTGATCGCCTCTGCGATCTCCTCGGCCGTGACCTGGAAGTTGTTTTCCACTCTGGTGGGCACCATCACCGGCTTGCCCCCGGCGAAGGCGACCTCGGGAGCGTAGGACACGAAACAAGGTTCGGGCACGATGCACTCGTCTCCGGGATCGAGGGTGGCCGCGAAGGCCAGGTAGAGGGCCTCAGAGACACCTACCGTGACCAGAATCTCGCTGGCCGGGTTGTAGGTCTGGCTGTACATCTGATCCAGGTGCTCAGCGATGGCGCGGCGCAGCTCCATGAGCCCGGAGTTCGAGCTGTAGTGCGTCTCGCCGCGTTCCAGCGCTTCGATGCCGGCCTGCACGATCGGTTCTGGCGTGTCAAAGTCCGGCTCGCCGATGCCAAGGCTGATCACGTTATCCATCGTCGCGGCGATATCGAAGAAGCGGCGGATACCCGAAGGGGGCACGTCAGTGATGCGCTGGGAGACAAGGTTGCTGACGCGATGCATTGAAACCTCCATGATGGTTGACATGAACTGAATGGTGCGGGCCTACGTCTGGTGTACGCGTTCTCGATGCTCGTCCCACATCAACTCCGCAACGCCCCGGAAGCGCCCGTCAACGTCGATGGGGATGTGGACGATGGTCTGCACGGTGCCGTCCTCTCTCTCCTTGTGATAGAAGGTGGGGATCAGGTCCCCGGTGCGGTAGCGGGCATACATCTCGCGGAGTTCCCTCTGGGACGCGGGATTGTGGCAGTCGCGCAGGTTGGTTCCGATCAGCTCGTCTCCCCCTCGATCGGTGTAATGCGCGAGCGCCAGATCGTTCAGAAACACGATACAGCCGTCTTCATCGGCAATGGTGATGGACGCCCGTAGGCCGGCTAGGAGGCCGCCTAGCTCCTCGAGATCGATCATGCTTCGCGCTGTCCGCGCTTCAGGAGACCGACCCCGATGCCGATGGCAGCCGCCAAGACGGCCAGCCCGGCAGCAGCGGTCAGAACGGTCTTCTTCTCCATACCTGGCATCACCGCGCCGCGCAGCCCTGCCTCGGCGCCATACTCAGTGAACAGCTGCCCCCACTTGGTCTCCAGTGCCTTTTCCACCCGACCGCGTCCGACGAAGGGGTACCAGTAGACATTGTGGTAGAAGTTGCTGGCGAAGTAAGACCACGGCACCAACGGAGAGCGCAAGAGCAGCCCTTCCAGCGGCTTCAGTGGGCCATGGTAGATCGCCTTCTGACCACAGCTGGCGAAGGTGTCCTCCTGGACAAAGCCCCAGTCCTGGGCCATCACCCAGTCGCGGTCCTCGCCAACGATCTCGATCTGCTCCGGATCGCCAATGCCCAGTCTTTTCTCGTGGGCGATGCGGATGAAGGGAATGGACAGCGGATCGAACCCCTGCAGATGGGCGGACATCGCATCGATGGCGACCTGATCTGCGGAGGCAAGGATGACGTCCTTTTCGTGCCAGCGCATGGCACGCGGTCCCGGGCCGTCGCCTGCGAAGGTGCCGTCCATCACGGCGAAGAGCCCCGGATGGATGTCGCGCTGTATCGTCAACAGATCGACGAGGGTCTTGTGGATGTCGGCGTGGGTCCAGTGGCGCCTGCGCCCCAAGAGGCCGCCGAAGGCATTCTTCATGGCCCCGGTGATGGTGGTGAAGACGTGGGTCTTGACCGTTGGAAGCTGTATAATATTGCGTCCGATGAGGAGCTCAGGGATGTAGACGCCTTCCGGATAGATCTGATCGAGTACCAGGAACGGGTCCTTGGGTTCGTACCGAATCCAATTGTACTGGGGCTCGAAAAGGTGGACGTTGCGAACGTCGTATGTGTCGACGACGAACTTGTGCTTGTTGTTCCGCTCGCCGACGTGCGCGTCGACGACGACTGTGTCGTTGTGAGCGGCGATCAGGTCGTCATACCCAGCGGCGCGCAGCCCTCGGATGACCCCCTCCAGCTGCCAGGGAGCGGTCGAGCAGGCCGGGTACCAGGTCTGCCAGGAGATATTGATCTTCAGGATCGTCTCCACGTCCCCTGGCAACGCCTCCCGAACGCCGGCCAGCTCCATCAGGTGGGCGTAGTCCTCGAGCACGGTGTCCGGACTGGTCGTGAGGATCGCGACCTTGCCGCGTCCGGGAAAGTCTTTGGTCATGGTTCCTCCAGAATGTGTCGCCTGGGATGGCGGGGTTATCAGAATCGGGGGGAATTGCTCCCCACGCCAGCATTGTACCATGCTTGACGATGAGGTCAACGATGCCCCGTGTATGCCGACTGGTTAGATCAACTCGCGTTGTCCTCGGAAGCTGCTGGGACCATCTCTGTTTCGCGTCACTGTGCCCGGTGGGGGTCCCAGTAGACTAAATGCGTCCAAAATGTGCGTTGTCGTTTTGGCGTCCCTGTGCTATCATTCCTGATGCAGGGGTCCCGCCAAGAACCTCTTGGACAAGATCTCAGGCGGCCGAAAGGGAGTTTGACTGATGCCAGGCACGGTGTGCTCGACGTCGCTCGAGAGACCACCGCCACCGGGTCATCACGGATAGGCTGCGAGCTTGCGCCACTGCCGCCTTTGCCTTCGACGCCGGGATCGAATGCATCCGTTCCGTCTCGGTGTCGCAGGATTTTGCGGACCTTTTCCGGGAGGACGGCCGCTACGAGGGAACGACCCACCCTAAGGACGCCGGCTACGTGCCTGATCCGGCGGATCGCAAGTTCGCTGCTCTGGCAAGGGCAGCCGACGCGATACTGATAACGAATGACGAGGACTTACTGGGCAACCGAGGGCGCGCCGATGTGTGCATCCTGGCCCCGGACGAGGCTATGACCACGGCGTCCCTGACGGAGGGAAGAGAGGAGACGTAGCCATGCCTACGAATCTTCCTCCAGACTACTTCAAGATCGAAGAGGAATTTCGGAAGGCGAGGTCCAACGAAGAGAAAATCGCCCTTCTGAAGGAGATGATGAGTGTGGTGCCCAAGCACAAGGGCACCGACAGGCTAAGGGCGGACCTGCGCAGGAAGCTTGCGGCGCTGAAGCGAGCGCCCAAGAAGAAGGCGGTCGCTCGGTATCAGACCCCCTACCACATCGAGAGAGAGGGTGCCGGGCAGGTGGTCGTGGTGGGTCCTCCGAATACGGGGAAATCGGCTCTGCTGCGCGCGTTGACGAACGCCACGCCAGAGGTGGCTCCCTATCCCTTCACCACCTGGACACCGACCCCGGGGATGATGCCATTTGAGAACATCCAGATCCAGTTGATCGACACACCACCGCTGAATGAGGACCACGTCGAGCCCGAGATGATGAACCTGATCCGCAGGGTCGATCTGGTTCTCTTAGTTGTCGATCTGCAGGGCTACCCGATCCAGGAGTTTGAGGACGCCATGGCCCTTCTTGAGGAATACCGCATTGCGCCCTCCCATCATGCGCAGGCGTCCGAAGCCGAGAAGGGCTGGAGCTTGAAGCCGTTCCTGGTGCTGGTCAACAAGAGCGACCATCCCGGCGATGACGATGACGTTGCCGTGCTTCAGGAGCTCTTTGGCGACGAGTGGACGTTGCTCCCTGTGTCCGCTGAGACCGGGCGGAACCTGGATCAGATGAAGCGTGCCGTGTTCGACCTCCTGGAGATTATCCGGGTCTACTCGAAGCCCCCAGGACAAGAGGCGGATCGAGAGCGCCCTTTCGTGATGGAGAAGGGCAGCACCGTGGAGGATTTCGCCGCAAAAGTGCATCAAGATTTTCTGGAGACCCTCAAGACAGCGCGCGTCTGGGGCGAGGGGGTCTACGACGGACAGATGGCGGGACGCGACCACGTGCTCCACGATGGCGACGTGGTGGAGTTGAGGACCTAAGCGCGCGGACCTGACGTCCAGTTCCGTCTCCAGTTTCCGCAGCCTGTGCCGCCGTCTCCTGGGGCTATGTCGCGCTCCAGAGAGGGAGCTCCCGGGTCCTTCTTTGTCCTGAGTCTCTCCTTGACGTCCGTCACTCGTCGGTCCAGCTGCTGAGAGGCCTTGTCATCGATGCTCGTGAGGGATCCTCCAGCAGCCGGTAACGACCACGGAGCTTCCTGGCTAAGGGTCCTCTGCGCCAATCCGTAGGAACGAGAGCGCCTCCAGGCGCGTCAGTATCCTCTGCACCCCTTCCTGCGGTGACATGGCCTCCGTATCCACGACGGCGGCGGGGTTTTCGGGAGGTTCATAGGGCACCTGAAGCCCGGGGACGGTCGTAGCCCTGCCAGCCAGAGCCTTCTCGTAGACGCCCTTCTCGTCGCGCGCCATGCACGTCTCCAGAGGGCACCGCACGTAGACTTCCGCGAAGCGCTCAATGTCCTCCCGCCCGTAGCTGCGATATCGTGGCCGGTTCGCCGTCGCCGCGATGATGACGTTTGTCCCGTTCTCCGTCAGTAACCGGGCGATGAACGCGACGGCCCGGTAGAACCAGTCCCGCTCCTCCGCGCTGTAGGTCGGCTCTGGCGTCAACACGCCCCGCAGATTGTCGGAATCCAGGAGCTGGATGACTAAGCCTCGCTCTCGCAGACGGCGGGCCAGTCCTTCCGCCAGCGTCGTCTTCCCCGACGCTGGCAAGCCTGTCAGCCAGACCCCAAACCCGGCTTGCTGTGTCACGTGTCACTTCCTATCAGGAGAGGTAGTTGGTGACCCCACGGGGGTCGAAGCGCTCCGCATCGAGTACGCTCTCCGTGAAGCGGAGGAGGGCTTCCCGCACTGAGGGGGCAAGGTGCGGGTACCAGACCGGGCTCGCCACGACCAGCGCCCGCCAGGCATAGAAGGGCTGGATCACCGTGAGGAGCTCGTCGTCTCCCGTATGCTCGAGGTAGCGGTCCCAGAAGAGATGGTAGAGCCGCTGGAAGGCGCCGGTCAGCGCCCCATACTGCCGCAGCGAGAAGAAGATGTAGTTGATGCTCATACCACTCACATCATCGGCCGGCTCTCCCCACGCACCGCGGCTTCTATCCAGCAGGAGGAAGTCTGTGCCTTCCCGAAAGAGGACGTTCCAGGGATGAAAATCGCCGTGCACCTGGCTGAGCCGATGGACGGCGTCCTTGATCTGCCAGCGCCACGTGAGGCACTGCTTCTCAATCGCCTCCAGGCGAGTGGGCGGGGCCAGATCGAAGTCGGATGGGTAGTTGTCGAGTATGCCCATGATGCCCTCGCCATGTCCGATCAGGTCGCGAATCCGCCGTCGATAAAGCAACGCGTCGGAGTGCTCGACGGCATGGATCTCGACGAGATAGTCAGCCAAAGCGAGGGCGCGATCCTCGTCGCCTGGTTCGAGCTGCCCGGCACCGGAGATGCGGTGCAAGTCGGCTGCATACGGTTTCCCTTCTGCGTATTCGGTCAGATGGAAGAACTCACCGGCCTCGCCCAGGGAGATCAGTGCCCCTCCGTCGCTGAGAGCACCGACGTCGCGCGACTTCACGTGGCGCGGTAGGTCGTTGAAGGTGGAGTGATCCAACAGCAGGTTGGCAGCCCGATCGGGCCGACGCTCGTGACCGAAGCCATCGCGGGAGACGGTGTGGAAAACAAAGCGCTCGGCTCTGCCGTCGCACACGCACTCGATAAGGAGCGGCACGCCATAACCGAATCCCTTGAGCTCCTCCTCCTCGCCCTCGCCCCGCAGTTCGCGCACCGCGGAGACGTGAACTTCGCCCAGGTCCAGCGAGGAGAGGTAGCGCTCCAGGTCCTCTCGACCAAACGGCAGTCCCTCCCAATCCACGGCCATAAGTATGTCCCCCTCTCCCTCCTCGTCGGTGTCCCGACGGCGCCCGGCTAGTCCGCTGGCTGCGGACGCCTGGGTGCCTGCGCAAGCGGCAGGTGCAGCCCGGTCTGACCGTGGCGCCAGCGCACCCAGAGGATGGTCAGAGCAATGCCAGCTATCATCGCTGCCAGTCCCAGAAGTCCGGCCTCGGGGCCGAATGACCCGCCGGTCCACAAGTCGGGCCCACCCTGTGCAATGCGGATGAACGTCGCGGAGCGGAAGTCGCTGCCGCTCACCGGGAAACCAAACACGTTGCCCTGGAAGAAGTTCCAGGTGATGTGCTGCCCGATCGGGATCGCCAGCTCGCCGGTGAGGAGGTAGCCCGCTGCGAGATGGAACCCGGCGATGGCCAGGTAGAGTGTGCTGACCACCGTCGCGTTTGGATTTGCAGCGTGCAGAAGCCCGAAGAACCCCGAGCTCAACGCGGTGGCGATGAGGATCGCGCCGCGGGGCCCGATGGCGTGCCAGTTGAGGCCCTCGGCAAGGTTCCGAAGTTGATACCCCCGACTGAGAAGCTCTTCATGGAAGCCGACGGCCACGAACGTCAGTAGAGGCGGTAGGATGGCCGGGACGAATCTCGCCTCGGGCTGCCGGGTCGCGAACGTGTCGCTCACTGTGATCCATCCAGCAGCTAACTCGATGAGGAAGATGACCAGCATGAGGGCTGCCCCCTGGGCCAGTCCGAAGGCCAGGTCCAACCACCAGCTCCGACTCAAATGGAAACCGAAGTCCGCGAAAGGGCGCCGATCGAGGGAACGACCCGAAATCCACACGCTCAGGGTGATCGACGCGGTAAGAGAGAGCTGCAGGAGCAGCACCAGCCGGGCGTCCTGCATGATCAGTTCCTGGAGCGCTTGTGGGTTGGAAAGCTGATCTGGAGCCAGCTCTCCCCCGGCCAGCGTAGTGCCGAGCACGAAGACACCGAGAGCAATCTGCATAACCAACAGGATGGCGATGAGCACGATGAGTTGGCCGATCAGTCGCCAGAGTGTGCGTGGTCGGCGCTGCCTGCTGTTCCAAGTGACACGGTTAGTGAGTTTCATCGATTCCTTGCCCGCTATGCGCCTATTTCGTGTCTTCGCCCCCCGGCTATCCGCGTCAGCTGAGGGGGGTCTCGATAGGCAGTTCAGCCTCCAACTGGACGATCTGGATGGGATAGGGCATATCGATGTCCTCCTGTTCAGCGACCTCGTTGATCGCGTCCACGACGGCGGAATGTACGGCGAAGAGACTGTGCGTCCGCTGATTCACCCAGAAACGCGCCCCCATGTTCAAGGTCGCATCACCCAGCTCCTCAGTCAGAATCACTGGCGCCGGTTCTTCCAGCACGCCCTCAGTGCTCTGGATCGCTCCCAAGATGATCTCCTTCGCTTCCTCCACATCCTCTCCGTAGCCGAGGCCGATCATCACCGTGCGGCGGCGCAGGGGAAGCTCGGAGTAATTGACGATTGGGTTAGTGTACACGTCCAGGTTGGGAATGATCTCCATTACCCCGTCCCAGGTCTTGATGACCGTGTCTCGCATGGTGATTTCCGTCACGGTGCCGGCGTGACCGGCAATCTCCACAGCATCGCCAACTTTGAACGGCTGTCGCATCAGCAGCAAGAGACCGGCGATGAAGTTGCGGGCGATGTCCTGCAGCGCGAAGCCGATCGTGAAACCGAGAATGCCCAGTCCAGCGAGGAAACTGGTAACCTGAATTCCCGGAATCTGCTCTAAAGCAGCCAATATGCCCAGCACCAGCACGGTGTAGCGCGCAGTCTGGGCCAGGAACTTGCGCGTGTCGGGGTCCTCAATCCTGTTCCTGACGCTCCGCTCCGTCCATCGCTGGGCGACTCTTGAGAGGACGAGCGTGGCGACGAAGATCGCGAGGCCGGCGAGAAACTGCGGCGCATTTGCGACGAATTCGGCGATCAGCTTCTCAACTTCAGATAGCATGGTTTTGTCCTTGTCTTGTCCTTAGTCAGTGTACCCGCAGAGGGCAATGGCCCCCGGACCGGTATGGACGCCTAGAACGGGACCCGTGATCCCGACGAGCAGCTCTGCAGGCGAGTACTCGCGTTTAATCCGATCGGCGATCCTTTCAGCATCCTCGGGTGCGTTGCCGTGCATGACGGCGATGTGCATCCTCTTCTGGATGTCGAGATCCTCGAAGAAACGCCGGTAGAGCGCCTCCAATCCGCGTTTGCGGGAGCGAACCCGGCCCGCGGCCTCGACCGTGCCGGTGTCACGGTCGACATAGACCAGGGGCTTGATGTCCAGCAGGGATCCGATGAGTCGGGTTGCTCCACCGATCCGTCCTCCTTTGTGCAAGTATTCCATGGTGTCCAGGAAGACGTAATGAGCGAGGTGGTGACGGACACCATCGGCTGCCTGGATCATCGCCCTAGCGTCGGCACCGTCCTCCCGGGCCCGAGCAGCGGCAAGAACCTGCCAGCCCAAGCCCATCGTGTTGCTCCTCGAATCGTAAAGTTGTACTGGAAGGTCGATCATCGTAGCGGCCTGGCTGGCCGAGTGGAAGGCGCCGCTCTGCTCGCTGCTGATGGCGATGACCACAATCTCCTCGGCGCCTGCCTGTATGGCCTCCTCATACGTGGCCAGGAACCCCTCCGGAGTGGGGTGTGCTGTGGTGGGGTATTCAGCGTCCTCTGTCAGCCGTTGGTAGAATGTCTTTGGCGCCATGTCGATGCGATCTCTAAACATCTCGTCTCCCCAGATGAGAACCATGGGGACGACGATGATCTCGTAACGCTCGATCAAGGCTCTCGGAATGTCGCAGGTGCTATCCGTGATCAGCGCAACACGGTGATGGTTCATCTCTTTCCTGTCTTCCTATTCTTCACGATACAAGGCTGCTCTGCGCCCGGTCGCCGGTGCGCCAGATGACACCGGTGATGACGTCGGTCGGGCTGGATCCTGCCACTTCGAGTGCTTCGCTGCTGCCCATGGCTGCTGCTACGCCTGGAAAACCCTTGCCAGATGATACGTGAAAGTGACAACTTTTCAAGTCCTGTCCCACGCGGTCGCTTCGCCAGGTCGGGAATATGTCATTAGGGGGCCTCCGATGCTGGTGTGCACGTCCGATCCGGTCGGGTTTGTCCTGGCGTATCTCCTGCGGCCGGTCGATGGAGCGCGCTATTCGCGGGAGCGCGGTGCGCGGCGAGTGCTGGGCGCGGCTAATGGGATGCTCCTGTTTTGCGCACTTGATCAAACTGAAACATGGGCATATACTTTGAACATTGCCGGGCCGGTGGGCGGATCGTGGGGGCGAACGTCGTCGACGGACAGATGCGGAGGGAATGGTGGCGTGCCGGTTACGGCCCTCGGCGACGCAAGGCCCGGCGGTGGGCTGAAAGTGATCGCGGAGACAGGTGGCCGACCGCGCTCGACACGGATGGCACGCACAAGGCATGGAGGCACAGCTTCAGCGACCCGGACCCTCGGGAGACGACCCGGGAGGGCGCCGGAGAGATTGCGAGCATAGGCTTCCAGGCTGCCATGCTGGGCTGGCGTGATCTTGACTGCGGGTTTCGGTCGCGTCGTCGACGTTCAGTAGTCCGCTAGTTGGGGAGGTGCGGAATGTCTTTTCCCAAGCCGTTCTACCGCTGGAGGCCGCATCCGTGGCACGGTCTCGATCTTGGGCCGGACCCGCCTCGGATCGTACACGCCTACATCGAGATCACGCCGTTCGACTTGATCAAGTACGAGATTGACAAGTCCACAGGGTATATGTGGGTGGATCGGCCGCAGCGAACGTCCTCGCAGCCCCCGACGTTGTACGGCTTCATCCCTCGCACGTACTGTGACCGGAGAGTTCATGAGTTGTCGCCGAAGGCAGAGCGAGGCGATGGCGATCCGTTGGATATCTGCGTGATCAGTGAGAGGCCGCTGAACCGGTCCGAGGTGATCTTGGGCGCCCGGGTGGTGGGAGCGCTCCAGGCGATCGACGGAGGCGAGGCTGACGACAAGATCATCGCCGTCCTGGAGAATGACCGGTTCTGGAGGGACGCTCAGGATATTTCGGACGTGCCGGATGTGCTGGTGAACCGGCTTCAGCACTACTTCAGCACCTACAAGATGATCCCGGGTGGGGAATCGCAGATGTCGATCGAGAAGGTCGTCGACCGCGAGTACGCCTTGCGCATCGTGCAGGCCGCAATTGAGGACTACGAGGAAGCTTACGGCGGGTAGACGCAATGCCTACCTGCGCCCCATCCCTCTGCCCGACCGGTGTACGGGCTCGGGCCAGGGAGTCAGACGTCGGAGGATGAGGACGGACCACAGCGCATGACGGTATATGGCGGGATCGAGGCGGGTGGGACTAAATTCGTCTGTGCCGTAGGCTCAGGGCCGAACGAAATCCTGGCGGAGACCGAGTTTCCCACCACGTCACCCGGGGAGACGATAGGGCGAGCTATCGCGTTCTTCAACGACCAGTCCGCCCGGATCGGTGCCGTGGGGATAGGCTCCTTTGGGCCTGTGGACCCTGACCCCCGGTCGTCAGGCTTTGGGACCATCACCACGACGCCGAAGCCCGGCTGGCAGAACGTCGACATCCTGGGACAGATCCAGACGGCGTTGGGCGTGCCTGTGGCGTTCGACACCGACGTGAACGCAGCGGCCCTGGGCGAGCACCGCTGGGGCGTGGCTCAGGGCCTCGAGACATTTGTCTACATCACGGTGGGGACGGGCATCGGCGGCGGCGCCATGGTGGAGGGAGATCTACTGCACGGTCTGATGCATCCGGAGATGGGACATCTGCGAATTCCACACGACCGCGACCGGGACCCCTTCGAGGGGACGTGTCCCTTCCACGGCGACTGCCTGGAGGGGTTGGCCTCAGGGCCGGCGATCGAGCGGCGATGGGGACAAAGCGGGGAGGCGCTTCCTGACGATCACCCGGCCTGGTCTCTGGAGGCGCACTATCTGGCGCTGGGCCTTATGTCCATCATCTGCATCCTCTCACCCCAGCGTATCATCCTTGGAGGCGGGGTGATGGAACGCTCGTTTCTCTTTCCCATGATTCGCTCCGAGGTACAGCATCTGCTCAGCGATTACATCCAGGTCCCGGCGATCACGGAAGAGATCGACGGCACCATCGTCCCTCCAGGGCTGGGCGCACGGGCTGGCGTTCTGGGGGCGATCGCCCTGGCAATGCGCACCCTCGATCGATGATCGGCGGGCGCAGAGACCGGATACTGACCTCCGCTGAGTACCGAGCGCCGCCTGCTTTGTCCGGGCAGCCGGCGTAACGGGCTATCCCGGTCTCAATCCTTGTTCGCCCAGCACCCGGGCGAGCACGTCCATCCCGCGTTCAACGAGGGACAGATCGGCCTGACTGCCCATGTGGCCGATGCGGAACACGTTGCCTGCCAACGGGCCGAGTGAGCCGGCGACGACCATGCCGTGCTCTCGCAGCCCGCCGTCAAGTTCGTCCCAGCCGATGGCTTCCGGCACCTTGAGGGCCGTGACAGTGGGCGAACAGGCGGCCTCAGCGACGGGATAGAGCGAGAGCCCCACCTCTTGGGCACGCTGGCGACAGTGGGCCGCAGCGCGCGTGTGACGGGCGTAGACCTGCTCAAGGCCCTGGTCGAGCACCAGAGTGCACGCCGCGTGGAGTGCTGCCAGACTGGCCCACGCTGGCGTATAAGGAAACCACTCCTTCTCCAGGGCGTCGCGGTAGGGAAGGAGAGCATCGTAGCCGGCGTAGTCGACCTCGGCGATGATCTGCCACGCTCGCTCGCTGACGGCAACGCCCGCCAGGTCGGGAAAGGCAGACAACGCTTTCTGGGTGCCCAGCAGGCAGAGGTCGATGTTCCATTCGTCCGCCAGGACCGGGGTGCCAGCGGCGCTGGCCACTGTGTCGACGTAGTAGAGGGGAATCTCATACGCGCGCACCAACGCGCCGACCTGATCGACCGGGTTCAACGTGCCCGAAGGTGTCTCACAGTGTACGGCGGTTACCATCTTCGGTTTGAACTCGGCGATTGCCTTCTCCACGGGCTCCGGTTCGAGCACCTCGTCGTAGCCGAACTCAACCCATTCAACCTCGGCGCCAACAGACGCGGCCATCTCCCCGATGCCATACCCGAAGACGCCGGTACTGATGGCCAACACGCGGTCTCCAGGCGCGATACAGCTCTTGAGCGCTCCCCAGAGGGCGATCATGCCCTCCCCGGTCATGATCGCTACCCGGTTTCTGGTGCCTAGAATGGTCTGCAGCTGATCCTGAACCTGGACGTAGAGCTCGGTGTACTCCGGTTCCAGGTCCGCTGAGCCGTAGTCGGTCAGGTAGACCTGGCGCACCAGCTCAGGGACGTGGGTCGGTCCTGGAACGAGCGGAATCTCGTAGGTCAGCATCGGACTCTCCTTTCGAAGCCAGACAGACGGAACAGGGGCAGGCCGGGCCGTGCCCGCGTACGTCACCATTCTACCACATGTGGCGTGGAATCCTAAGCAAAAGGCTCCCCAGAGCAAGGGCGGGAAGGCTTCATCCTGACTCGGGGGAGGACGGCAGTCCGTCTAGTCAGCCTGCCGCTTCCCCCGTTTGCCCTGCGAGTACGGCGAGATTATAATCGGCGCACGGATCGCTGGAGCGGCACGCGCCCGGGCAGCGGCATTGGGGCGACGGCGCACGCTCTCCCGCCGACAATCGCGCAGGCGGATCACCTTGCCGGCTGCTGCGGGGCCACCCGAGAGGAGGAGCGATGCACAAGACGATTGGCATCCTGGGCGGCATGAGCCCAGAATCCACTGTGGCGTACTATGAATACATCACCCGTACCTACACCAAGCGCTTTGGTGATTACAGCTATCCCGAGGTCTTGATCTACAGCGTGAGTTTCCAGGCATACGTCGATTGGCCGCGCGAGGGCCGCTGGGATCTGGTAGCGAAAGGGCTGAGCGAGGCGGCGCGCGCGCTGGAGGTGGCCGGCGCCGACGTCATTCTCATCGCCACGAATACGATGCACATCGTCTTCGACGAGGTTGAGTCGAGCGTCAACGTGCCGATGGTAAGCTTGCTGGACGCCGTCGGCGACGCCATTGAGGAGCGTGAGACAGAGACAGCGGGCTTGCTCGGCACGGCGTTCACGATGGAGAAGACGTTCTATCAGCAGGCGCTGGCCGAGCGAGGGATTTCGGTCCTGATACCGGGCCCAGCGGATCGGGAGCTGGTCAACAGCATCATCTACGACGAACTGGTTGCCGGTCAGATCCGCGAGGCATCGCGGGACGCCTTCGTCGGAATCATCGATGAGCTGGTGGGGCGGGGCGCCGAGGGCGTCATCCTGGGCTGCACGGAGATTCCGTTGCTGGTCAGGTCGAACGACGTCGACGTGCCGTTGTTCGATTCGACGGTGATCCACGCGGAGGCAGCGCTACGGTATGCCGTGGAAAGGTGAGGGCTGGAGGACAGAATAATGTGCACGAGCGGACCGACTTGACAAATCCAAGTATTACGTTATAAACGCGCGAACGTGTCCAGTGTCGGGAACGAGGAGGGTTACGTTGACTATGGAGACGTTTACGTTTAGGGTAACAGCTGTCGTTGTACTTGCAGCGGTAGTGATAGTCGCTCCCCATACTCACCCTGTGCTCGCACAGGGTGAGAGGCTTTCTGATACACGCGGCCTCTCGCCTCACTGGGAGCCAGTGGTGAGTCGCTGGGAGGAGATCATCGTTCGGTATGGAGAGATGCGCCAGATCGACCCAGACCTGGTCGCCTCAGTGATCTGGAAAGAGTCCCGGGGCATTGCGACCGCCGTAGGTCCGACCGGGGCAGTGGGATTGATGTGTGTGAAGCCGTTTCCGTGGCGACCCAGCGCCCAGGCGCTTCGGAACCCGTGGACGAACGTGGCGGCGGGCACGGGAACCCTGGCGCAGGTGATTCAAGATGGCCATGGCGACGTCTTCTATGCGCTGGCCGCCTACAACGGCGGCTGGGACAAGATCCATCGAGGGGCGACGCGTCGCTATGCCGCCGATGTGCTGGACAACTACGTGCGTGCCGTGGCAGTGGGGAATGGATTCTCTGCCGGCGGCGACTGGGTTGCCATCCTCTCCGTCGAGGGCTTGCCCGATTATAGGACGATCACCGTCCTGGGACCCGACCAACCCATGGCTCGATATACGGAGCGACCCCTGGACGAGCGCGTCCCCTCTGTGCCTGTTGGCACGCCGCCTCACGCCACGGTGATGGCATTCACGGATGAGCGAGGGCAGGAAGCGCGTGTGAACCTGTGGCTCGTCGAGGAGGATCACGCCTTGGGGCATTCTGAGGCCCCCACTGCTTCCGCGGTCGCTCTGACCAGGAGGCCCTCTTCCGACGGTCTTTCCGGTCTGCCGGACTAGGCCAAGGTCGCCTCCCCACGGTAGCCTACTGCCCTGGCAGCCGGAACTGGAGCGAGGGGACTCCAGACCGGTCCACAAGCTCCTCGATGGTGGGCATCATCGAGCGCGCCTGAAGCCCGTAGAACATCTCCAGTAAGGACGGCTGCGGGCTCAACTCGATCACCCGGGGCTCCTCCACGATTTCCCCAAGCTCCGCGGCCCTGTCGATGGCGTCCTGCCGGGTGCCCAGGCTGTCGACCAGCCCCAGACTCTTCGCCTGCTGACCGGTGTAGATGCGCCCGTCGGCCAGTTCGCGGATCGTCTCCTTGGGGAGTCCGCGCGACTCCGCTACGACGTCCACGAAGTCCTCATAGACCTGGTCGAGGATGCCGCGCCACAGCTCTTGCTCCTCCTCCGTCATGTCTCGGAAGGGGCTACCGATATCCTTGCGTGGTCCGGTCGTGATGATGACCGCTTCCACGCCTACCTTCTCCATAAGCTCCTCGACGTTGAGGAATTGACTGATCACCCCGATTGAGCCCGTCAGCGTGTCCGGGTGTGCCACGACGTGGTCGCCGGCACAGGAGATGTAATAGCCGCCGGAGGCCGCTGTGTCACCCATCGAGACGACCACGGGCTTGTCGAAGGCTAAAAGAGCGTGGTAGATCTCGTCGGAGGCGACGACGCTGCCGCCCGGGCTGTTGACGCGGACGACGACGGCCTTGACGGAGGGAAGCGAAGCAGCCTGATCGAGCAGGGAGCGCACGCGGTCTGGTGTGATGCCGCGGGTTGTGAGGTAGTCCTGAGGGCCGGCGGTGATGTTGCCGTCGAGTCGAATCACCGCCACGGCATCGCCTGTGCCCGCGACCTGCGGCAGTGGCTGCTGACCAAGACGGCTGAGCGCTCCCATCGTGATCGCGCCAGTCGCAGCGCAGCTGCAGACAGGTAGCGCGAAGCCCAGGATGAAAGCGAGAAACACCCACAGAATCGGTCGATCCTTCATCTACTCCTCCTGATTGACAAGTCGCAGGAAGCGCCGCTTCC
>CAYMHT010000006.1:0-58180 GCA_964390305.1 uncultured Anaerolineales bacterium
TGGTTCTGGTCCCTCTTCGGGGAGGACAGCCTCGGATTGCCCAGGCTGGCGGACGTCGAGGAATACCGCCGCTCCATCCCCGATGACTTCGTGTTCACGGTGAAGGCACCCAACAGCATCACGCTGACGCACCTGTACCGGAAGGCAAAGGCCGACCCGCTGGTGGAGAACCCCCACTTCCTCTCGTCTGCTCTGTCTCGGACCTTCCTCTCCCGACTCGATCCTCTGGGCGAGACCCTGGGCCCGGTGATGTTCCAATTCGAGTACCTCAACCGGCAGAAGATGGCCTCGCAGAGCCGTTTCCAGGAGCTCTTCGGGGCCTTCACCGCCCAGCTGCCCACCGGCTACGAGTACGGCCTGGAGGTGCGGAACGCCAAGTATCTGAACCACTCCTTCTTCGAGTTTCTCCTTCACAACCAGCTGTGCCCCGTCTTCCTCCAGGGCTACTGGATGCCGTCTATCACCGAGGTCTACGAACGGTGGCGTTCTCTCGTTCACCAGCAGGAGGTCATCGTCATCCGTCTGCTGGGTCCCGATCGCCAGGAGATTGAGAAACAGACGGGCAAGCGCTGGGATCGCATCGTCGCGCCCAAGGACAAGGAGCTGGCTGCGATTGTGGAGATGGTAGAGGACTTACTGGCGCGTGGGCCGGACGTCTATCTCAACGTGAACAACCACTACGAGGGGTCCGCGCCCCTCACCGTCGAGCGCATAAGGCGCCTCCTCAACGGCTAGCCGAGACATCGCCCGACGCAGCCGGGACGCCCTTCATAGACGCGCCCGACATACGTTTACACGCTCGGAGCTTCACGGTATAATTCGCCCCGGTCAACCGGACCATGAAGGCGGTAGAAGGGACTCGTCCCTTCGCCGCGTACGCCCGTTAGAGCCAAGACGAGGATAGGGGAATGAGGATTCGACCAGGAAGGACGCGCTCCCTGTTCACCGGGATCATGATGCTGCTGGTTACGATCATTGGACTGGTGATGATGCGTGGCTTTGGCGGGATCGCCTTCGGCAGGTTCAGCGCGTTCATCATTATCTGGGTGGTCATCGGGCTGGCTGGAGCCGCGATGGCCTTCTACAACGCCTTCAGTGAGGAAGGGCTCCCGCTCTACGAGGTCGACGTCGAGGAGGACGAGGAGACTGAAGGGAGCCTCGCCTTCTGCCCGCAGTGCGGCAGGCCCGTCGATGAGGATGACCGGTTCTGCCGCCACTGTGGCGCATCGCTGACCGAATGAACCCCCAGCTTTGCCTGAACACCGGCCGCCCGTAGAGGACCGGTAGAGACACCCGGGCAAGGCTGACAAAGAAAAGGAGGGCTGGCGTGCAACAAGAGCCACTGGGCGTGCTCATCTTGCACGGCTTCACGTCGAGCCTGGACTGCGTCAGGGGCGTGGAGTCGGCCGTGAAGGCGCTGGGAGTCCCGACTCGAATGCCGACGCTCCGCGGGCATGGCGCCGAGTCCCCCGAGGCCCTCCGCGGCGTGACCTGGCCGGACTGGGTCGCCGACGCCCAGCTCGCGCTCCAAGACCTGCTGACGGGAGTGGAGCAGGCTGTCGTCTTCGGCCATAGCATGGGCGGCCTGCCAGAGCAGAAACGGATCATCTGGTTCGAGGAGACGGAGCACGAGATGTTCCGGGACTGCGAGCGCGAGGCGGCCTCCGCGGCCGTGGCGAGCTGGGTGCAGGGCCGTATCGATGACCAGCAACGATGATGGTACCCTGATGCCCGTCAACCCGCCTCAAGGATCTTCGTTCAGAGGATACACAGCGATATCTACCGGATTGGTGTTCGTCGGCTTTGACAGCGCGACGAGGTGTCGCACGCCCGTGGGAGCCAAAACCACGGCCTGCCTGGGCTGGAAACACGAAGCTGTGGCCGACGACCCCGTCTGCGGCCTTGCTGCGCCGGGGGCCCGTGAGCGCCCACCGGGTATCGCTCAGGCCTGCCCCTTGCCGCAAACGAGCTGCAGGATATGGCAAGATAGCTGAACACGATCGGCCAGAGAGCCAAGTGCCAAGCTATTACCGTCACCGCCGCATTCAAAGGAGACCAATACAATGCGTTTCAGACTCTGGCCGTTGCTGCTGTTCTGCACCACCCTTCTGCTCGTAGGAGCGTGCAAGTCGCCTCCAGCGCCGGATGGCACGGAGGAGATAGCGACACCAACGCCGACGGGGACCGCCGTCGTGGAGGTAACCCCAACGGAGACGTCGGCGGTGGTGGCGGAGCCCGAGGAGTTCGAGCCGACAAGGACACCCGCCCCCGGCGGCGCGCCGAGTCCCTGTGCCGGTCTGAGTGGGGAGCTTGAGGCCCAGATCCTGGTAGGGCCAGCCGAGGCCGTCGGGCTCGAGCCCGCAGCCGTCGGGTCCATTCCCTTCACCGTGACGGCAGACCAAGACAGCTACGTGGTGCAGGGCCAGAACACCCTCTCGTATCAGGATGTCCTCCAGAAGGAGTGGGGCACGTACAGCGTCTCTCTGGAGATGGCGATCACCATCGACGGGGTCTGCACAGAGGAAGAGGGGACCCCGGTGCTCGACCTGACACTGACCAGCAGCGGGGAGCAGCTGGTGGAGGTGACGGTTGGAGGATCGCAGCACTCCTACCCGTGGTCGGGGGAGAACACGCTCAACATAACCCTGCCGGTGGAGGAGGGCGCGTCCGCCGAGGGGGAGGGGTGGATCTTCGTACTCCATCTCGACTGACCTCAGGAGCTGCCAAGGGCGCCCATCGTGTGGCGCCGGATCCCCCGGCCGCCCGGCCGAACACGTACGTCCACTGCGAGTAGCCGAGACGCTCTCTTGTGGTCAGGCCTTGCACCAGTACAATCCGAAATCCGTCTCGCTCGTCGCGGTCAATAGGGCACGCGCAACTGGAGGCACGCAATGCAGCAAGTTCGACTCGTTCTGGTCGGCCTGGGCAACCTGGGATCGCGTTTCTGTCGCATCCTACACGAAAAGAGAGAGCACATCCGCCAACGCCATGGGCTGGATCTGGTGCTGATTGGCGCTGCTGACAGCCGCGGAGCTGCCTACGACCCCGTCAACGGGCTCGAGCCACAACAGGTCGTCTCCCTGAAGTCGTCCGGGGCGTCCATCGCCGATTACCCTGACGTCGGGCAGAAGAGTTGGCTCGCCACGGACCTGGTCGCGACCGCCCAGGCGGACGTGCTGCTGGAGGCATCCCCAGTCAACCTGGATGAGGGCGCCGAGCCCGGTCTCTCCTGCGTGCGGACGGCACTGAGGCGGGGGATGCACGTCGTCACTCCTAACAAGGGGCCTCTGGTGGTCGCCTACGCGGAGCTGCACGAGCTGGCCGCGGCCCACGACGCGGAGCTACGCTTCGACGGAACGGTGGCAGGAGGGCTGCCCGCCCTGTACATCGGTCAACGCTGCCTTCGCGGCGCCGTCATCCAGCGCCTCCAGGCCGTGCCGAATCTGTGTACGGGCTACGTGATCGACATGTTGGCCGATGGCTTGACCTGGGAGGAGGCCACCACCCGAGCCAGCAAGGAAGGCGTGCTGGAGGACGACGGGTCCTGGGACCTGGAGGGATGGGATGCGGTGGCCAAGTTGGTCATCCTGGTCAACGCCGTACTGAGCGTCTCAGCCCGGATGGACGACGTGCGCCGCACGGGGATCACCGAGCTGCGGCCGGAGAGTCTCCGGGCAGCGCGCGAACGGGGCGAACGGTACCGCTTGCTGGCAGAGGCAACGCGCCAGCCTGACGGAGGTTACCAGCTCTCGGTGGCGCCGAGGCCGCTCTCCCCGGACCATCCATTGGGTCATCTGGGGCGCAAGCAGATGGGCGTCACGTACGAAACGGACATCTACGGGACCATCACGGCCACGATCGATGAACCGAGCCCCGTTCCGTCAGCTGCCACGATGTTGCGGGATCTGCTGGACATCTACTCGTGAGGAGTAAAACGTGAAACGTGATTCCCATGGCGTTGCTGCCTGGTCAAATGACAACCAGACAACGCTGGTGAGCAGCAGCCTGAGGGCCTCCGGTGTACGCTGCGTATGCCCCCGCGATCCCAGGGCCGGAGCCGTCTTCCCACGCACGGGGATGCCCCCGAAACTGAAACCGTCCTGGAACGTCTGACGCTGGCCGTGCGGCCACATCGGAGCGAATGAAATGAATCCTACCTTTCAGTGGGGCCTTGAGATCATTCGGGCCGTGCAGCGGATGCGGAGCCCGGCACTCGACGCCGTCTTCCTGGCCATCACCTCTCTGGGCAGCGAGGAGTTTTACCTCCTCGTCCTGCCGCTGCTGCTGTGGTGTGTCGATTTCGCGGTCGGAGTGCGGGTCGCCGCTGTGTTCCTGCTCTCCACCTACATCAACTTCGGGCTCAAGGACCTGTTTGCCCTCCCGCGTCCGTTCGAGCTCGACCCGTCGGTGAAGGTCTACGACGTTGAGGGATACGGCCTGCCCAGTGGACACGCCCAGCTCTCCACCGTGGCCTGGGGCACCCTCGCCCACGCGTGGGGGAAAGCCCTGGCGTGGGTCCTGGCCGCTGTACTGATCCTGCTGATTGGCTTCTCACGCATCTACCTCGGGGTCCACTTCCCGACGGACGTGCTGGCGGGATGGCTGATCGGCACCGTGCTTGTGGCAGCGTACGTCGCATCTCACTCGCGTCTGGAGAGATGGCTGGAACGGAGAGATCTCGGCGTGCAGCTGGGGGTGGCCGTGGTCCTCCCGCTGCTGCTCGTCATGCTGCACACCACCGAGGACACAGCCACTCTGACAGGTATTTTGCTGGGAGCAGGGGTGGGGATCGTGCTCCTTCGGAGGAGCTTGGCTTACGACGCCGATGGGCCGCTTTGGCAGCGAGGCGTGCGCTTCTTCCTAGGGATCGCCGTCGTCGCCGCCCTGCGCTTCGGGCTCAAGGCGATCTCTCCTGCCACCCCGGAGCCGCTCCATCTGGCGGCTTCGTTCCTGCGGTACGTCATCCTGGGTCTCTGGATCGCTCTGGGGGCGCCGTGGCTATTCCGAACGCTCCGCCTCGCCACAAGCAAGGAAGAACCCACAAGAGGATGAGGCATCGCTGTGTGAGCCAGCAGGAGGACCGCAGCGGATCACCGTCTGTTCAGACGGCCGAACCAGACCCCAATCACCACGACGGAGACCAAGAGAGACGCGATGGCGATCAGCGTGGACCGCGCCGCTAGCCCGAATGGCAACACGTCTGTCGGCGACGACGTGGCGGTGGGGGTGGGGGGAACCGCGGTGACCGTCGGCGAGGGCGTCGCTGAAGGCGTCGGCATCCAGGTCGCCGTCGCAGTCGGGGTCGGGGTCCCGGTCGCTGTCGGCGTAGCGGTAGGTGCCGGCGTGGGGGTCTCCGTAGGAACGAGAGTCGGAGAGGGCGTCGGAGGCTCCGACGTGACGGCAACGGTTTGCGTGGCAACCCGCGTCGACGTCACAACCGGCGTCCCGGTCGGGGCAGGGACGTCTGTCACTACCGGGGACACCGCCCCGCTCGCCTGCTCGATCAGCAGATACGTGGGCCCGCCGATGATACAGCCCGTGTACTCATCAGCGCACCGTGCCCCCGGCAACGTCAGCGTGTACTGTCCGTCGTGGGCGGCAAGGTGCTGCTCAGCCCCGCTCTGATCCACCAACCGGGCCTCGGGGGCTAAGGCAGGGATCGCTACGGAGACGTCCCCCTTCCTGCGCGCCCAGAGGACGCGGGTGGTGCGATCCCCCCGGTTCAGAACGACGACCTCGTGTAGCGCGTGCCGCTCCTGGCGAGCGGTCTGGGTCCCCGCATAGTACTGCGTGATCAGCCTGTACGCCCCATAGGCCGGACGTCGGGAACCGTCCGGCCGGATCAGGCCGAAGGGTTCGCCCCCTGGCGGCAGGCCCACATCCTTCAGCTTGTAGACGGCGATACGCTCCGCCCCAGCGCTGAGCCCCAGGGCGAAGCTCTGGAGAAGGAAGCTGGCCTGCTCCTCGAGGCTCACGCGCCAGCGAGGTCGGACCAATGGCCACTCGGGGTCGCTATCCGGAGAGGCGTTCGTCTCGTTAACCCAGATCGGCTTGTGCAGCCCGTGCGCCTGCAGGGCCGCGCGGGCCTCGTTGATGACGTTCGGCACCGACTCCGTCCGGAAATAGATGTGGACCGTCGCGACGTCGAAGTAATGGCCATGCTCCGCGCCCGTGGGATCTTGAACGGCATAGCTCAGAAACCGGCGGAGGTAATTCCAGTCGTGCCAGAAGGTCAGCCCGGCCAGGTGGATCTGCACGTCCGGATTGACCTCGTGAGCGGCCACATAGGCCACCTTGAGGAGCCGGTAGTACGACTCCATCGAGCCGCACCACTCGTTCCCATAGGTCTCCAGGTTGATATCCGGCTCATTCCAGACCACCCAACGGTCGATTCGCCCGACATAGGTCCCCACGAGGCGACGGATGAAGTTCGCCCACAAATTGCCGGGGTCATCCACCGGCAGATCGAGTCCAATCGGCACGCCACAACCGACTGGCCCCTCGGTGGCCCACGCGGGGGTGTGCTTGGTCAGGCCGATGACCTCGCGGCCCTGTTGAGTTGCCAGGGCAAGCCAGTCGTCCGGCACGTGATAGCCGTTCCAGTCGTCCGGGCCGCTGGGCTGCAACTCCGACCAGTAGAAGAGGATGCGATCCCATCCGACGCCCGCCTCCGCGGCGGCAACGGGGTCGCAGAAGGCCTCGACCGCTCCGAAGCGCACATCCGGTGGCGACCCTTGCGCCGCCGCGGGCGGAACGAGCAGGAAGAATTGACCGCCGACTAACAGGGCGAGGATCAGCCTGGAGGCTCGGGCTGGAGTCACGACCGCCCGCCCACTTGCCCCTGATACCACGCCCAGAACCGCTCCATGCCTTCTCTCACAGGGACAACCGGATCGTACCCCAGCAGCCTGCGGGCCTTGGTGATGTCGGCGTGCGTGACCGGCATGTCGCCCGGCTTGGGCGGCTCCTGAACGATGACGGCTCGCTTCCCCACAACCTCCTCGATCAGACGGATGAAGTCGCTAAGACAGATCGTCTCTCCGCGGCCCAGGTTGATCAGCTCATAGGGCAGGTCGGCATCGAGCGCGGCCACCACACCCGAAACAATGTCGGTGATGAACGTGTAGTCGCGCCTTGAGGTGCCATCGCCAAACTGCCTGAGCGGGCGGCCCTCGGCGATCCACTTGGTGAAGAGATAGGGAGCCATATCGGGACGCCCCCGCGGGCCATAGACGGTGAAGAAGCGAAGACCCGTGCAGTTGAGGCCATAGAGATGGTGATACGTGTAGGCCAGCGCCTCCTTGGCGACCTTGGTCGCGGCGTACGGCGAGATCGGTTGGCTGACCACAGCGTCCTCGCGAAAGGGGACGGTATTGTTGGCGCCGTAGACGGAAGACGACGACGCGAATACGAAGGACGCCACGTGGTGCCGGCGAGCCTGCTCCAGAACGTTCAGCGTGCCCCTGACGTTGACCGATTCATAGAGCTCCGGGTGCTGGATGGAGTAGCGCACGCCGGCCATCGCAGCGATGTGACAGACCTTATCGAACCCCTCGAGCTCAAACAGCTCGGCAAGGAGACGTTCATCTCGCACGTCGCCTTCCACGAGCCGATACGTTCGCTGCGAGCGTGCAGACTCGACGTTCGCCCACTTCCGGGCTGGATCGTAGTAGTCGTTGAAGTTGTCCAGGCCGACCACCTCATCGCCACGAGCCAGGAGCGCCTCCGCGACGTGGCTGCCGATGAATCCTGCGGCCCCGGTGACAAGGATTTTCATCCGGCTGGCCCCTCCCTCTCAGTCCCCGACCCCGCCGGCCTGATGTCCTGCACGTTGAGCTGCAGCCGCCGCTGGCCGTTCCATTCGTTGACCTCCAGGTGGTAGGCCACGTCGATCACACCGGGCAGCTCGCCTGCCCACTCACCCTGTCGGAAGGCGATAGCATCCCACGTCGCCCGCCCATCCGAGAGGGCCAACTTCAAATGCCTTCCCTCTCGTCCCACGGCGCGGTGATACTGGACGCGGACGCCCCGGCTGGCGAAAAGCGCCGGCGGGTTCCCACAGCCACAAGGCTCCAACGACGACAACGCCCGCAGGGTATCCCAGGACATCTCCGACAACTCGACCTCCGCATCAATCGTCAAAGCCGGCGTGAGATCCTCATCGCTGAGGCGTTCGGAGGCAATCTGTCCCAGGCGCCGGGCCAAACGATCCAGATTGTGGTTGCTGACCTCGAAACCGGCCGCAGCGGCGTGCCCGCCGTACCGCTCCAACAGATCTTCACAAGCTTCAAGGGCATGCGTCACGTGGAACCCTGCAATAGAGCGGCACGACCCTCGACTCGTCTGCTCACCTATCTCCACGACGACGGCCGGACGATAGAATTCATCCAGCAGCCGGCTGGCCACCAGGCCGACGATGCCTGGAAGGAACTGCTCAGAGGCAGCGAAGAGCACCAAGGAGTCGTCACCTCCCTCCAGGACCAACCGGCGAGCCATCTCATACGTCTCACGAGTGAGCTGCTGACGCTCCCGGTTCAGAGCGTCGAGCCCCGCAGCCAGCCGCACCGCCTCCGCCCCGTCGTCGGTCAGCAGCAGCCGACAGGCGATCTCAGCATCAGCGAGCCGGCCGGCCGCATTCAGTCGCGGGCCCAGAACATAGCCAATCGCCGTGGCATCCACCTTCCCTGGCCTGAGCCCCGCCTTCTCACAGAGCGCCCTCAGTCCGGGACGTCTCATGTCGTTGATGCACTCGAGCCCTTGACGCACGAGCACCCGGTTCTGGCCACGAAGAGGGACGAGGTCAGCCACCGTCCCCAGGGCGACCAGATCGAGGAGGTCCTCCTCTTGAAGCGACGTCTCGCGTTCGGTCACCGGCGCCTGACGGTGACTGCGCAGCAGAGCCTGGGCCAACCGGTAGGCGACCCCGGAACCGGCCAGCGCGTCGTCATAGGGATCGGAAGAGCTGCGGCTGGAGGCGCCGGATCGTTTCGGGTTGATCACGGCTACAGCCGGCGGGAGTCGGGCTCCCAGAGAGTGATGGTCGGTGACGATGACGTCCAGCCCCAGCCGACGGGCGTGCGCGATCTCGTCCACCGCCCGAATGCCGCAGTCGACAGTGACGACGAGACTGACGTCCTGTCCCACCAGCGCGCCCAGCGCCTCTTCGTTCAGACCATATCCCTCATCCACGCGATGAGGAATGTAAGCTTGGACCTGAGCACCCAGAGCCCGCAACGTCTGCAACAGAAGGGCCGTCGCGGTGATCCCGTCGGCGTCGAAGTCGCCGTAGACCGCGATTCGCTCTGCCTCGCGCACCGCCCGTCGGATCCGAGTGACCGCGGCGTTCATACCTTCGAGGGCGAAAGGATTGGCCACGTACCGATCGCCGTCAAGGAAGTCGCTGACGGCAGCCGGATCGGTGATGCCTCGATTGTAGAGCACCTGCACAAGCAGTCGATCTAAGTGCGGCAACTGAGAGAGGTGGTCAGCAGGAGCTGGAGCAGCAACCTGCCAGCGCTTGAGTAATGATGCCATACAAACAAACGGAAAAGCCCTTCACCATCCCTGGAGAGGGCTCTTCCTAGCTGCGGCCTGGGCGAAGGTCTAGATCCAGCCCTGGTTCTTGCAGAAGTCGGTCACCACGGGGATCTCGACCCATTCGCCCTGGTAGGCTTTCACGGCTGGATAGATCAGCGCCAGCCATACGAAGGGGGCCACGCAGCTCAGGACCACGGTGACACCCAGGATGATGCTCACAACGACAAGCACCACGTTGGCAGCCAGCGATTGTACCGCGTGGTAGCGGACGAATGGCCGCTCCTTCTGCGGCTCAATCAACAGCGCCACAATCGCCAGTATCCAGCCGACCCAGGGGAGCCAACTGAGCAATCCCCACAATTTGTCGTCCTGGGTGACCTCTGCCGCCATCTCTTCTTCACCCGTTGGGACACCAGCATTCTCTTCTACCATGTCTACCTCCTTGAGTTATGTCCGACACCGAAACCGGGGGTGCTTCGCGGAACCTGGCAGTCAGGACTGCCTGAGCGAGCAAGCCCACCAACCGAACCCTGAGTCACCCGGTCAGCCCACAGAGAAGCTGCGGAAGCCGCTTCTCGCCGCTTGCTCGGCTGCGGGCTATTCTATCAAACGACCGTCAGAATGTCAATCGACGCGTTTGCAAGGGCGAGATGACCGAACGCAACAGCCCCGGTCAACGACGAGATCCGTTCATCATCACCCCGCCAGCCGCGCTGCGCCCGAGGGCCCTCAGATCAGCGCGTGCCAGGCGCCCCGAGACGCAGCACCTTGTCCGCTCCTTCGTCTACGCCGAGGACGGCGTTGCACGTATCAACAACCCGAGCAGCCTGGCTGACCACCCGCCCGTAGTCAACGTCCCGGTGTCCAGTCACGATGACCACGCAGTCGGCAGCCGAAAGCTCCTCGTCGGTCAGTGGGACGGATTCCATGGCCACACTCTCGTAGTGAAAAACGTCATTCCCGACGTGGAACCGTGGAACATAAGGATCGTGGTAGTGTACGAGAGCGCCCCGACTGAGCAGCAGTTCAATGACCCGTCTGGCAGGAGAGTTACGGGGATCGTCCACGCCCGGCTTGAACGCAACCCCCAACACCAGCACTTGAGCGTCCTTCAGAGGCAGCCCTCCCCGAGACAGGGCCTCGGTCACCAGGTCGACGACGTGGTAGGGCATCGCTTCGTTGACTTCGGCGGCCAGCTCGATGAACTTGGTGTAGAAATCGTACTCACGGGCCTTCCACAGAAGGTAATAGGGATCGACAGGGATGCAGTGCCCACCCACGCCGGGTCCTGGATAGAACGGCATGAAGCCGAAGGGCTTCGTCTTGGCCGCTTCGATCACCTCCCACAGGTCGATCTTCATCCGCTCCGCCAACAACGCCAGCTCATTCACCAGCGCGATGTTGACAGCCCGGAACGTGTTCTCCAAGAGCTTCGACATTTCGGCCGCGCGGGTCGAGGAGACGGGATGGACGAGCGCACCCATCTGGCGCAGCAAGTCGGTGGTCAGCCGGGTACTCTCCGGAGTGACGCCGCCCACCACCTTAGGCGTGTTGTACGCCGTCCACTGCACGTTTCCCGGGTCGATGCGTTCGGGCGAGAAGCCCAGATAGAAGTCCTCCCCGGCCTTCAGTCCGCTCTTCTCCAGGATCGGCAGCACCACCTCATCCGTCGTGCCGGGATAGGTCGTGCTCTGCAGCACGACCAGTTGTCCTTGCCTCAGACGGGTCTGTATCGACTCACTGGCCGACTGAATGAAGGAGAGGTCTGGGGCGCGCTGCGCATCATATGGGGTCGGCACGCAGATAAAGATGGCGTCTACATCACGCAGTACATCGTAGTCGAGCGTTGCATCAAGGCGGCCCGACTCGACGTGAGGCGACAGGTCGCCTTCCTCCACGTCGGGAATGTAGCTCTTGCCAGCCGTGATGTCTTCGACCTTCTTCTGGTCAACGTCCACACCGGTGACCCGGAAGCCAGCCCGGGCGAAGGCGGTTGCCAGTGGCAGGCCGACGTAGCCCAGCCCAATAACAGCGATATGTGCACTGCGGTCAGTGATCTTATCTTGCAAGGAGAGCATTGAACCTCTGTCTAATCGATGTGGCCGTCTCGGGCCGGAGCCGCGAAACGCCTGCTTCTTCCAGGACGGCTGATCTGTTCGACGCGGATCTCAGGATCTCGTGCCACCCTCTCAACGAGATCCGTCCTCTGCGGAGCCAGCCTCTTGCGGCAATGGAGAGCGCTCACCCTGGGCTTGAGAAGCTGGCTCCACATCGAGCGCCCCGACAAAGCGGGGGCGTTCCATCCACCACAACCCAAAAAGACCTACCAGCGCGGCGGTTCCACCACCGATATAACCTTCAAGTATCGATGCTTGGGTCACGAAGATCGCCAGGAGGCCCACCGCAAACGAGACGACGTAAAGCGTGAGTACGGCCTCCCGCCGGCCCATCCCTGCTGCCACCAGACGATGCGAGACGTGATCCCGTCCCGGACTCGTCAGCGGGTTGAGGCCCCGGCGGAGACGGGAGATGACAACCAGTGCGGTGTCGAAGATGGGCACACCCAGGACCAATACCGGCACCATCCAGGTGACAAACGTGACGTTCTCCGGAAACCGGAGCTTGATACCGGTGGCAGCCAGCATGAAACCGAGGAACAGCGAGCCCGAGTCTCCCATAAAGATGCTGGCCGGGTTAAGGTTATAGAACAAGAAACCCAAACAGGCCCCCAGCACCGCGATCGACAACGCGCCGACCAGATATTGCCCACTGAACGAGCACATCAAGGCGAAGTGTGCGGCGGCAATGGCGGCGACGCCTCCGGCCAAGCCGTCCATATTGTCGAGAAGGTTGACGGCGTTGGTGATGTACACCACCCAGAAGACCGTGACCACCAAGTTGAGGACGGGATGATGAAAAGTGCCGACATAGACGCCGCTCGCATGCAGCAAGAGCGCCGCCGCAATCTGCCCGACCAACTTGATCAGCGGACGGAGGCCCCAGCGATCGTCGATCAGGCCCAAGAACGAAATCCCTGTAGCGCCCACGAGGATGGTCCCGAACTGGTTGAAATTGTGGCGTTCCCCCAGGACAACGGCCACCACGATGACGGCCACGAGGATGGCGGCGCCACCCAAGCGCGGAACTGGGTGGCGGTGGATCTTCCGCGCTTCCGGCTGATCGACCACGCCTATTCGTGGGGCCAGAAACCGGGCCGCCGGCGTGGCACCGACAGCGAGCACCAGAGCGCCTGCGAATACCAGAAGGTAAACCGTCATTCCTGTCCCCCTTCCGTTCCAGTTTGGAGTTGGGCCAGAAGCTCCTCCAAACCAGCCTGTTGCTCGCCCGGCGCGTCTTGGAGAGCCGTTTCTGCGTGGTCGATCGCCCGGTTCTGCTCGCCCACCTGGCTATACAGGATAGCGAGCATACGATGCGTGTCCCAGGCATCCTCGGCCTCCGGGGCTAACTCCAAGGCACGATTCAGAGCCTGGATCGCCTTGTCTGGCTGACCAACCTGAGCATACACAGATCCCAGGACACGCCACACTCGCACGTTGTTTGGCCTCAGGTCAAGGGCCCGTTCGTAAGCTTCCGCTGCCTCCTCGAAATCCTGCTGCTGCAGATAGATGTCGCCGACTCGACTCCACACATCCGCCTGGCGGGGCTCGATCTCCAGCGACCTCCCATAGGCCTCGAGCGCCTCCGTAATCATATTCTGATTGGCATAGAGGTCAGCCTGGATCGTCCAAGTCTGGTCGAAATCTGGATCGATCTCCAGCGAGTGGGCAATCTTCTGCTGGGCCTCCTCGAACTGACCCGCGGTCAGGTAGAGCAGCGCCCACTCGTTCCACAGAACAGCGTTCTGAGGACTCAGGCGCGTCGCCACCGCGTAGTTCTCCGCTGACCGCTCGGTCATTTCCTGCCGTGTCTCTGCATCGTTGGTCAGCTGCGCCCACGTACGGTACATACGCGCCAGGTTGGCACTGTGATCCGTGTTCAGGGGGTTGATCTCCCGGGCCTGCATTAAGGTCTCCTCCGTCCTGCCCAGGATCGTCCGTCGCACAGCAGGATCGTCTAGGGTCTTGGCGTATTCGAGGTAAGCTCGGCCCAGGTACAGATAGTAGAAATCCTCCCGTGGGGCAAGATCGATCGCCCGCCCGTAGTGCTGGATAGCGACGGGCCACTGCCCCTGCCGCTCCCAGGGGTCGGCCTGTTTATAGATGATGTCCGCCTGAATTGGATGGAGATTCGTGACGACTCCCACAGCGACGGCTACCAGCGACAGCGCGACCAGGGCAATCAGACTGACGTGACCAATCGGCTTCAGATTCCGCTCAGTGCCCAGAAGAAGCGCTAAGCCGCCAGCGACCATGGTGAAGAAGATGAGCCCGTAATAGAGCGTCAACACTCCTGCCACAAGTCCCGCGAGCTCAAGAACGTCGTCCACCGTCTGCGGCTGATGACGCACCACCGAGGCGTGACGGCCGCCCAGTATGAGCGCAAAACCACAGCCAATGGCCAGCGACACCAGCGCGTACAGAGACGTCGCCACCGCCCAATCGTCGTCCCGCTCTTGGAACACCCCGCGCTTCGCCATCTGTGCCATGAAGAGCACGATGCTCATCACCCAGGTAAAGGCGAAGATCATCAGCGCCCCATATGAAGGCCGACTCCCCTGTGCCGGCAGGACCGTCAGGGCACGCCATACGATCTCCGCCGGTTGGGTAAGACGCTCGGCATTTGTGACGAAGTCAAACGACAGCGTGCCGATAATGAACCCGCCGATAACAGACGTAACCAGGGTCGGCCTGAGCCAAAGGGGCAGCTTGTTTCCGTCACGCTTTGCCGCTGCGTTGGCCGCCTCTTCGTCGCGATGCCGGATGAGACCCGTCCCGGTTACAACAAGCAAACCGGCGTAGCACCAGAAGGTGGTGCGCGTGGCTGCGATGGCGATGCCGAAGTTGATTTCGACGAAGTGAGCCACCATCGCCGAAAGAAGCCCCATCAGCAGCACGAAACGGGGATGGAGCCTCACGTCCTGGATGTTGTCCCACTCCGAGAATCCCCAGATCACCAGGTAGACGAAGAGCCCGCCCACGATCCCGACCGGAATGGCCAACCCGAAGAAGTGCAGGCCGACGGTCAGCGCGACGATCACAGTCGCGACGATCGCCCCCCCGGCCAATAGCCCATGGAAGAGCCTGCGGCGCCTCGCATCAGGCAAGAAACCCAGCCACCGCAGGCCAAACGTGAAGACACTGCCGAACAGCCAAAGGTAGGCCGCGAAGCCCAGGAAACCCTTTGTGACCCAGGCATCCATCGTCTCGTTGTGCGAGCGGTCGGGCGACGCCGTACGGGATTCATAGTGGCCCAGGAGCGGCGGGTAGAACGAGTTGTAGGCCACGTACATGGATTCCGGACCATGGCCCACCACCGGTCGTATGGTGTTGAAGGGATCCGAATGCCCCTGGGGGTGTGCCTGTGTGGGCGGGTACCAGATCGGCTCGTGAGGCAGAATCAGGTCAAGGGAGCCCTGCCAGATCAGATTGCGCACCATCCCCGTCCCACTCCCAGACTCCAGCACGCGAGCGACCCGATCCACCGGCGTGTCCAGGGCCCATTCGTGAAGCGGTCCACCCGGGTTGATGAGGAAGAAAGCGACGACGATAAGAAGCGCCGTCGCCAGTCCGGCGACCCAGATACCTCGCCACAGCCGCCTGTTGAGCACGCGCCGCATGGCCAGGAACCCCAACATCAGCCATACGCCCAGGCCGGCGAAAAGCCCCATCAGCGGACCACGGCTCTTCGTGTACCAGATAGCGATCAGCTGGACGAGGAAAATGAAAATGTAGACGGCGGCCCGAAGCATGTCCGCCGCCCCGGTCTCCGCGTCGGTGAGGATCGAGCGAAAGGCGTCCACCACCCGTGACAACGTGGGCGGCGCACCCATAATCATATAGGCGGCGACGAAGATGGCATTGCCCATGTTGGAGGCCACTCGGCGGGTGACGTTTCCACCCCAAGGGAGTGGGTCCAGCTGATTGCGCTGAACAAGGCCATAGAGTGCGATAGGAAGGCTGTTAAGGATGATGACCGTAAGAAGCCGATCGAGCTGGGCACGCGAGCGCAGACCCTGCAGGATGACCATGAATATCACGACGTAGGCAGACGTGGTATACGTGCCCTGCAGCCGCTGATAGGAGCCGAAGAGGCTGGTCCATGGATTGACAGAAAGGAGCGTGCTGATCAGGTATACGGCAACGCTGAAAAACGTCGGGTAGACGAGCGGCGTTTGCCACGAGAACCCGACGTCGCGCCGCCCGTGAGCTCGCTCCTCGATCAGCTTGACCAGCCATACGACGGCCATCACCATGGCGATGGTGCGGAGCGTGGTCAGCTTGTCCGGCTCGAAGACTCGACTGGAATAGACATTGAAGAGAAGCGGCGTCACGACCACCGCCAGGAGCCACCCCATCTCCAATACCTCGTCGCAGAACTTACTGAGTCTAGTCGAATGCATCCGTACCCCTCTCTTTAAGCCGGTGCACCAGTGGGGAGGTCGAGATCTGACGAGTCATCACCTCGATGAGATTCAGTTGAATCCAAAGCGCCAGCCCCACCGAAAAGGAAGCTAGCGACCCGCCCGCTCGGTCCGAAACCAGTTCACTGTCCGCCCCAGTCCCTCCTCGAAGGATGTCTGAGGTTCAAACCCAAGCACCTCCCTCGCCCGGCTCACGTCGGGTACACGTCGACGCGTCTCCTCGAAGTCGGATCCATAGGCCGACGCGTAGGGAACGTGCGTGATCTCTGAACGTGAATCGGTCAACTGCAACACCGTCTCCGCCAGCTTGTTGATGGTCGTCTCGCGATTGGAGCCGACGTTGAACACCTTGCCCGCAGCCTCTCGAACTGTCGCTGCTCGAATGGTGGCTTGCACGGCGTCGTCGACGTAGGTGAAGCTCCGGGTCTGGTTCCCATCGTCATACACGGTCAGCGGGGCGTCCCCCAGCGCCTGGCCGATGAACTTGGCGATGACACTTCCGTACCCCTTGGGATCGAGCCGCGGGCCATAGACGTTGAAGTAGCGAATGACGCTCACCGGGAGCCCTTTCTGAGCGTAAGCCAGGGCGAAGTATTCATCAATGGCCTTCGCATCAGAATAGGACCACCGGTTGACCGTGGTGGGGCCGAGCAACCGGTCGCTCTCCTCGTTCAGCGGAACCTCGGTGGATTTTCCGTAGATCTCAGAGCTGGATGCGACAACGCACTTCGCCCAATACTTGAACGCGAGCTCAAGGACGTTCTCGGTGCCCCGGACGTTGGTGATGATCGCCTGCAGCGGATCTTCGACGACGTACTTGACGCCCACTACGGCCGCCAGGTGGTAGATCAGGTCCACCTGACGGATCAGCCGCTCCAGCGTGGCAACGTCAAGAATCGAGCCGTTGACAAAGTGGAAATGTTCGTTCTCCAGGTGGTGCTCGATGTTAGACACTTTACCGATCAGCAGGTTGTCAAGGACGGTGACCTCGTGACCCTGCTCCATCAACACGTCGACCAGATTAGACCCAATGAAGCCGGCACCACCGGTGATCAAAACTCTCATGAACTAAGCCCCCGCTTGCGGAGCCACCTCTTCGTTGATTGTCCACCCCTCATCGACATACGGCCGACCGCTGTCAGAGCCGCTCAGGGAACCTAGCTGACCCTGCTGAAGGCGGGTCGGAGGTATTATGATACCCAAGCAGAACCAAAAGGTCAAGGGTGGGGCTCTGGGGAGAAACCGGTCCGGGGGTTCTCGGGCCTCACACAGCCCCTGTCGCACGTCGAGCCTAGAAAATGGGTGGCATACCAGCAAAGGTCTGGGAGGACCATCAATCAGCGAGCCGGCAGATGTCCATTCCCTCGTTCGAGGCCCAGGCAGCAAGAGACCCCGGCGCCGGCCGGGGCTCTCCTGACGCGACGTTCGATACCTGTCAGGCTGTCGATGGGTGGCGAGCTCCGGTCCTGGTTCTCAGCCACTTTATCAGCACCACAATGCCCCCCACGACAGAGGCGATGGAGACGACCGCACCAGCCACTGCTGCGCCGATGAAGGCGATTCGGTGCCGCCGTTCCCGCTGGGCCATCCGACGCTCAGCTGCCTCCACCAGTTCTTGCCTCAGACTGTGCGTGAAGGCAGACGAGGCTTGCAGCGGTCGCATCCGGCTCCCGAGACAATCGGCCAAGTGAATCAGTGACTCCAGTTCGCGCCGCTCCTCCTCCATCAGATCAGCCGTCTCCTTGGCGAACGTCGCGGCGTCCTTCCTCTCCACGTGAGCCGCCAGCGCCTCAGCGATCCGCTCTTCCCTCATCCTTCGACTCCCTGTCACCTAGGTCAGCCTCTCCCACTCATCCGCCAGGTCTTCGCGCAAGGTGACCAGCGTGCGGTGATAGAGCGACTTGATCGCACCTTCTGTCCGTCCCATCACCTCTCCGATCTCAGCGTTGGTCATATCCTCGACGTGCTTCAGGATGATCAACTGCTGCCGGTCCGGCGCCAACCCGCGTACAGCCGCGAGCATCACGTCGTCTTCGTCCGACCTCTCGGCCTGGGCGTCAGGCCCTTTCCCCTGCGGCGCTCTCAGAACCAGATCATCCAGCGAGATCATCTTCCGTCGGCTGTGATCGCGATGCCAGTTGGCAACCAGATTATGCGCGATGCGGTACAACCACGCTGAGAAAGGAGCGCCACGATCTTCGTAACTGGGAAAATGATCCAGGGCCCGGTAGAAGGTCCGCGCCGTCAGGTCCTCCGCATCCTGGTCGTTCCCCACGCGATAGCATATGTAGCTATAGATCTTGTCCACGTACCGCTCGTACAAAGCGCCGAACGCTTCTGGATCTTTCTTTGCTCGGGCGATAAGGGTCGAGTCGCTCTCTTCACACATTGTTACAGACTGGGTCGGGTCTCTCACCCGCGGAAGAAGAGCGACAGCGTCTCATCTACTAGAACACGGTCACCCTTCCGCAGTTGCGCGATCTTCCGATGAAGTGCATTCAGTATAACAAAAAACGGATGGCGGTCAACCTCCTGACGCGAGTGCGTTCATCCGTGCTGACACCGCCAGGTCGCTCAGCCAACATCCAACCCGGTCTAGATCGCACAGACGCCCTGGCGTACCTGAAGAGGGTGCCAGGCTGGGCAACCCGGACGGCCCTTGTTTGCCTCTGCCCCCCACCCGCTGTACAATAAGCGGCATATCCCACGGGCCAGCTAAGGAGATCCTATGCCAGAAGCAACGTTCCATTTCCCAGAGGACTTCAAATGGGGTGTCGCCACAGCTGCACATCAAGTTGAAGGCGGGAATGACAACAACGACTGGTGGGCATGGGAACGCCAGGAGGGTCAGGTCAAGCAGGGGGGGCTCTCGGGGCGGGCCTGCAATTGGTGGGAGGATGCGGAGGCCGACTTCGACCGCGCTGCCGCACTTCGTGTGAACGCGCTTCGCCTTTCGATCGAGTGGTCTCGCGTCGAGCCCCACCCCGGCACATTCGACGAGGCCGCTCTGCGGCGCTACGAGGAGATGCTTCGTGGCCTGCAGGGACGGGGCATCGAGCCGATGGTCACCCTCCATCACTTCACAAACCCTCTGTGGCTCGCGGACCAGGGCGGCTGGGAGAACGAGGAGACCATCGATCTCTTCGTCCGCTTCGTCCGCAAGGTCATCGTGGCGCTCGCCCCCTACTGCAGCCTGTGGTGCACCATCAACGAACCCAGCGTGTACGCCTGTCAGGGGTATCTGACGGGCGTGTGGCCCCCCGGACACTCCGACTTTCGCACGACCATGCGGGTCATCCGCAATCTGCTCCGGGGACACGCCAATGCCTATCACCTGATCCATGACATCCAGCCCGATGCCCGGGTCGGCTTCGCCCACCACATGCAGGTTTTCGATCCAGCCAACCCAGGGTCCTTACAGGATCGACTGGTGACCCGCGCCGTCGATAGGACATACAACCAATCCATACTTACGAGCTTGGAGAGGGGTCTCTGGTCGCCGCCGGTCGGCTTTGGGCTGGCGTTGAAGCTGCGACAGACACTGGACTGGATCGGCCTCAACTACTACACCCGCGAGCTGGTGGCCTTCGACCGCACGCGCGCTGAGGAGGGCTTCAGTCGACGCTTCCACGCCGATGATGCGGAGCTCCTCGACGGCGGCTACGGTGAGCTCTATCCCCAGGGCATACTCCGCTGCCTGGAACGACTTGCGCGCCTGGACCTGCCGATCTACATCACGGAGAACGGGACTCCAGACGCGGACGACGACCAGCGTCCGCGCTATCTTCTGACCCACCTGCACCGTGTGTGGCACGCGATCCAGCGCTGCTACCCCATTATGGGCTACTATCATTGGACGTTGGTGGATAACTTCGAGTGGGCGGAGGGTTGGACTCTTCGCTTTGGGCTGATCGAGCTTGACCCTCAGACCCAGAGACGCACCCCGCGTCGCAGCGCCGAACTCTATGGCAACCTGATCCGAGCCAACGCGATTACTCCGTGGCTCATTGACAACTACGCACCTGAGCTGCGGCCCCAGCTGCTGCCAGGGTAGGACAGGGCGTTTCAGGGGCGCGGCCGCGGCCCGTAGACTTCTTGTGTGGATTGACACGTTGCCCAGAGGGGACAGAGATGAGTGATCGACCGGCAACATACTGCCCTCGATGCGGAGCCGAGATGGAGACTGCGGAGGTAGCCGGTCGCGTCCGGGAGCTGTGTCCGGAGTGTGGCTTCGTTCTCTACCGCAACCCGGTGCCCGGGGTCGGTCTCCTGGTGGAGATGCAGGGAGATATCTTGCTGGTACAGCGAGGTAAGGCCCCTTTCGAGGGCTGGTGGGCCCTGCCTGCCGGCTACATCGAAGCTGACGAGAGCGTCGAGGAGGCAGCCGTCCGCGAGTGCAGAGAAGAGACGGGGCTGGACGTCGAGCTGCTGGAGTTGTTCGGGGTCTACTCCTTCCCGGAGGGACCCGTCCAGAGCGGCATCATTATCTTCTTCCGCGCTCAGCCGGTGGATGGGGAACTGCGCGCCGGTGACGATGCGCAGGATGTAAGAACCTTCTCTCCGGACGAACTACCGGAGAAACTCGCATTCCGCACCCATCGCGAGGTACTCGAGCGATGGAGGAAGAGTCGCTCACCCGAGTTCCGAGCCGCCGTACCCGGAACCGCGATCCGCGAGGCCCGGCCGGAGGATGAGTCCAGCGTGCTCGATCTCCTACCGCTGATTCCGGCGAACGAGGACATGACAGCCGAGGAGAAACAGGCTGCCGCCCAGCGGTTTCGAGAGAGCCTCTCGATTGACGTGCTGGTCGCGGAGGTCGATGGAGAGGTGGTAGGATTCCTGGTTCTGGCATTCGTGCCCACGCTCTCCGGACTGCGCGCCTTGATCGACGACTTGGCGGTACATCCTGACTACCGACGGCAGGGGCTGGGCGCGGCGCTCGTCGAGGCGGCGATGCAGCGCGCTAGCCGACGCGGCGCCACACACCTCCTGGTGGATACCTCACGAGGTGACCCCGCAGCCCGGGAGTTCTACCAGGCATGTGGATTCGAAGCCGGCGGCATCGCACCATTACGAATTAGATAGACCCGCTGACGCTTCAGGTGACCTTGAGTCAAACCCCAGCGCGAGTGGTCAGTCGCTGGCGAGCCGGGCGATTTCTTGGTTTACCCGCCGTCAAGCATGTCCTGGAAACGGAGCGCATCATCCCACATTGAGACGTTGTTGAAGAGCACGCAGGCGTCTTCGAAGGGATCACACCAGGTCAGCAGCTGCTCCAGGTCGTCATCCGTGTAGTTGTAGTAGTAGCCATCGATGCCGTGCAGCCGGAAATAGGCCAGACCCTCGGTCACCGGAAGGCCCTTGTACGGATCGACGCAGTGGACCAGGCCAAGCTCCTCACATAGCTCAGCGATCTCAGAGTCCGTCCACTCGCCTCGGGGTTCCCAGGCGAAGGTGAAATCATCACGGCCGATCTCCCCAAAGAAGGCCCTCATATTCTTCTTGTGCTCGTCCGTAGGCTCGTAGCTGGCCGGGCACTGAAAGAGCACAATAGGCGCCTCCAGCGAGCTGGCTATCTCCCGGGTACGGCTCCAGGCCTTGAGTACGTCATCGGTAGGTCGGAAGTAGCCGTAACGGTCCCTCTTCTCATCGGGAATATCAAGATCCGCTCGATGATAAGTGGGGCTGGAAGGGTCATGGGTGATCAACTGCCAGGCCTTGAGGGTGAAGACAAACTCGGACGGGGCCTCCTCGCGCCAGCGGCGGGCTGTCCTCACCATCGGTGGCTTGTAGAACGTCTTCTGCACCTCGATCAGCCCGAAGTTCCGGTGATACGTATCGTGAGCCTTACGCCATCCGCAGCAGCCAACGCGAACCATAGAACCCCCTTCTACGAAAAAAGGGCGGTCTCCTGGCAGGGAACCGCCCTGATGTGGCGGAGAGGGCGGGATTCGAACCCGCGGAGCCCGAAGGCTCACGCGCTCTCCAGGCGCGCGCATTCGGCCAGACTATGCAACCTCTCCACGCCTACTGTTGTAGGATTATACCACTCGCTAGTGCTGGTGGCAAGGAGTCTGCCGGAGGAACACGCCCCAAGGCTCCTTTTACTGAGTAGGTCGACACAGAGAGGACGGACTGTCAAAGCTGTTCAAGCTGTGGTAAAATCGCACCCGGCCTGCAAAGGGCTCACGAGGACGGCGCCGTCAGCAGATCTTAGCCCATTTATCGCTGTCTGGATGCGAGTTCAGCCCACCTCAGCGACGTCAGTGCCGAGGGTTCATGAGAAGCCTCGAAGAGGTCGCTGGAGGATCATTTCGAATGCGGACTGGAGACCGACGCACTGGGGAGGGAGGATCTGAGGCGCATGCCGCGACAGGTGAAGAATACCGCGCAAGGAGATCTTCTTGTCGCCACGCATAATCCCGGCAAGAAACGAGAGTACCAGGAGCTTCTGGCGCCGCTTAGAGCAACCGTTCGCTTTCCAGACGACCTGGGCCTTCGTCTTCACGTCAGAGAGACCGGGACAACCTATGCCCAGAATGCCCGCAAGAAAGCCGGCTCCTACGCCCGCGCCTCCCACCGGCTCACCCTCGCCGACGATTCAGGACTGGAGGTAGACGCCCTCGGTGGAGCGCCGGGCATTCACTCCGCTCGCTATGTGTTGGGAAGTGATGCCGACCGGATACAGGCGCTGCTCAACGACTTGCACAGCATCCCGTGGGACGAGCGCACAGCTCGCTTCCGCTGCGTGATCGCCATCGTCACCCCAGACGATGACGTCTACGAGGCCGAAGGGGTGTGTGAGGGCATGATCGCGCATGAGCCAGCCGGAAAGGGCGGATTCGGCTACGATCCAATCTTCTATCTCCCTGAGCACGGGCGTACGATGGCCCAGGTCTCCGCGGAGACAAAGAATCGCATCAGCCATCGCGCTCGCGCCGTGAAGGCTGCGCTGCCCACCCTACGACGCTTGCTGAGGAAGCATGATCGGTCTTCTCCCGCACGACAGGCCGCTTGAAAGCCCCTCTCCCGATGACTGATGAGCGAACGGGAAACGAGACAGAAACAGTGTTGCCCCGAGGTTGCCCACTGACCTGCTGCTCCACTTCCAACGTGATTTGCACGTCATCGACCATTGGCGGCTCAGTGGAACGCACTACGCGAAGACACTCCGAGCCTGGCTGGAGAGGCTGGACGACCACGAGCCGGAGGTGCGCAAGGTATTGCGGGAGACCTACGGTACCCAACCGGAAACTCGCTGGTTGGTCAACTGGCGCCTGTTCTTTATGGCCTGCGAGGAAACGTGGGCACTCCACCAGGGGCGTGAGTACGTGGTTTCGCAGTACCTGTTCGAGAAACGTTGATGCCGTCAACCGGTCGCACAACTAGCGAGAACGCGCAGACGTTTCGCGCGTCGGCACATAACAGGAGGTTTCCCGGATGAAACGAGCAGGACAGCGTATCGTGCGTGTGATGACGGATGACGGTCCGCGATGGGGTGTCGCACCTGGCGAAGAGGTTCAGGCTCTGCGGGGCGACCCCTTTGGCAGCTTGGAGGTGGGTGAGCGGCTGGGCCAGCTCCAGGAGCTGACGCTGTTGGCGCCAGTCACCCCTAGCAAGGTTATCTGCGTGGGTCTCAACTACCCCGCACACGCTGATGAGAGCAACAAGGAGATCCCTTCAGAGCCGCTGCTCTTCTTCAAGCCGCCCAGTGCTGTCATCGGACCGGATGCGAGCATCGTCCTCCCACCTCAGTCCGAACACGTGGACTACGAGGGGGAGCTGGCCGTAGTGATGGGCAGGTCCTGCCGCAACGCGAGGGTTGAGGAGGCATGGAGATACGTATTCGGCGTGATGTGTGGTAACGACGTCACCGCGCGGGATCTCCAGCGGCGGGACAATCAGTGGGCCCGCGCTAAGGGCTTCGACACGTTCTGTCCGCTGGGTCCCTGGATAGTCACGGGATTGAGCGAGGCCACAGTGCAGGACCTGGAGGTTGTCTGCCGGGTGAACGGGCAGGTGCGTCAGGCGGCCCGGACCTCGAACATGGTCTTCTCGGCCTCTGAACTGATCGCCTACGCCTCGTCGATCATGACACTCGAGCCAGCCGACGTGATCATGACCGGGACGCCGGAGGGCGTCGGACCTCTCGGCTCCGGTGATGTCGTCGAGGTAGAGGTGGAGGGCATTGGCATCCTGCGCAACCCCGTGGTGTAGCCCGAGATACGGGGAGGGACCACACCGCGGACGCGCAGCCCCCGGTGTGGGGTGACATCTCAGGTCGCGCCCGTTCTGCCTGAGCCTTGGTGGAGCCTATGGCTGGGGCTGCCACGAGGCGCTGGCCGTTCTACCTCACCCACGGATTGGACTGCTTCTCCTCCCCTATCGTCGTCTGCGGCCCGTGACCGGGATAGACCACGGTATCGTCCGGCAGCGCAAACAGCACCTCTCTGATGGAACGCATAAGCGTCTCTCGGTCGCCGCCAGGCAGGTCGGTGCGCCCAATGCCATTTGAGAACAGCACGTCCCCATCGAAGGCCGCTCCCTCGTCCGCTTCGTAGAAGGTGACTCCCCCGGGGCTATGACCGGGCGTGAAGAGGACCTCAAGGGCGAGTGTTCCTACCTCAGTAATCTGTCCATCGGCCAGCTCCACATCGGGTGGAGGGCTCGCCTCCACAGTCAGACCCCACATCGAGGCACCTCCCCTGGCCTCCAGCAGGGGGCGCTCGTTGGGGTGGATGGCCAGTTTCGCGCCGGTGGCATCGACCACGTGGGCTACGCCACCGATATGATCAAAGTGAGCGTGAGTGAGAAGCACGTACTCAATGTCAAGGGCGCTGCGCTCGATCTGGCGAACGATACGACCACCTTGTCCGCCGGGGTCGATCACCACCCCTCGACGGGTCTCCGGACAGCCGACGATGTAGCAGTTGGTCTGATTCATTCCCACGGGGATCGTGTGTAGGATCACATCGTCCTCCTTGCCACAATGGGCTGCCGGGCTCCTCCTGACACCCGACCACGCCTACAGTCGCTCGCCCGCTGCCCGCCGAACACGTAGGGCTCCGCCCTCAGTCGGTCATGGGACCGGGGGCAGCTCAATGACCTTGGCGGCGTCCCAGGTCGACCGGCGGGCGATTATAGCAGACGCCGATGGCTTTGTCCAACGGCAAAAATGTGTTAACATGAGGGATTGCCTTGATGGGATCTATATACAGCAACGAGACTTGACGGCAAATGTTCGATCAGCAGGATAACACGAAAAAGCTCATCGTGCGAGGAGCACGAGAGCACAATCTAAAGAATGTCACCGTCGAAATCCCGCGCAACAAGATGGTGGTCGTGACCGGAATCTCCGGCTCAGGCAAGTCATCCCTGGCTTTCGACACCATCTACGCAGAGGGACAGAGACGGTACGTGGAGAGCCTCTCAGCCTATGCGCGCCAGTTCCTCGGCCAGATGGAGAAGCCAGACGTCGATCAGATCGAAGGGCTGTCGCCGGCCATCTCAATCGACCAACGCGGCGTGTCACACAACCCGCGGTCGACGGTCGGGACTGTCACAGAGATCTATGACTACCTGCGGCTGCTCTATGCGCGCGTGGGGATACCTCACTGCCCTCAATGTGGGCGGGAGGTCACGAAGCAGAGCGCTCAACAGATGGTCGACGCGGTCATGGCGATGAGACCTGGGACTCGCTTTCAGGTGCTCGCGCCGCTGATCAAGGACCGAAAGGGACACCACCAGGCTATCTTCGAGGACGTGCGCAAGGCCGGGTTTGTCCGCGTCCGCGTGGATGGCGAGGTACACGACCTGGATGAGAGAATCGAGCTCGATCGCTACAAGATGCACACCATCGAAGCGGTTGTGGATCGCTTGATCATTCCGCAGCAGGAGGAGAACGGATTCCGCTCTCGCCTGACCGATTCCATGGAGACAGCGCTGCGACTGAGCGATGGGATAGTGATCGTCAACGACGTATCATCAAAGCCGGCGCGCGATGTCCTTTACTCGGAGCACCTGGCCTGTCCGGTCTGTGGTATCAGCCTGCCGGAGATCGAGCCGCGGACATTCTCCTTCAACAGTCCCCACGGGGCGTGCCCGGCGTGCGAGGGGCTCGGGACCCAGATGAAGCTCGATCCCGAACTCATTGTGCCGAACCCCGATCTCAGCCTTCAGGAAGGGGCTATAGAAGCCTGGAACACCGACCGGAAGGAAGGCTACCGGTGGCAGATGATCAAAGCGGTCTGCGAGCGCTTCGATATTCCCCTCGATGTGCCGTGGCGTTCGCTAAATCGGGCACAACGGCGGATCATTCTTCATGGTAGCGGCGATGAGCGCATCCAGCTGGGCTATGTCAATCGACAGGGGCGTCAGCGTAGCTATCGGACCCGCTACGAAGGGGTCATCCCCAACCTGGAACGACGCTATCGGGAGACCGACTCGGACTACGTCCGAGGCAAGATCGAGGCGTTCATGACCCATCGGCCGTGTCCAGAGTGCGAGGGGGCACGGCTGCGACCAGCGGCGCTGGCTGTGACTGTTGCGGGTAAGTCGATTGATGAGCTGACCAGTTGGCCCGTAAGCGGACTCTTGACCTGGATCGACCAACTCTCCGACGGCCGCTTCCAAGATACATCCGAACCAGTCGAGATCTTGGAACCTCCCGAGCTGCTCACAGATAAACAATGGCAGATCGGCCGTCGGATTCTGAAGGAGGTCCACGACCGGCTCCTTTTTCTGGTGAACGTGGGACTTGGATACCTGACCCTGGATCGCACGGCGACAACGCTGGCTGGCGGCGAGGCGCAACGCATCCGCCTGGCGACGCAGATTGGATCGCGGCTGGTGGGCGTGCTGTACGTCCTGGACGAGCCGAGCATAGGGCTTCATCACCGCGACCAGTCGCGCCTGATCCGTACCCTCCACGAGATGCGAGATCTGGGGAACACGCTCGTGGTGGTCGAACACGACGAGACTACCATACGCGCAGCCGACTGGGTCATCGACCTCGGCCCCGGGGCAGGGAAGCACGGCGGCGAGGTCGTCGTCGCTGGTACGGTTAGCGACGTAACGGAGTCCTCCGAGAGTATTACAGGTGCATACCTGTCGGGGCGGAAGCACATCCCCATCCCGAAGCGGCGCCGCGAGGGTAATGGAGACAGACTGATCATCCGGGGAGCACGCGAGCACAATTTGCAGGACATCGACGTCCATATTCCGCTGGCCAAGTTCGTGTGTATCACAGGCGTATCCGGCTCGGGCAAGTCGACGCTGCTGATCGATACCCTTTATCGGCGGATGGCCCAATTGCTTCATGGCTCGCGTGACCCGGCCGGGGACCACGACTACATTGAAGGCGTCCAGAAGATCGATAAGGTGATCAACATCGATCAGTCGCCGATCGGTCGCACCCCGCGCTCTAATCCGGCGACCTACACCAGCGTCTTCACCCCGATTCGAGAGCTCTTCGCCTCGCTGCCCGAGTCGAAGGTGCGCGGCTACGAGAAAGGGCGCTTCTCCTTCAACGTCAAGGGAGGAAGGTGTGAGCCATGCAAGGGACACGGTACTCTTCGAATCGAGATGCAATTCCTTCCGGATATCTACATCCCCTGCGATGTCTGTCACGGCAGCCGCTACAACCGAGGGACACTGCAGGTGCGCTACAAAGGCAAGAACATCGCCGACGTCCTCGACATGACGATGGACGAGGCCGCCGAGTTCTTCTCCAACATCCCCAAGATCAAGCGTAAGCTGCGGACGCTGCAGAATGTGGGGCTGGGTTACATCAAGCTGGGACAACCTTCACCCACCCTCTCTGGCGGTGAGGCGCAGCGGGTGAAGCTTTCGCGCGAGCTGAGCAAACAGGCCACCGGACAGACGCTCTACGTGCTCGATGAGCCAAGCGTTGGGCTTCACGCCGCTGATGTCGACAAGCTCATCGCCGTGCTCAATCGTCTGGTCGACGCAGGGAACACGGTGGTCATCATCGAGCACCATCCCGACATCATCAAGGTCGCTGACTGGATAATCGACCTCGGTCCGGAGGGGGGCGATGCCGGCGGGGAGATCGTCGCCGAAGGCGCGCCGGAGCACGTGACCCAGGTTGACAAGAGCTACACGGGACAGCTTCTGAAGCAGGTCCTGAACGGCGAGCTGTAGACTTGCCGGTGCAACCAGCTCGGAGCGTGGTTCCGGTCGCCACCTGCTACGTCTGAGAGCGGACCAGGTTTCTCGCGGGGAAGCTGCAACGCTTGAGATGTTCGGGGCCCGATCGCCTGCAGGGCTGGAGCGACTCTATGGATCCAGATACCGTGCAGGACGGAGGGGGAGCCACTACAAGATTTACGAGACCGCTACTGTGGCCCATACTCACCGTTGTGATCCTGCTAGGCGAGCCCTGCACGGGTTAGTAGGGTTCCAAGATCTCTATCTCGTCCAACAAGGCCATATCCGCGCCACTCTTTAGTCGGACCCTCTCCACGTCAGGCCACCTGTAAAGGGCGACGCCGACCCGATATCGGCTTGGTGCCAGAGCCCGCGGAGCCGTGATATCGAACCACGTGATAAACGAGTCGCCGGCTCGCCATTGGACGCTGTCGAATCCGGGGCCGTCCGACTGCGCGACCAGTTGACTATCTGCCGTGAGCAAATAGGTTCCGAAGTGGTAGAGCACATCCGGTACGGGATTCTCAATCCTCCACGTTAACGTTAAGGGGAGTGTGCTCCCACCACGCAATGCTCCCCGTTCGTACCCGGTGATCGTCAATCCATTCGTCCATTCCGCATCAAAGGAGGCCGGTACACGCCCGCCGCTACCCTTCATTCCCGCACCAGACGACAGCATGTAGAATCGCCACCGCTCGTCCAGCACCTGGAACGCCTCATCGCGGATCGGCTCCGCCGTTCTGGACAGCCAAGTCGAAGCTCGGGTCCCTCCCTGAGCATCCAGGTAGATCGCGCGGGTTGACGGGATAGGAAGAGCTAGCCGCCCATCCGCCAGTAATACACGTTCCCGCGAGACGAATTCACGCAGGAGCGCGAGATCAGACGTCTCCACTGAGTGCCCCGCCGAGAGAGCGACAAGCACAGACGAGGGATACTCGTCCAGAAGGCGACTGCTTCTTTGGATCGCCGTCCGCAGGTGTCGAACCTGAGCCGCACCCTGCGCAGCGTCGTATCGGTGCTGCTGAAACTGCAGGTTGAAGATGAGTTGCCATCCCAGCAGAGTGAGCAGCGGCACCCACAGAAGGCTGCCTACTGCGAGTCGGACTCCCCGTCGCAGTCTCCGTCGACAAATGCGTGAGACCATCTGCTCGAGCTTCCCGTGGAGGCCATCGAATCCCATGCCCAATACAATGAAGTGTGCAGGTAGCTGACCAAGCAGGTAGTACGTCTGCAAGTAGTGAGACGAGCGCAGATAAAGGAGGACGGGCATGGTCAACCAGAGGAGCAAAATACACGAGGTCGCGAATGTACGCCCTGCCTCACGATTACGATGGCGACCGAGCCAATCACGCAGGCCAGTGAATACGACATACGCAAGCGCAAGGACGAACAGAAACGTGGAGACTTTATCGAACGTCGGTACCCACCTAACGGACGCGAGAAGACCCTGCGCCTGCAAGAGATCCAGCGTGATGAGGACCGGGGCCAGGCTGAAGGCACCCGACTGACCGACCAGGTCTACCGCGGTCCTTACATCACTCCAGCCCACAGCGCTCTCATACACGAGAAATGGCACATATAGCAAGACGAAGAGAATGGCCCCGACAATCACTGACCTACGCTTCAGCTTGCGCCAGAAGAGCAGGCAAACAAGGGCCATGGTGACGAGTTGAACCGAGGTGCCAGGATGCACCTGCGTCATACAAGCCGCCCAGACGAAACTCAAGACCAGTGCGAGTGGCTGCTGTTCGACCGCGAAGTAGACCAGGAGGCAGGCCAGGGTCAGCGATGAGAACACCGGAACCATCGTCTGGTTCCAGATCAGCTGGCTATAGTAGACGGCCCACGGGTTCACCGCGAAGATGAGCATCGTCCAGAAAGCGGCTCGCCTGCCAATCGCCCGATACGTCGCCCACCCCGCCGCGACAATGCCGATCATGCCGGACACCAGAGTCAGTACCGCCACGCTGAGAATATCGGGCCGACAGCGCAGGGCAAGGGCATACAGGTATTCGATCATCGGCGGGTTCATCACGCCAATCGACGACTTGTTGGCTGCAAGAGGCACCCTCCCGCCGTTGACCCAGCGCATCGCTGTGTTCAGCGTGAACGCCTGGTCACCCCATATGCCGGTGGTGTCAAGGTGGTGAAGACGAACGAGAAAGCCCAGAACCAGTATGACAGCAAATGGAAGGATCTCAAGACTTCTTCGTCGTTTCATCGCTTTCTGGCCTGACGTGACAAAGTCAATAAACTCCACATGCGCGCCGCTCCTCACCCCGCCGGCACGTCAACAGTCTCCGCCAGCGCGCACGCCTTCAGATCCTGACGTTGTGGTACTCACCCACTCCTCTTCCAGTCAGCTCCGGCGATTATACCACAGCCCGGGAGCCTGATAAGTTGCGCTTTCACCTGGCGATGCTAGAATTGGGTGTATCGATCAGTCAGCCACGATCAGGGAGTCATATATGGGCAGCAGAGCCACGGCCGGCGGCCACTACTTCGAAGAATTCGAGATTGGCGACGCGGTTGAGACCTCAGCACGCACCGTCACCGAGAGCGACGTGACGCGATTTGCCGGCCTCTCCGGAGACTACAACCGGCTTCACACAGACGCGGAGTACGCCAAGGAGACGATGTTCGGGGAGCGCATCGCCCACGGGCTGTTGGGACTGTCGATCGTCAGCGGTCTGAGCTCTCAGCTGGGGTTTGCCGAGGACACGGTTGAGGCTTTTACCTCCCTCGAGTGGAAGTTTCGCGGGCCGGTCAAGTTCGGTGATACGATCCGCGCGCGGCTCGAGGTCAAGAGAAAGAAGGAAATGGCTCGTCTGGGAGGGGGTTTCGTCGTCTTTGACGTCGTGGTTCGAAATCAGAGAGACGAAATCGTTCAGAAAGGGAGCTGGACCCTGCTCATAAAGAGCGCTCCCTGATGCCCGGATCGTTCCGTCCTCCCGCCTCTCCTGCCGCACCTCGAAGCTGATGACCGAACCTGGGATCCCCAACTACCTCCATCGGTTGTCGATCCCGACTCCCTTTCCGATCGGCCCGGTCAACGTCTACCTGGCCGAGGGGGAAGGCCTGACTATGGTTGACACCGGCCCGCGATATGACCCAGCCCGGGAGGCACTTCGAAACGGGTTGAACGATCTGGGCCATCACGTCGCGGATCTGGAGCGCATTCTTCTGACTCACACCCATGCCGATCACTGCGGGCTGGCAGCAGAGCTCGCCTCTGGCTCGGGTGCGAAGGTGTGGACCCATCCTGAAAACGTGGGTCGGTTGACAAGAGATGGAGACAGCGGACGCAAGGCCTTCTACGCAGAGGTCATGCGTTGGGCTGGTGTGCCGCTGCCCACCCTGATGAAGCTGGCCAAGATACAGCGTGGCCTGGATCGGTATACGGAGCCGCTCACGCCCGATCACACAGTAGTCGACGGCGACGTCATCCAGCTGGGCGGCGAGGCATGGCGGGTGCTCCACACTCCTGGGCACACCGGTGGCCTGATATGCCTCTATCAACGGGAACGGGGCCTCCTCCTGTCCAGCGACCACCTGCTGCGCGATGTCTCCTCCAATCCAATCGTCGACCCGCCGCCGCCGGGCAAGCACGAACGTCCACGTCGCCTCGTCGAGTACATCGAGCAACTCCGTCGGGCGGCAGAGCTTGACGTGATTCTCGCCCTGCCCGGTCACGGCCCAATCATCACCGACCACCGTACCCTCATCCAGGAGCGACTGCGCTTCCACCAGGAGCGTGCGCATCGCATCCTGGAGGTACTGGACGACCGAACTCTTTCCGCGTACGAGATTGCAGGGTCCCTCTTCCCCAAACTCGATCCCGTCAATACGTTTCTGGCCATCTCCGAGGTCATCGGGCACCTTCAGTGGATGGAGGTAGAGGGACGAGTGAAGCACACAGAGCGTCTCGGCGTCGCGCGCTGGGCGCGGGTTGCCTGACGGCAGCCCGGCAGGAGGGCCCTCGGGTGGTTGACGCTCCCGACATCTGAGTCACAGAGGCACGACATGAAGGTCTGCGTTGGGACTCTGCTGACGCTAACGCTGGTCCTGAGCACGGGCGCACCTGTCCTCTCCCCTCTGTCCCCGCACGCTGCGTCTACCTCCGCACAGGCCGCCCGGGTCCGATCACTCCCCGATGACTCGCCTGCGGCAACCGCCACGTTCTCGCTCGACGGCGTACGCGTCGAGGTGACCACCACGCTCCTATCCGACCCGGAGTTCGCGACCGCAGACGCGACCAGCGCGATACAGACAGCGACCGCTGTGGAGAGAGAACCCGTCTTCAGGGAGCTCTCGATCACGGTCGCCGCTTTCGGACTGACGCCGCCGACCGAGTCCCTTCCAGCGGCTGAACCGGGCGCTGCAGATGCGTACCGGGCGGAGCTCCGGAGGCATCGGGAAGCCCAGGGAGGAGGGCCGAGAGAGGGCCCGGCGGCGGATCTGTTCGGAGATAAGGTAACCGGTCTCAGGAGTGAAGTAGACTTACACGTGCGCGGTGAGTCAACGACTCGAGTGAGAATCACGGAATGGGTTGCCGAGGCCGGGGACCGGATCTGGCTCGTGCGGACGAGCCAAGAACTGGAAGGGGATCGTACGCTGCCGGAAGCTACCGCCTCAGGCCCCTCGTTTCCGCATGTACGGCTGGGAAGCGCCGACCTGGGACAACCCTCTACCAGCCTGGCGGCGGCGGAACGAAGCCCATCTTCCCCCGGGTTCGGTCCAGACGGAATGACCACGCAGAGCTCCGCCGCCCCCGAGCTCCCCTTTCCCTCCTGGTGGCGTGGAGAATGTGACACTGACAACTACTATGAGGCTACGGGCGCGGAGGCGTATCCCCTCGGAGCCGAGTACCGGGGGTTGAAGGCTTGTGGGCCGCGGCCCTGTGGAGATAACGGCCCCGACGCTATCGTTGACTTCGGCGCCGGGGTGAAACAGATCGAGTGGCAGTGTCCAGAGCTGAGCAAGCGCTTCTTGTACCTGGCGTACGGTATCGCGCCTTACAAGGCCAACGGGAGTGAGGTGGTCTGGAACTACTCGGGCGACCTGCTCGAGAAGGTGTCGAACTGTCAGGTGGGACGCCCGCCCCGACCCGACGACGTTCTCAGTTACGGCTCTACATCCACCTACGGTCATACGTCCGTCGTGATGGTCTCCGACGTGGACCGTGATGGGAACGGGGAGATCCACGTCATCGAGCAGAACAGCTCCAGCACTGGCGTCAGTAGCCTCACGGTCGACAACTGGTGCGTGGCGCCGACTTACACCGAGGTGAGCGGTTGGTTGCACGATCCTGCCCAGGACGAATGGGCGGTCACAGTCTACGTGCCACTCGTGGCAAGAGATGCTTAACGCCGGACACCTGACCCCTTCTCTGCTGGTCTGAGAGCTCCCTTCCGACCGCCCCTTGTCTCGGGACCTCTGCTTGCCATTCACCCTTTGCTTGCTATAATCCATCCTCGTTGCGGAACCTAGGGAGGGCGTTCTTCGTCTAGGGTGTGGAGACAGGGCATGACTAAGAGAGATCACTCGGAAGCATCGGACGACAGGGGGGATTCGGGCTCTCGACCGGAGGGCGAATCCGCGACGCCGTCCCGAGAGCTGGCTGATACACAGCCTACGCCAACCGTATCTCCACATGCATCTCGCGCCGAGCAGTCACCCTACGGTCACCGACCATCCGCTGCGGGCTTGCAGCGACCGACGACCAATCCGCGGTCGCGCCCCGCGCGCGAGGTGCCACCACCCCAGCGGCCGGGATACCGCGCGCGCCATCCTTCACGCACGTTCACCAACCAGCCCCTGGCCAAAGAGAAGCGCCAGTGGGGACTTCTGGCCCTGAAGGTAGGCTTCGCGGCAGTGGCCCTCCTGGTGATTGGGTTCTTCGTCGTCGTTGCTGCGTCCGTTGTCGGGTACGCGGCGATAGCGAGGGAACTCCCCTCGCCGACAGAGCTGCAGAACCAGCAGACTGCTTTTGTCAGCAGCAAGATCTACGACCGGGAGGGGCGCCTGCTCTACGAGGTTATGGATCCCCAGGGCGGACGACGAACCTACGTTCCCCTGGAGGAAATCTCGACCGAGGTTATCCATGCGACGATTGCCACGGAAGACCGCGACTTCTGGGTTCATCCTGGCTTCGATCCTGTGGCGATGGCCCGGGCAATCTACTACGTGCTGAGTGAGCGCGAGATCGTCTCCGGCGCCAGCACGATCCCACAGCAGCTGGCGCGCATGGTCCTGCTTCCCGATCAACGCTTCGAGCAATCTGCCAGGCGCAAGATCAAGGAGATCATCCTGGCGGCTGAGCTGGTGCGCGTGTACTCGAAAGACACTATCCTCGAGATCTACCTCAACGAACTCAATTACGGCAACCAGGCGTACGGCATCCAGGCCGCCGCCGAAACGTATTTCGGCACCGACGCCGCCAATCTCACGTTGGCCCAGGCCTCTTTTCTCGCCGGCCTACCCCAGTTGCCGGCCACGTATGATCCTTTCGGCGGGGGGCTCGAGCGGGCCCTTTCGCGCCACGAGGATGTCCTGGGGTTGATGGTCGAGGATGGCTACATCACCGTGGCCGACGCAGAGCAGGCATCTGCTGAAATGCGAGATTACGCGTTTCGAGCGCCCCAGCTCGACGTGCACAGCGCGCCTCATTTCGTGGTGTACGTCCGGCAGATCGTGGAGGAGTTCTACGGCCCCGAGGCGTTGTACCGCGGCGCCGGGTTGCGCATCTACACCACGCTCGACGCCGCTTTGCAGACCAAGGCTGAGCAAGCCGTGCGTGATGGCGTGGCGAGCCTTGCGGAGCGCCACGCCAGCAACGGCGCACTCGTAGCCGTTGATCCGGAGACCGGGCACATCTTGGCGATGGTGGGCTCCGCCGACTTCAACAACGAGGCGATCGACGGTCAGGTCAATGTTGCGTTGCGGTGTCGCCAGCCCGGTTCGTCCATCAAACCGCTGACGTACGTGGCAAGCTTCGAGCGCGGATGGACGCCGGCGGCCCTGTTCTGGGACGTCCGGACAGAGTTCCCGGATGGGGCCAATCCACCCTACGTGCCGGTGAACTACGACCGAGAGTACCATGGCCCCGTACTCCTCCGCGACGCCCTGGCCAACTCCTATAACGTGCCTGCTGTGGCGGCGCTCCAGTTCGTCGGGGTCGACGGGCTTCTGGAGATCGCGTCACGTCTGGGCGTCGATTCCCTGGCTCACCCTGAGGAACATTGTCCCGAGTATCCCCACGATTGGCCCCCGACCTACGGTCTGGCGCTCACGCTGGGCGGGGGCGAGGTGAAATTGCTGGAGATGACCGGGGCCTTTGCTGCGTTTGCCAACGATGGCGTGATGATGCCGTCGAGCCCGATCCTCCGCATCGAAGACAGCCGGGGCAACGTCCTCCTCGACAACGGCGCGCCGACGGGCAGGCAGGTCCTCTCTCCGGAGCACGCCTACCTGATCACCGACATCCTGGCGGACGACCAGGCCCGCTGCGCTGCGTTCAGTTGCCCCAGCGTGTTGGAGCTTAGCCGTCCCGCAGCGGCGAAGACGGGCACCACCGATGACTATCGCGACGCCTGGACGATCGGGTACACGCCTCAGCTGGCTACCGGTGTCTGGGTTGGCAACTCCGACAACTCCTCAATGCTCAGAGTGCCGGGGGCGGCCGGCGCGGGTCCGATCTGGCACAATTTTATGGAGGCCGCTCACGCCGACCTCCCGGTGCGCGACTTCATGCCACCCTCGGGCATCGTGAGGCATGAGGTCTCTGCTCACTCGGGAGCCCGTCCCACCGAATACTGTCCGGCTCGCAAACATGAGATCTTCGCCAAGGGCCAACCGCCGCTGGATGAGAGTCACGACTGGTATCAGATGTTGAGGATCGACGCGTTCACCGGCCTGCGCGCCAATGCGTTCTGCCCAGACCACGTGGTCGAGACGCTCATGCTCGATATCACCGACGAGAGGGGGCGAGAATGGGTCAGCTCGCACCCGGAGCAGTTCGACGGCCTGCCCCTGGCTCCGCTCGACGAGTGCGGTGAGGGCACGGACCGTCCGGAGGTCTTCATTACGGACCCGGCGGAGGGTGCCACTGTCCTTGGCGTCGTCCCCATCTTTGGGACCGTTCGGTTGCCCAACTTCGACCACTACGAGGTGCAGTATGGCGTGGGGGGCGACCCCCAGGGCTGGGGATGGGTGAGCGGGCCCCACTCAGCGCAGGTACAGGACGGGCTCCTGACCGAATGGAACACCGAGCATCTGGCGCCCGGGACGTACACACTGCGCGTCAGGGCCTTCGACAGCGAGCAGCACGCCGTCGAGACCCGCGTGCAGATTGAGCTGATCCCCCCAACCCCGACGCCCACGCCAACGCCGACAGCCACACCAGAGGCGACCGCGACACCATCGCCCACACCAACGCTGACTCCGTCACCCACCCCGGTCGCGACGGAAACCCCGACCGCGACCGAGACGGCAGAGCCGACCTCGACGCCGGAGACCACACCCACGCCTTCTCCCAGCCCTTAGGTGGTGTTGAACAGGCCGGGGCCGACTCCCCCCGCGTCACTCCGGAAGCCCTCCTGATCTGTCGCTCAGTGCTCTACGTCGGGCGAAAGCGGCCGAACCCTCAGAGCGGTGTGACCCCATCACCGATTCCTCGTGTATTCCGGGCAAGCTTTGACCGATCTCTAGAGTTGTAGGGCCCAAACCGTGACGGCGTCTCCGGTCGGCCGGAAGCCGAACCGCTCATAGAGGCGCAGAGCGCGGCGATTGTGCCGTTGGGTGTTGAGCGACAGCGTCGCAACGCCACGTTCCGAGAGCCTGCAAAGAGTATCGCGCAAGAGAAGCCCGCCGATCCCTCGACCATGCCTGCCGGGGTCGACAGCAATGCGATTGAGGTGTGCGGCTGGCAGATGCGATTCCCACTCAGCGTAGCCAACCACCCTATCGTCCCGTTCGGCCACGGTGAAGCTGGAGGCTTTGGTCGCCCTCCGCTGAACCGTGGCCGCGCTGCGCCACCAGTAGGGCGCAAACGCCGCTCGGTCAATGGCTGCGATGGCCGCAAAATCGACCTTCCGGGCGGGCCGCAGGGTCACGCCGGGGATCTCCGGTTGAGGGACATCACCCACAGTCTTGGTCAACGTGATGACCTCGGCAAGTTCTCTGAACCCGCGCCTCAATAGATGGGGTCCAGCCCATTCACCATCGTCCATCCACGCCAACTCCTGCACCGGCAGAGTCCGCAGGTCGCCGAGGAGCTTCGGAAGCGAAAGATCGAGCCACCGTTCGATCCCCAGGCCATCTTCCACGGCGGCGAGGCGCACCCAGGCCACGGGCGACGCGTCTGACGAGGCGAGAAGAACAGCACGAGGGCAGTCTTCGTCCTCGACCAAGACGCAACTCCCGTGACTGAGAGCGTGCGTCCACTCCCACGGAGACGGCGAAGTATAGCGAGCCCTTTCCACCAGGCTCTCAATGGCAGGCCAGTCGCAGAGATGCCCCTCGGTTACCTTCACAACCCGTCTCTTGTATCACGATGGGGGCCGGTGGTCAAGTTGCATTTGCGATTTCGTGTCATTTGATGTACACTTGGTCCAGATGCATGTTAAGAACCCGCGTAGGCGAGAATCCCGGTCTGCCTGCGCTTAGTGCCTGATTGGAAGTGAAGATGGCTGAAAAGGGTAGAGAACAAGCACTGAACAGAGCGTTGGATAACTTGAAGAAGCGTTTTGGAGAGGGAGCCGTGATGCGCATGGGGGAGGTCTCTCATCTGGACGTAGAGGTGATCCCGACGGGGTCTCTGGCGCTGGATCGCGCGCTCGGTGTGGGGGGCATCCCCAGAGGTCGCGTTACAGAGATCTACGGGCCCGATGGCTCCGGCAAGACGACCCTCGCGCAACACATTGTGGCAGAGGCGCAGAAGCTGGGCGGCACGGCAGCCTACGTGGATATGGAGCACGCTCTGGATCCGGCTTATGCGCGGGGGTGCGGGGTAGACGTCGACAACCTGCTCATCTCGCAGCCCGATACCGGAGAGCAAGCCCTGGAGATCGCCGAGACGCTGATCCGGTCAGGAGCGGTCGATGTGATCGTCGTTGACTCGGTGGCCGCACTGGTGCCGCGCGCCGAGATCGAGGGCGAGATGGGGGATTCCCATCCGGGCCTTCAGGCGCGCCTCATGAGCCAGGCGCTTCGCAAGCTGAGTGGTGCGATCAAGCAGTCGAACGCCGCCTTGGTTTTCACCAATCAGCTCCGAGAGAAGATCGGCGTGATGTTCGGCAACCCGGAGACGACCTCAGGCGGGCGCGCGCTGAAATTCTACGCCTCAGTAAGGTTAGACATTCGCCGTATCACGTCGATCAAGGAAAGGGGAGAGCTGATCGGCACGCGGACCCGGGTCCGGGTGACGAAGAATAAGGTCGCCCCCCCGTTTAGGGTGGCCGAGTTCGACCTGATGTATTCGAAAGGCATCAGCAAGGAAGGCGACCTGCTCGACATGGCAGTCGATCTGGGCGTCATGGAGAAACGCGGTTCGTACTACTATTACGACAGCGACGACTACCTGGCGCAAGGACGTGAGAATGCAAAGGAGTTCCTGCGCGAGAACGTGGATGTCGCTGAATCGATCGAGGCTGCCGTTCGAGAGAGGATGGTAGACGAGGGGACGATGGGGCCTTCCGCTCCACCGTCAGAAGGTGAGGAAGAGGACGAGGCCGCGTGACCGATACGGGCGCTGGCCTTTAGTTTCGAGGGAACAGCCACGGCTTGATCTCGTCAGATGTCGGTGCCTCACCGACGGGCACCGGTTTTAGAATGGTATCCTTCTCTGAGCATACCTTTTGCTTATGACCTGTCCGAGAAGCAAGAAGTTCTCTGATATGATACGCTGGGAGCAGTTGACTGTAGAAACCGCCATATTGGATAGATGGAGCTTTTGCGACAGGAGTTGAATTGTAAAGCGTAAGGAAGTCGCTTAGGGCTGCAACAGGCGATTCACCGGATTGCCTGCCCGTTGAACCGACGGACGGAGAGGGATATCTTCCTCCTCATCCGGACAAGAGGAGGGAACTGAATCTGAGATCAGGATTGACGAATGCCCGTCATTGGCCGTGGCTTGCGAGCCACGGCTTTGCTTTTTTGGGTGCAGATGGGAAGAGAGATCACAGCTCTGACGCTTCAAAAGCATAACAAGGATCGCGTCAACGTCTACCTCGACGGGGAGTTTGCCTTCGGATTGGCCGCGATCGAGGCCGTCCGCCTGCGCGTGGGCCAGGAGTTGAGCCACGAAGAAATCATCGAACTCCAGATGAAGGACGAGATTGAGCGAGCGTACGAGCGCGCGCTCAACTACCTGTCGTATCGGCCTCGGAGCGAAGCAGAGCTCAGACGCAACCTACGGAGGAAGGACGTGGAAGAGCCGGTCATTGATGCAGTGATTGGACGATTGACGCGTGCTGGGTTGCTGGATGACCGGGAGTTCGCAAAGTACTGGGTGGACAACAGAGCACGTTTCAATCCTCGCGGCCTTCGTGGCTTGCGGCACGAGTTGCGACAGAGAGGGATCTCTCGCGACATCATCGACGACGTGCTGGCGACCTACGATGTAGAAGCTGCTGCGCGCAAGGTGGTAGAGGCGGGCGCACGGCGGTTGTCCAAAGCAGAGCCGCGCGACTTTCGTCGAAAGCTGCAGGCATATATGGCCCGACGAGGATTCTCTTACGGGGTGATCAAGCCGCTGGTTCAGCAGAAGCTCGAGGAGAGACAGCGCGAGGAAGAGGACGGGACACCGAGGGAAGACTATGAATAATGTGAATCAGTTGATAATTGCGTTGGTGGCCGCGGCCCTGGGAGTGGCAGTTGGCTTTGGCCTGGGATTCCTGATTCGGGCCTACGTCGTTCAGGCGGGCCTTAAGGAGCTGGAGGAGGAGAGTCGGCGGCGCCTGGAGAAGGCGAAGAAAGAGGCCAAGGAGATCGTCCTCAGTGCCAAGGACGAGGCACTGAGGAAGAGGGAGGAAGCCGAACACGAACTGGAGCGGCGCCGCTCAGGTCTACGCCGAGAGGAAGAGCGTCTACAAAGCTGGCGCGAGAAACTCGACCACCGTCAGGAACGCCTGGAGCGTCGCGAGCAGGCTCTCAACAAACGTCAGAGCGCTCTGGACAGACAGCGCAATCGTGTCGAAGAGCTGGAGCAGGAGCAAGAGGCGACACTGAAGCGCATAGCCGGTCTGAACCGGGAAGAGGCCAGACAAGAACTCCTCGCCTCGGTCGAGAAGGAGGCGCGACAGGACATGGCCCGGCTGATCCGGGAGGTCGAGGCTGAGGCCCGGGAGGAAGCGGACAAGCGCGCCCGCAAGGTCATCACCACCGCCATCCAGCGGATCGCCAGTGAGCACGTGGCCGAGGTGACGGCCTCAACGGTGTCGCTTCCGTCGGACGATATGAAGGGGCGTGTCATCGGCCGCGGAGGACGCAACATCCGGGCTTTTGAGAAGGAGGCCGGGGTCGACGTCGTGGTCGACGATACCCCCGAAGCGATCACCATCTCCTGCTTCGACCCGGTACGTCGCGAGGTCGCCCGTCGAGCGATGGAACGGCTCGTGCTGGACGGACGTATCCACCCCACGAATATCGAGCGGTTCGTCAAGGAAAGCCACAATGAGCTCGAGGCGGTGATTCGTGAGGAGGGTAAACAGGCAGCCTATGAAGCCGGCATCCACGGGCTGCCCTCCAAGATCACCGATCTTCTTGGGCGTCTCAAGTTTCGCACCAGCTACGGACAGAACCAGTATGCGCACGCCGTCGAGACGGCCAAACTGGCAGGGATGATCGCGGAGGAGCTGGGGGCAAACGCTGAGATTGCCCGGGCCGGTGGCCTGCTGCACGACATCGGCAAGGCCGTCGACTTCGAGAACGAGGGGACGCACGTCCAGATTGGCGCCGAGATCTGTCGTCGCCACGGCCTCCGAGAAGAGATCGTGCACTGCGTGGAGGCCCACCACAACGAGATGAAGCAGAACTCCGTGGAGGCGGTGATCGTTGAGGCAGCGGATGCCATCTCTGGCGCTCGACCGGGCGCGAGACGCGAGAGCCTTGAGTTCTACCTGAAGCGGGTGCGCACGATGGAGGAGATCGCACAGTCTTTTGAGGGCGTGGAGGAAGCCTATGCCCTGCAGGCCGGTCGCGAGATCCGGGTCATCGTGAAGCCACAGAAGGTGGATGATCTCGGTGCCATCCGACTCTCGAAGAATATCGCAGCCAAGCTCGAGGGGAACATGGATTATCCGGGGCAGATCAAGGTTACGGTAATTCGAGAGGTTCGGGCGGAGCAATACGCCAAGTAGACCAGTCCGCTTTTTTTCGACTAAGCAAGGACCGGATCAGGGCAGATATGCCCTCGGGTTCTGCTGCCCGCCGTGACGCCGCACCTCGAAGTGGAGGTGCGGACCCGTAGAGTTTCCGGTGTTGCCCACGGCGCCGATGACCTTGCCGCGCTCTACTGCCTGACCTTCGACGACGTAGATGTTGCTGAGATGGGCGTAGTAGGTAGCAAAGCCGTTGGCATGGTCGACGACAATCAGATACCCATACCCCACGTCCGTCCAGCCGGCGAAGCTGATGAAGCCACCGTCGGTCGCCAGCACGGCGCTGCCGGCAGGCGCTCCAATGTCGATAGCCCGGTGCCCGTACCAGTATCCCTGGGTGATACGCCCAAGCACCGGCCACTGGAAGCGCCCTGTGCCGTGGGCACCTTCAGGCACCGACCCGGCATAGGCGGTAACCACCTTAGGTTCGTACGGCTTCTCACCTCCAGGGACAATGAGAAACCGCCCCTCGTCGAACCCACCACCGACATCTTCTAGGTCGTTGTATTCGCAACCGGCGATGGCTTCAGGCTCGACCTCATATGCCTCTGCGATGGACTCCAGGGTGTCGCCTTCTTCCACCTGATGGTAGACCCCGTCGATGGGCAGGATGGCGACTGACTGGCCAATTCGCAGCAGATCAGGGGCATCTTCGATAGGGGGGTTCGCCCACATGATCGTGGTGGGATCCAGCCCGAACTGACCCGCGATTGACTGGATGGTGTCGCCCGCCTGGACGGTGTACGTCACGACCCCGAGGCGCGGCCGCTCGGGGATAGTCGTATGAGGTTGCGCCTGGCGGAGGATCGCATGGGTGGCCCCACCAGCAGTAGGAGAGACTCCGTGGTCCTGAATGGTGGCCCTGGGCGAAGGCTCTCGCCCCAGGCGTCGTTCGTCTGCAGCAGTGCGGAAGGCTGAGGAAACGGACAGTGCAGAGGCTGCCTGAGCCGACCAGTCAGCGCTGCTTAAGGCGACGCCCAGGACGGCGATGGTCAGCACGGCCGCATGGGCGCTCAACCGGGTGAGGGTCGGCTGCCAGTCGCTCCAATCACCGGAGAGGCGGTAGACAGCCGCTATCAGCCGGGCGAAAGCATATGAGATCGCTCCCTCGACGCGCCGACGAAGGGTAAGCAGCTCCCTCTCCCTGGATGATTCGTGAGGACTTCGTTGTGGGGGAGGCATCCAGGCGTCTCTGGCGCTACGGCTGATAAGCCATGGGATCCTGGGGTGCGCCGTTCAGGCGGATCTCAAAGTGAAGATGAGGCCCGGTCGACCAACCGGTGGTGCCGCAATAGCCAATGACGTCACCCTGATGGACCGCTTGACCGCCTCCAACGAGCAGCTGGCTGAGATGACCGTACCGGGTGATGAACCCGTTACCGTGGTCGATCTCGACCAGAATCCCGTAGCCTCCGTGCCACCCTGCGATGGTGACGGCGCCGTTGTCGGCAGCGTAGAGGGGGTCGCCCAGGCGGCACTTGTAATCGAGACCAATGTGCCCTGGATTGCGTGGATCGCGGAAGTACCATCCGGAGACCAGCGTACTCCCGGTCGGGAGGATGAACCAGTTGTTAGCGCCCGGAGCAGCAACTGAACTCGCCGGGTACCGATACGTGTAGCCTGACTGGGATGGCGCGGGCTGCGGCGGGTTCCACGTGATCTCCCAACCCGTGCCGCCCGGCACAACCAGCAGCTGTCCCTCGTACAGGTCGTCTCCCTCTTCGAGGTCATTCCACTGGTTGTAGAGGGTCGAGGGCTCTACGTCATACTCAGCCGCGATGTCCTCCACCGTGTCTCCGGCGCTCACCGTGTGATAGATGCCGTCCACGGGCAGAATGAACAACTGAAGCCCCGGCTGAATCAGCCATGGGGCATCTTGAATCGCCTCGCGGTTGCTCCATACAATGGTCTCAGGCAACAAGCTGTGCTGATAGGCAATTGTGGTGATGTTGTCACCTTCCTTGACCGTGTACGTGATGACCTCGGCGCGAGGGCGGTCTGGAAAGGTGGTATGCATCACGGCTTGACGAGTGATCGCGTCGGGATCCGTAGAGCGATTCTGTCGTACATTCGTCGCAACGCCAGGGCTGGGTGAAGGGCCCGCCTCGCCGGGTGAGCTGCCGCCGACGGCAGAGAGAGCAGCCCAGTCATCCGCGGCACCCCCGGCAGCGATCTGAGGTACCGGGATGCTCACCCCGCTAAGGCCTATGGCGACCAGCGCGAGGAAGACAATGGTCAGGTGAGCGGTAGCGCGAAATAGAAGGGGACACCTATCGTGCCAGTCCACGCGGGTGCGCCGAACAACCGTGCCACACCAAGCCGAAACGCGCGAAAAGAGCGAGCGTTGGCACGAGGAAGGGGAAGAGGTGGTCGGGTGGCGCTCCCTGTCGGTGAAACCCGGCAGTGATCTATCCATAATGTCGTGATGCGAGGTTCTGCAACGTTCGTCGCTAGCCTCAGGCCGCCATTATATCACAGAATCTAGGGGCAGCAAATGGTCACCGAGGTCTGTCTCCGTCAATGGGCGCGCGCTCACAGGGCCCCGGTCCGTTCGGGCTTCTCCTTCACTGGCCACACTGCATAGCTAAGGCATGTGAGAGCCACGGTCTTCGAGCCTTTGGGCCGAAAGGAGGCCGAAATCGGCGTCATCCAACATCGCTTCCGCCAGTCGCTCGGCGGCAACGAATGCCCAGCACAATCCTCGCCCGCCAAAGCCCACGGCGAAATATACGTGTGGCAGGCCCGGCAGTGCGCCCAGCAGCGGTAGGCCGTCCGGCGTCAGCCCCACAAGCCCTGACGAGCAGTCGAGGCTGGTCAATCTCACCTCCGGAAAGTGGCGCGAGGCCAGCTCGACCACTCGGTCGCTTGGGCACCCTCGATGTGCGGAGGGCCACTGCCGGCTCCACCCACCGATCAGCGCGCGCCCGCCGGGCAGTGCGCGGAGGAAGGCGCTGCCGTGAGCGAAGGTACAGGGCTCCCTGGGTAGAACATCGTCAGCCATCTCGACAGAGCAAACGTGGCCAACCGCCGGACGGACATTCTGCGATAGGTAGGGGTGTGCCAGCGCGGCGTAGCCATTCACCCCCATCACGACTGCGCTGCATAGGACGGTCCGCCGGGGGCTCCATACGCGGAACCCATCTGCCACAGGCTCCACCGCGTGGACCTCGGCTCCTTCGTGCACCACGATGCCATCGAGAGCCAACAGGGCCTGGGTCAGTGTACTGGCGTCGACGACCGCGTCCCCGCGACGACGGAGTACGCCCTGGAAGCCACGATCCAACGGGTCAGTCAAGCTGAAAGAGGCGTCAAACCCGTCCTCCCGGAGGAGCCTGGCCGATTCCCACAGCATGTCCGCCTCTTCTTCGTCGACAGCCAGGGCCATGCTTCCGGTGCGCTCAACGGATACCCCCAGCCGGTCGGCAGCCTGGAGGAGGCGATCGCGGCCACCAGCGGTCAGAGCCCACAAGTGATGCGCAGATCGACGACCGTAGACCGAGACGGCCCAGCTGTAGTGCCCTGGCAGTCCGGCAAGCACCATTCCGGCACTGCGACCGGTTGCGCCGGCGGCGACGCGACCCGCCTCCAGGATCACCGTGTCGAGCCCCTCCCGCGTGAGGCGGGCCGCCACCGCCGCGCCGACCAGGCCCGCCCCGACGACGACGACATCGCAGGCGTCGCTACGTCGCTCCCCTCGCTTGCTCAGCACCAGGTCTCTCGGTCGTTCAGGGACCGAACCGACGCCCTCGCCGTCAGAACGTGGTAGCTAGAGCCGACGTAGGCCGCATCGACGTTGCCAAAGGTCTGCCGAATCAGATCATCGTACCCGATGAATCGGTTTCCCACCAGGAAGAGCCTGCCCCCGCGGCGAAGCAGGCGCTCCGAGTGACAGACGAACTCGTGGGCCACTTCGTAATCGACCTCTCGACCCTGATGGAAGGGTGGATTGGTGATCACCGCGTCAAAATGCCTTCCTCCGACAACGGTGGAGACAGCGTCGGAAAGGAGAACACCGGCGTTGCCTGTGCCATTGGCCTCGAGCGTATACCGGGCGGATCGGGCGGCGCGGAGGTCACTGTCCACAAGCACCACTCTGCCGTTCGGAGCACGCCGGGCCGCGGCCAACCCGGCAAGCCCCGTTCCACACCCAACATCGAGTACGCGGTCGTCGGCGTCAATCTCCATCGCATCCACCAGGTGCGCGGTGCCCTCGTCGAGACGATCCCAGGCGAAGACGCCCGGTTTGCTCACCAGCGTGGTCTCAGCCCCGTCGAGGTTGAGGCTGCGCGCCACATACGCATCCCGTGGGGGAGGTGGCTCCACACCCTCCGACCGCACGGTCATCGCCACGTGGTACCCTTTCTTCTGTCGCACCACGCCGCACCGTCCGAAGAGGTCGCGCGCGTACGCGATGGCCCCCTTAACCCCGACCCTGGTGCTGGCAACCAGGTAGAAGCGACCGCCCGGTCGGAGGACGCGGGCTGCTCCCCGAATCAACTCTCGCTGGACCTCTCGGCCGCGGGGCAGGTGACACAGCACCAGATCGAAGGAAGCCAGGGGCAATCCTTCCACCCCGTCGGCCAGACGCACCCCCGCGTTCGTCACCCCATTGGCCTCCAGCGTGCGCCTGGCGCAGGCCACGGCCACCAAATTGCAGTCGACTAACGTAGCCTGCCCCTCTGGCGCCGACAGGCCTGCAACCGCTCCGAGCACACCCGTGCCGCAGCCCAGGTCGAGCACTCTCTCATCGGGCCGAAAGCGCGGGATCTCGAGAAGCGCCCCCGTCCCGGGATTCACGGCGTCCCACGACCAGACGCCGGGCCTACCCACGACGACGAGTTCCTGACCGCGCAGCCTGACGACAAACTTGTGGAAGCTGCGGGGGACACGCGCCTCGTCCAGCGCGGACTCGGATTGAGGGGCAGCGAGGTTCGAGTCAGTACTCATAGCAGCTGCCGCCGATGAACTCGCGGAGCAGTGAGTCGGGCGGAATCGGGGACTCGTCCTCGACCGCGGTGACGGCGCTGAGCAGATTGTGAACCCGCTGGGCGCGCACATAGGCATCTTGCCGCAGGGGATTGTCCCGGTACGTCTCCACCCACTCCTCGAAGTGATCGAACAGCCGGGCCTTCATCACGGGCAGCTCATAAGGCAGGCCGGTGTTGACGATGTGATCGGCCGTGTTGGCGTAGGGGATGATATTGCGCATCTCGCTCTTGCGCACGTAGTGCCAATGCCCGAGCGTACGCTCGGGGTCATAAGCGCGGAAGTTGGCGTCGCGCACCATGCGACGCATCAGCCGCAGGTCAGTCCAGCGCACATACCTCCCGTCCGGGCCCTTCATCTGGAGCAACGGTTCTACGTAGAGCTTGAACTTCACCGCATCCTGTATGCCCTCGGTCATATCTGGGTAAAGCCCGTGGAGGCTGTCGATGAGGATCATCTCGTCCTGTTCGACCTTCATCGGTGTCTGTGCATCGTGTCGCTTACCGGTCTGGAAGTCGTAGAAGGGGATCAGAACCTCCTCGCCATCCAATAATCGCGTCAGATGTTCATTGATCAGGTCCAGATCCAGCGCCTGAGGCGTCTCGAAATCGTAGTCCCCGAACTCATCCTTGGGATGGAGCTCCAGGTCGAAGAAGTAGTTGTCGACCGCGAGGGGGACCAGGCTGATGCCGGCCGTCTTCAAGAGGTGGCTGAGTTTGGTTGTGGTGGTCGTCTTTCCAGAGGACGAGGGACCGGCGATGATGACCATACGCACGCGCTCGCGCCAATCTTTGATCATCTCTGCCGCGGTGGTGATGTCCTCTTTATAGAACCGATCGCTCTCGCGTACGATTTGGGGAAACTCGTCCTTGGCGATGCGCCGGTTGAGTTGCTTCACGGTGTGAAGCCCGTGCTCCACGGCCCAATCGAGCGCCTCCCAGATCTTGGGCCAGGGTATGTTCTCGGAGGGCTGCTCGTGGCGCCTGGCCCGCTCACGCCGCCGGCGAGCGCGTTCCTCACGGTAAAGGATGTAGGCCTTGGCTGTCCTGGCGTGTCCGTTCTCAATGAGCACCTTCTCGACGACGTCCTGGATCTCCTCGACGGTGGGAATGTGATCGGGCGAGGTCTGATCCTCGAGCACCTCCACCACCTGGTCGGCCAGCTCCTCGGCGCGCTCGCGATCACGCCCGCCGACTGCCACCGCCGCCTGGTAGATGGCGTTCGTGATGCGTTTCTTCTTGAAGGGGACCACCGCCCCGGTCCGCTTGACGACGTGAGTGATCTCGGACATGGCTTATCCTTTCCTCGCTAGACTGCGGCCTCCCTTGGCAATCTTTCCTGTCGTCTGCCTCCGGCAGATGCATGAGCATTTTACCCATCGCCAGGCAAAGCGTCAAGATACGGATGCCGAAGAGTGCTCCACGCAGCGATCACACCGCTGCCGCATCGGCTCGACCCGCGAGGACACCCCTGACCACCGCGTGCAACGCGCCTTTCATGGCTGGCGGAGCACTCCTGACACGCGCCCCTGGACAGGAGCCTCAGGTTTGCGTATACTATCGCATCAGGGCGTGGGGGATGAACAGCAGAGAGTCGAATGTAGCCCACGCTGCACAGCATGTCTTACAGCATGCCTTACAGATCGAGGAGGGGCAACGGTGAAACACATCGACCCGTGCGAAATCACACCCGAGCACGTCTATCTCAACAGGCGGCAGTTGATCGCACGCATGGGCGCCGTGGCCGCGGCCTCGTTTCTGGCTGCCTGCGCCACCGAGCCCGGGACCGCCGCGCCCACATCGTCGCCGGGCGCTCCTTCGGGCATGGAGGAGCCTCCTGGGCCGACCGCCAGGGCGGAGCAGTTGCAGAACGAGCTGACGCCGTTGGACGACGTGACCGGCTACAACAACTTCTACGAGTTCACGCTGTCGAAGACCGGGGTCGGCGATCTAGCGGAGGATTTCGAGACGTCACCTTGGGAAATCGAGGTGGGAGGTCTGGCAGGGAACCGCGGCATTTTCAGCCTGGAGGAGATTCTGGCGTTCGACCACGAAGAGCGAATCTACCGCATGCGGTGCGTCGAGGCGTGGTCGATGGTCATCCCGTGGAACGGCTTTCCGCTGTCGAAACTGCTTGAAGTGGTGGAGCCAACCTCGGAGGCCAGGTTCGTGCGCTTTGAGACACTCTACGATCCCGAACAGATGCCGGGGCAGAGCTCGCGCGTGCTCGACTGGCCGTACGTCGAGGGATTGCGCCTCGACGAGGCGATGCACGACCTGACGCTCCTGGTCACCGGGCTATACGGCAGGGAGCTACCCCCCCAGAACGGCGCCCCCGTCCGCCTGGTGGTGCCCTGGAAATACGGCTTCAAGAGTATCAAGTCGATCGTCAAGATCGACCTGGTGGCAGAGATGCCCGTATCGTCGTGGATGTCCGCAGCCCCCAACGAGTACGGCTTCTACGCGAACGTGAACCCCAACGTCCCCCATCCGCGCTGGTCCCAGGCCACGGAGCGGGTGATTGGAACAGGCCGCCGCCGGGAGACGGAGCTGTTCAACGGATACGGGGAGGAGGTCGCCTATCTATACGCGGGCATGGATCTGGAGGAGAATTTCTAGTGGATCGACGGAGCGCACGCCGGCTTCAGATCGTGACTCACGTTGGCGCGCTGACGCCCCTGGCGGCCCTGACGTGGATGTACTGGCAGGATCGACTGGGACCCGTTCCGGTGGAGGCAACGATACGGCTCCTGGGGCGATATGCGCTGGCGCTTCTGTTGCTGTCTCTGGTCCCGACCGTGATCCGGATCGTGACCTGTTTCGGCAAGATCACGCGCGTCCGACGCACGCTGGGGCTGTACGCCTTCCTCTACGCCAGCCTCCACTTCCTCGCCTTCGTCGGGCTAGACTACAGATTCGACCTTCGGCTGATCGCGGTCACTATTGCGCAAAGCCGCCGGGAAATCGTCGGGCTGGCGGCGCTGGGGATCCTTGGGCTGCTGGCGCTAACCTCAATCCCCAGCTTGATGAGGCGACTGGGCAGGACGTGGAAGCGACTGCACCGCCTGGTGTACGTGGCGGGTGGCCTCGTGGTTCTGCACACCTTCTGGAACTACAAGGAATGGAGAACGTGGCCGACACTGGCCGGGGCCGCCCTGGTCGTCCTGTTGGCCGCACGGATCCCGGTCATTGCGAGGCTCCTGAGCCGGTGGCGTCAGTTGCGGCCTTTCTAGGCCGGCCGCAGCGAGTCTGAGAACGCGACCCGCCCTGGCGCCAACGATCCACGGCGGGGGTGTCCCGCAGCCGACGTCAGCCGACCACTACCTCGACGGAGAAAGTCGCTCGGGTTCCGCGTCCTCCCAGGGGCGATGGTAGACGAGGCGCAGCATGGCCGGACCCTCGCCAACCGCCTCGAAGCGGAGCACCTGGGTACCTGGAGCGCCGACAGCGTCGGATTCGGGGGTGAAGCCTGGCTCCCCCACGTGGCGCAATATCTGTTCGTCGCACTCGACGGCCTCCCAGGTGCAGCAGTCAAGTCCGAGTTCTCCGGTAGAAGCGGCGGGGCAACAGCCTCCGGTTGCTCGGCCAGTTCGAGCAATATGTCGTGGAACTTCCTTGGGCTGCGGCACCGCCCTGGGTCCCAGCGTTTCTGCTTGACGAGAGGTGATTTCACGTGCATAATGTGGGTGTCGTCGGACCGATGTCGCAAGGCAGGTTGCCCCATCAAGACTCGAGGCACTCCAGTCGGGATTCCGCGCACGTGATGAGCTCCAAACTGAACCCTCCTGGTGCAGCAGCTGGGTGGATAGGCCGAAGTAAGTCGATCTACTCAATGGTCAGCCAGGCTGACCCTTGGGACGCGTCGAAGCCAGCGGCGCGAAGCCTAGCCGATTAAAGGGGGGTGCGGATGAACACGCCCAGCCCGACAACACACACTCTGGAAGCCCATTTGTTTGGCTCGCCGGAGTTTCGACAGGATGGTGAGGCTCTGCCGCGGCTGGCCACGCACAAGACCACATCGCTCCTGGCCTATCTGATCCTCCACAAGCATTCCCCTCACTCACGCGAGAAACTCGCAGCGCTATTGTGGGGCGATGTCCCAGATGAGCGGGCACGACGTTCGCTTCGCACCGCGCTGGCAAACATCCGCAGAATAATAGGCCACGAACTGCTAGTGACCGACCGTCAAACGGTCCAAATCAATCCTGGCATACCGGTCTGGGCCGATGCGCACGAACTGAGCAAGATTGCAGATTCTGCTGCACAAGAAGAAGTGGCGAATCTGCAATACGCCATTGACCTGTATCGAGGTGACCTGCTCGCCGATTTCTACGACGACTGGATCTTACGAGAGCGCGATCACTACCAGGCGCTCTATCTCGATCTCTTGTTGCGGGTGACGCAGTTGATGCGTTCGCGCAGCGATTATGGGAGCGCCATTGAGTACGCAGAGAGAGCACTGGAGAGCGATCCGGCGAATGAGCGCGCCCACCAGCATTTGATGTTCTGCCGCCTGGCGAGCGGAGACCGCACCGGTGCGCTCAGGCAATACGAAAAATGCCGCCTTCTCCTGCAAGAGGAACTGGCAGCTGAGCCCTCACCCGAGACCACGGCACTGTACCGATGGCTGGCGAGAGCCCCGGCCAACGCGCTTGAAGCGCGGATCACTAATCTGCCAATTCCACTCACGAGCTTCATAGGACGCAGGCGGGAAATGGCCAGAGTAAAGGAATTGCTGGCACAGGCACGTCTGGTCACCCTGACCGGCCCGGGGGGCTGCGGCAAGACGCGTCTAGCGATTCAGGTGGCGAGCGATGTGGTGGATTCGTTCACGGATGGGGTGTGGTGGGTGGATTTCGCCCCCTTGATGGACGCATCGCTCATTTCTCAGACCGTTGCCCGAGTCCTGGGGATCCATGAGGCCCCCAACGTGCCGATGAGCGCGAGCCTCGTGAACACCCTTCATCCTCGGAACATACTCCTGGTGCTGGATAACTGCGAGCATTTGGTGGACGGAATTGCACGACTTGCTATGACGCTGCTGCGTGCGTGCCCCAAGTTGAAGATCCTGACGACGAGCCGTGAAGCGTTAGGTGTATTGGGTGAGACGATCCTGTGTGTACCTTCCCTCTCATTCCCAATGCGGCCAGGCCTGCTGCCCGGCGAGAAGCTGGAGGACTATGAAAGCGTTCGCCTCCTGGCTGAGCGAGCGGTCGCCGTCAAGACGGATTTTGAGTTGGGCATGGAGAATGCTTCGGCGGTTGCCCAGATCTGCCGGCGACTTGAAGGTATTCCGCTGGCCGTCGAACTGGCGGCAGCCCGTGTCAAGGTGTTGTCGGTCCATGAGGTTGCCGCACGGTTGGATGACCGTTTCAGTTTGCTCACCGCGGGAAGCCGCACGACATTGCCGCGCCACCAGACGCTGCGCGCGGCGGTTGATTGGAGTTGGAACTTGCTTTCCGAGAAGGAGCAGGCGCTGCTGCCTCGGTTATCCGTGTTCGTGGGTGGTTGGACACTTGAGGCCGCAGAGGTGGTCTGCTCGGATGCCGTCTCACCCTCCGAAGTGCTCGATCTGACGGCGAGTCTGGTCGACAAATGCCTGGTGGAAGTCGTCGAGGGGCACGGCGGCGAGACGCGCTATCGGATGCTCGAGACGGTGCGGCAGTACGGCCTGGAGCGCCTCGACGAAGCAGGTCAAGTGGAGGCGACTCGACACCGGCATTCGCACTTCTTTGCGGAGCTGGCCGAGAGAGCGGAGCCCCGGCTACGTGGTCCGAAGATGCGCGCCTGGCTGGAACGGCTCGAGGTCGAGCATGACAATTTCCGGACTGCGCTCGAGTGGTCACTCGCTCAGCAGTCGTCAGAGTCCAGTCTCCGTTTTGCCGGTGCGCTGGGAGTCTTCTGGAGGAAGCGCGGCTATCTGAGCGAGGGGCGCGCTTGGCTGGAACGCCTGCTCGCCCGCGCCCAAAATGCGTCGCCAGAACTGCGTGCCAAGGCAGTGGCTCCGGCAAGCTGGCTTGCGCGCGATCTGGGAGATTACGAACGAGCAAGGGCACTGCAGAGAGAGGGGCTTGAGATATTGCGTGCGGCGGGAGGGAAACTGGCGATGGGGGATATGCTCATCCAGGGTGGTCTCTTGGCCGTCTATGAAAACGACCCGCAGCGGGCGTTCGATTGCTTCGACGAGTGCCTGGCCCTTTCGGAGGAACTGAGCTATCGGTGGGGACGCGCTATGGCCCTGGTCAATCTGGCGCATGCCGCGCTCTTCGATCTCCGGTGGGATGCGCGGGCAAGATCGCGCTGCGAAGAGGCGCTTGAGCTCTTCAAGGAGTTGGACGATGAGACTGAACAGGCGCATGCGCTGATTATCCTTGGGGCCGGAGCGCACTACGAGAATGACGACCGGCGAGGGCGCGTACAGCTTAAACAAGCGGTGAGCATTTGCCGTCAGGCAGGGGACAAGAGGCAGCTGGCCTGGGCAACCACGGTGCTCAGCCTGATGATGCGGCGGGTGGGCAGCGTTGACGAAGCCTCGCTGGTCGCGAAGGAAGGCCTGCGCCTGGCGGCAGAACTGGGAGAGAAGACGATCGCCGTCTTTGCCGTCGTCTTCTCCGCGTTGCTTGCGAAAGACCGAGGGCGCGTCGAACAAGCCGTCCGTCTCCTGAGCTGCGCGATCGCCTACGGTGAGTCTTTTGGGTATCGGGCGTCACCATTCATTTGGGATACGATCACTCCTGATCTAGATGGCATGCGCTCTGTATTGGGCGAAGAGGCATTTACAGAGGCGTGGGCAGAGGGTGCCGCGATGTCCTTCGAGCACGTGGCGCGGGAGGCGCTCGAGGACTAGTCCCTATCATCCATTAGACGACCGCTACCGGCCCGACCGCGCCAGTGCCGGATCAGCTCTGCCTGAACGGCCCCCAATCTTCGGCTTTCTCCAGCGGTCCGCAGACGTCGTCCCTGGGTCCGGCGTGCTCGGTCGCTAGCCCCCCAAGAAGATCCCCACACTGAGTTGCCTGAAGCTCTTCTTTGTCATCCTCTGCCTCCCCCTCTCGGCATCGTCAGGCTGCCCCGGTCATACTGACCCCTTTTTCAGCACCCTCAAGGTGGAGACTTGCCCCATATTCTGCCGCGGATTTGACGCAGTTTTCGCGCTGATTTGACGGTCGTGGAGTAGAATCAAGTTGGAGTGAAAGGATGATCATCCAGGGACCATCAAGAACGGCAGCGGGGACCGCACCTTCACAAGTGGTGCTGTCGAGTGTCAAGGCACTCAACTCAGGTGATCTCGAGGCAGCGCTGGCGTGCTTTGCTGACGATGCAGACTATGAGTTGACCCGTGTGCCACCGGCGCAACCCGATACAGTCAAAGGGCGGGAACAGCTGCGCGCCTGGTTTGAGGAACTTGCCACTCAGCACCTGAGAGTCGAAGTCGAGGTGCTCCTGACAGAGGGAGACCTCGTCACGACGGAAACCCGCACCTGGTCGGACTCGACACGCCAGCTCGGTGTGGCGCCCCTCGTGGCCACTGAGCGGTACCTCGTCCAAGAGGGGAAGATCCGGAGCGCCATTCGGACAATCCGCCCCGAATCGATAGCCAAACTGCAAGCCGCTCTTAGACACGTCCAAGAGTAGTGCATTCTCGCACGGGGCTGGACAGGAACGGACGTCAAGGGAATAGTGAAACCCTGAAAGGAGGCACCTGTGATCGGTACACTCATGGCCAAGAAAGCAGTCGCTGGCGCGTTCGACGCATTGAACGAGCATGATCTGGCAAGATTCATGTCGGGCTGGCGAGAGGATGGGGTATTCATCTTTCCCGGGGAGATCCCAGAAAGCGGGATCTTCCAGGGCAAGAGCGCCGTCGAAGCCTGGTTTCAGCGGTTCTTTGAGCAGTTTCCAGAGATCAGATTCGAGCTCGAAGACATCTGCGTCCGGAACAGCTTTGACCTGGTCGGCAACAACGTGCTTGCCGTGCACTGGACACAGCGGCTTACCAGCCAGGAGGGATGGACGAGTGAGAACTCCGGCGTTACAGTCATAACCGTCCGAGGGGGTAAGGTGGCCGTTGTGAGGGACTTCCTCTTCGATACTGGGTCCACGTTCCGGCGTAGCTGGCGTGTGGCGTAGCGGGCGCCGTCCAAGACAGGAGGGCGCCCCCCTCGGCCGGATGAAGCTACCTCCGGCACGCCGAAACTGCTGTCAAGTCGATCGTCCGGTCCGCGCAGATGCCGCTCTCTGCAGCGGGTATTGGAAGGCCGAATCCTGGTCACAGAGGCCAGGGGCTGAGAGAAAGGAGACAGGTAGATGAGAAGGTATAGAAGGTTGACAATGGTCGTCGTAACCCTGATCGCTCTCTTGGTGCTGCCTGCGCAAGGCGCATCGGCGCGGGCCACGTTCACGGAGTGTGAGGCAGAGCTGGAATTGGTTTGGTGGGAGGAGGGCGCGGTAACCTTCCACGGTCCCAATATGCACGTCAGAGGGCGCCGTATCTTGTTCGAGCAGGCCTCAGACAACCCCCTCTGCACCGGGAGCATCCATGTGGTGGCCAACTACAACGTGCGCGCAGATGGGGAGGGTCCCAAGTGGGGCACCTTCGTCTGGGAGGCATCGGACGGGGGCTTCGAAGGGAGTTACACAGGGTGGTCGGAGAACCATACCCTTAGCTCGAACGTTCGCGCCGTCGGGCGGGGGTATGGCGAACTTCGAGGGCGGCAGTTGCGTGAGTACATCGACTTCCACCCGAGCGTCCTCCACGGCATGGCCACCCTGACCATCCTCGATCCGCACGGTGAGTAGACACGCAGGGGAGCGGCATCCGGGGCCTGGGGAGAGTTCCCGGGCCCCTCGTACCCTCCTAGGACGAACGCGCCCGAGTCCTCGGGACCGTATGGTCGCCACTGACCAGCCACCGCACCGGCCACAGCCCAAGAACGGCCGTCCCGTGAAGTCCATGTGCACGGCCCCAGCTCGTTAAGGCCGTTCGAACTCGACCCATGCGGTCATCCCCCAGCGTAAGGGGGCATCGCCAACGTCAACCAGATCCACCGTCACCGCGTACACGGCCCCACCTCGAAAGCTGTCGGCCCGCAAGGCGACCTTCGCCACCCGGCCATTGAACTCCCGCTCGGGCAGTGCATCCACAGTTACCTTGACCCGTTGTCCTGGCTCAATCGTCGCCACGTCGAGCTCCGATAGATCTTTCGTGCGCACCTGGAGCTGATCGAGCCGTGCCAGGATACAGGCCACCTGAGCCGGCGTTACCGCATTGCCGACCTCCACGTCAACCGCCGTCACTGTGCCAGCGAAGGGCGCGCACACCTCGGTATCCGCCAGCGCCGCGCGAGCTGCCTCCAGAGCCACGCGGGCCTGCGCCACATCCACCTCGGCGACAGCGATCTCTTCTTCAGTGGGGCCAGCTTGCAGCAGGTCAAGTTGAGCCTGCACCGCGCCGCGCTCCGCGGCAGCCGCCTGTACGCCGGCCGCGGCGCCCCGGACCTGGTGAGGATCGGGGCCCGCCCGGAGCTCGTCAAGTCGGGCCTGTGCCGCAGCCAGCGCCTTCTCGGCAGCCTCCAGATCATAGCGGGCCAGCTCCTCGTCTGCCGAGTCATTATAGGTCCCTTCGGCCAGCTTCCGCTGAGCATCGGCAGAGGCGATCTCCGCGTACGCAGCCGCGATCTCCGCATCCGTCACGCCAGAAATAAGCTCGTTCCGTTCGGCCGCAGCCTTCTCCACAGCAGCCTCAGCCGCCGCCAGCCTCGCCTCGGCCGCGGCAATCTCCTCGGATTGGCTCCCGGCTTTCAGGACCATCAATTGGGCCTGAGCGACCTCGAGGTCCGTCTTCGCCTGCATCACCGCCAGTTGGAAGCCGAGTTGATCGAGGCGGACCAGGACGTCTCCTGTTGCGACGATGTCCCCCTCGTGCACAAGCACATCGACCACCTCTCCCGCAGCCTCGAAGCCCAACCTGCTCCAGTAGGCCGGCTCAACAATCCCCTCAGCCACGACCACATCTTCGCGTTCCTCAGGCGTCGCTGAGGTCTCCTCAACCGCGGGCTGCGAGCCTATTCCGAGTCTTAAACCGCAGCCAGCCAGCAGCAGTATCCCTAACCAAGCGCCGACCCTTCTCCTCATACAGGCCCCCTTATCGCCGCGAGCGTTCTATCCGTTGGTGTCGGATTCGGAAAGATGTCCAGAGCGGCCACTCAGGGTGTCCCGAAGTCCACCCAGGCCGTCATTCCCCAGCGGAGCGGCGCGTCTCCCACATCAACCAGCTTCACCGTCACGGCGAACACTGCCTCGCCCCGGTGGTCGTCTGCCTGCAGCGCCACCTTCTGCACCACTCCCTCGAATTCGCGCTCCGGGAGGCTGTCAACGGTGACCCTGACCGATTGGCCAGGCTCAATCCCCGCGACATCCAGCTCCGAGAGGTCTTTCGTGCGCGCCTGACGTTGCCCCACTGTCGCCACCGTGCAGGCCACCTGACCAGGAACCACCACGTTACCAACCTTCACACTGATCATCGCCACGGTGCCAGCGAAGGGCGCTCGGACCTCCGTGTGCGCCACAGCCGCTTGGGCGACCTCCAAAGCTGCTCGCGCCCGCGCCACCTGGGCCTGGGCGACGGCGATCTCCTCCTCAATCGGCCCAGCCCGCGCCAAGTCGAGCTGAGCCTGCGTTACCTGCCGCTCCGCCGCTGCCGCCTGCACGCCTGCCGCGGCTGCCCGCAGCTCGTTGCGATTGGGGCGGGCCTGCAATTCCCTGAGCCTTGCGTTGGCAGCTGCCAGTGATTCGGTGGCCGTCTCAAGAGCGTAGCGGGTCTGCTCCTCCGGCAGACCCAGGGCGGGACAAACCTCCCGCTCCTCTCCGGTGTACGGGTTCTTGACGGTGAAGCACTCCATCGTCTTGTCGTGGCTCTCCTCCGCCCTCCTCTGCTCTGCCCTCGCTGCGGCGACCCGTGCCTCCGCGGCGGCGATTTCCGCCCTTTTGGCCCCGGCTCTCAACTGATCGTGCTGAGCGGCTGCCTGGGCCTGCCTCGCTTCGGCGGCCTCCAGTTGGGCCTCGGCGACGGCGACCTGCTGGGCCCGCGCGCCAGCCTCCAGCAGTGCCAACTGAGCCTCAGCGGCCTGCAGGGCCACCTCCGACTGCCGCACCGCGAGCTGGGCATGGGTAGGATCCAACCGCACCAGCAGATCCCCAGCCGCGACCCTGTCGCCCTCGTCCACCAACACCTCGCTCACGACCCCCGCAGCCTTGAATCCCAAGGCGCTCCAGCGGGCCGGCTCGATGGCAGCCTCGGCTACAAGGGTATCCTCGACGACGGGTAGCCCCACCCGTGACCCACCCTGCCCAGTCGCCTCCCCTGCCGGCTCTCCGCCGCACGCCGCAACGAGCAACACGGCTGGTAACAGCCCCAGGCATTTCCTCATGTCACTAACTCCTATCGCCCATTTCTGCCCGGCGCGTGCGATTCCGTCGGATGTGCGCTGCGCGCAGACGGGCCTATTCCGGGGGTTCCTTCGTGCACACGGTGGGGTCGGCATGAGTGAGGTCCCCCCGCCCTTCTAGAA
>CAYMHT010000007.1:0-58054 GCA_964390305.1 uncultured Anaerolineales bacterium
GCGCCATGGAGCAGCTGGCCAATCAGGCCGCGAAGCTGCGCTACATGTCGGGGGGACAGGTCTCGGTTCCGCTCGTGATGAGGGCGCCGGTGGGAGCCACGTCGCGGGGGGCGCAGCATGCGCAGAGCCTGGAGGCTTTCTTCACCCATGTCCCGGGGCTTAAGGTCGTGGCGCCGGCCACGGCGTATGACGCTAAGGGGCTGCTGAAGAGCGCCGTTCGGGACAACAACCCCGTACTGGTGTTCGAGCATAAGCTGCTCTACGGCTCCAAGGGAGCCCGGTCGGAGAAAGGGGCCCTCAGCCCCGTGGGCGACGTGCCCGAGGAGGAGTACCTCGTTCCTATCGGCGAGGGGATCGTCCGGCGCGAGGGAACCGATGTGACGATTGTGGGTAAGTTGCTTACAATGCACTACGCCATGGCGGCGGCGGAGACCCTGAGCGAGAGGGGCATCGAGGCCGAGGTGATCGATCCACGAACCCTGGTCCCTCTAGACAAGGCGTTGATCCTCGGGTCGGTGCGGAAGACGGGACGGCTGGTCATCGTCGAGGAGGACAACCGAACCGGCGGGTGGGCGGCGGATCTGGCCGCCATCGCCGCCGAGGAGGTGCTGATCTGGCTGGACGCTCCCGTAAAGCGAGTTTCAGCCCCGGATGTGCCCCCTCCCTTCGCCCCCGTCCTGGAGGACGTCTACGTGCCGGACCCAGAGGCGATCGTGGCCGCGGTCGAAAGCCTGCTGTGAGCATGACTAGGAACGGGAGATAGCGGATGGCTGTCAATATCGTCGTGCCACCCCTCAGCCAGACCATGGACACGGTGGTGCTGCTGGAGTGGTTGAAGGCCGTCGGAGATGAGGTGGAGAAGGGGCAGCCCCTTTTCGTGATCGAGACCGATAAGGCCAGCCTTGATGTCGAGGCGCCGGCCTCCGGGGTACTGCGAAGTACCTCCGCAGAACCGGGGGACGAAATCGAGGTCCGCTCGACGATCGGGGTGATCGAGCCCGTGGGAGAGGCGGTCGCCGAGCGGGCGGGGCCTGAGGTTTCTGAGGAGGCGGAGGGCGTCGCGGCGGCTGAGGCGACAGAGGCAGGTGTGCCGACGGGGCCCAAGGGGAGGCCGCTCCCCGAGGAGCGGCGGAACCGAATCCCCGCCAGTCCCCGCGCGAGACACCGGGCAGAGCAAGAAGGGATCAGCCTCGCTGAGCTAACGCCTTCTGGGCCACAGCAGATGATCGTCGAACGGGACGTCGAGGCCTACCTTGAGCAAGTGAAGGCGGAGGAGGAGGTCCCGCCAACTGCCACACCGGTGGCGCGCCGGCTGGCGGAACACGCAGGGATGGATCTGGCTGAGGTTGAGGGTACGGGGCCCCAGGGACGGATCACCAAGGAGGACGTGGAAGGGGTGCTGGCGGAGCAGAGGGAGGCGGCCCCCGAGGGGATCGAATGGATCGAGCTCTCGCCCACCCGCAGTACGATCGCTCGGCGCATGCAGGAGAGTCAACAGACCGCTGCGGAGGTCACCCTGACCCGCGAAGTGGATACGACTCGACTGGTTGAGCTACGGGAGGAGATCCTGGCGGACCTCTCCGAGGAGGACCCGAGGCTGACCTACACGGATCTCCTCCTGAGCATCGTGGCGCGGCAGCTTGCTGAGCATCCCGAGGTGAACGGTATCACCGACGGCGAGCGCATCGGGCTGAGCGAGTCGATTCACGTCGCCGTGGCGGTGGACACGGATCGGGGACTGATGACGCCGGTTGTGCGAGACGCCGATCAGAAAGGGCTGCTGCGGTTGGCAGAGGAGCGAGCGGCGTTGGTGGGCCGGGCGCTAGACGGATCGATCGCTCCAGACGAACTGAGCGGGGGGACGTTCACGATCACCAATCTCGGCCCTTTGGGCATCGACGCGTTCACCCCCATCATCAACCCGCCCCAGATTGCGATCCTCGGGATCGGTCGGATCCGGCCGCAGCCGGCCGTCTGCGACGGAGAGGTGTGCATCCGACAGCGCATGTCCTTGTCGCTGACGTTTGATCACCGATTCATCGACGGGGCGCCGGCAGCACGGTTCCTGTCAGACGTGGTCAGACTGATTGAGAGACCGCACCTCGTGTGGCTGTAGGTGGCACCAGGGTCGACTTGCTACACCTGCGTAACTGCCTGGTCGCGGTCGTGGAGCTGGTGCGCGGCCCTGCGATCCTTTCGGAGAGCAACCCGTCCACGCAGGATGTCACCGGAGACCTTCGGGTTTGGTTCCGTTTCGTTGCGAAATCTTAGATATGCCTTTTTTTGGTGTTGACTCTTTTCGGACAATATGATATACTGGGTTTCACAGCAAGAAGCGGCCTGACCGTTCGGAGTGTTGCGTGTTCCTTTGCGATGAGCTTCTTGACCTACAATCGAGCGGATCGATGGCCCCCAAACTATTTCCGGAAGAACGTCGCGAGCGGATCATGGCCCTGCTAGAGGCAGAGCAGCGGGTCGCGGTCGCTGACCTCAGCAAGCGGTTCGGGGTATCGCAGGTCACCATTCGTTCTGACCTAGATGCTCTGGCTTCTGACGGCGTCCTTTTACGCACTCATGGAGGCGCGATCACCCCTAGCCGGACTGATCTGGAGCTCTCATTTGATGTTCGCCGCCGACTCTATTCCCAGGAGAAACGGCGCATCGGCGCGGCCGCCGCTGAGATGATAGAGGACGGGGATGCCATCGCCCTCGACGCCAGCACGACGGCCCTTGCCGTGGCGAACCATATCAGAAACCACCGCGAGGTCACTGTGTTGACCAACGGGATCTACGTCGCGTTGGCTCTGCTGGAGGCGCCGCGCGTAACGGTGCTGATGCCGGGAGGCTTCATCCGGCGGGACTCCGTATCTCTGGTGGAGGGCGGAATTGAGAGCCTGGTCGGAGAATTCAACTTCCAGAAAGGGTTCTTCGGGGTCAAAGGGCTCACGCTTGAGGAGGGGCTGACCGACGTCGACGCCAACGAGGTGGCTGTCAAGAGAGAGATGGCTAGCCGTGCCAAGCGGGTCATCGCCATCCTGGATCATAGCAAGCTCGGGCGGGTCGGGTTCGTCACCTTCGCCTCCATCGATCAGGTCGATTGCGTCATCACCGACCGAGGTGCCCCCGCCGACGCGGTCGGGGCGCTGGAGGCAGCCGGTGTAGAGGTCGTGATTGCCTGAACCCGAGATGGTCAGCCACGTGCCTTTCCTGAAAGACGGGTGATGGAGAGCGATTGGTGCAAACGTTTGCAAAACCGTGCAAGATCAACGAGGGAGAAGATGACGGAACCAATTCTGGAGCTACGAGACATCAGCAAGGCCTTTGGCGCGGTGCAGGCACTGGAGGGCGTCACCCTTGACATCCGTCCGGGCGAGATCCACGCCTTGGTCGGCGAGAATGGCGCCGGGAAGTCGACTCTGATCAGGATCGCTACGGGCATTCACAGGCCTGACCGGGGTGAGATCGTACTGGATGGACAGCCTGTGCAGATTGCTAACTCGCAAGAGGCACAGGCGTACGGCGTCGCCGCCATATATCAGGAGCCGATGATCTTTCCCGATTTGAACGTCGCCGAGAACATCTTCATCAGCCATCGTGGCCGCGGCCCGGTCGTGCGTTGGGACAAGATGTACGAGGAAGCCAAGGCCATCCTGGCCCGGCTGGGCGTGAACCTCGACGTGCGCATGTCGGCACGCAATCTCACGCTGTCCGCCCAGCAGACGGTGGAGATTGCTAAGGCCATCTCGCTCGACGTCCGTGTATTGATCATGGACGAGCCGACCGCTGCGCTTTCGGCGCATGAAGTGACACAGCTCTTCAAGTTGGTGCGTGGGCTGCGGGATCAGGGTGTGGCCATCTTGTTCATCGGACACCGTCTAGAAGAAGTGATGGAAATAGCAGAACGCGTGAGTGTGCTACGCGACGGAGAGCTGGTCTCATCCAGTCCGCGCAGCGAGGTCACATCCGAGGGCATCATCCGAGACATGGTGGGACGCGAGATCGAGAATTTCTTTGCCAAGAGTGAGGTGGAGCGCGGCGAGCTACTGATGTCTGTACACTCTCTGAGCAGAGAGAACGTTTTTCACAACATTAGCTTTGACGTGTATCGTGGCGAGGTGCTGGGCTTTGCCGGGTTGGTGGGGGCGCGCCGCACCGATGTCGGCCTGGCTCTGTTTGGAGTCGAGTCGGCCGACTCTGGAGCGATTATCATTGGGGGTGAAGAGCAGACAATCCGTTCACCCAAACACGCGCTCGAACTTGGCATTGCCTATCTCAGCGAGGATCGCCGCCAATACGGGTTGATCATGTCCATGGCGGTCGCCTCCAATATTTCACTACCGGTGCTGCACAAGTACTTGACAGACCTGGGCTTGGTTAAGCGGGGTGAGGAAATCGCCACCGCCAAGGAATATCGTGAGAGGCTCTCGATTCGTGCACCGTCTGTGGAGGTTCCTGTTGAGATGCTCTCCGGGGGCAACCAACAGAAGGTCATGTTGAGCAAGTGGCTGAACACACGACCGCAGATTCTGATTCTAGACGAACCGACGCGCGGCATTGACGTCGGCGCAAAAGCCGAAGTACATCAGATGATCAACACCCTTGCTGCCCAGGGATTTGGAATCATCCTTATCTCGTCCGATATGCTCGAGATCATGGCGATGAGTGATCGCATCCTGGTCATGCGCGAGGGCAGGCAGATGGGAATTATTACTCGCGAAGAGGCGACTCAGGAAGCCATCTTGACTGCTGCTATGGGGAAAGCCAATGACCCAGTGGAGGTTGTAGGATGAAGAAGCTAAGAGAGTACTTTCGTCCGGAGCAACTGCGTGAGTTAAGCCTGGTCTTTCTGATTGGGCTCGTCTTTCTTTTCTTCGGCACTCAGATCGAGGGCTATTTCAGCCCCCGCATTCTCAACCGTGTTACCAGCGACGTGGCCATTATCGCTGTAGTCGCTATTGGAGAAACCCTGGTGTTGCTGACGCGCAATTTTGATCTGTCGGTCGGTTCAGTCGTCGGCCTGACGGCGTTCGCCGTTGGCAAGCTGCTTAGTTTCCACCCCGATATGCTGCCGCTGCTTGGCGTTTTGGCAGCGATTGGCTTAGGCGCAGCGCTGGGTTTGATAAATGGCCTTCTGGTCTCTTTCGGTCAGGTGCCCTCTCTCATCGCCACTCTGGGGACTATGGCGATCTACCGCTCAACCCTTGTGGCGTATCCCGCTGGTACTAAGAGCGTCGTCACCCACCTGCTACCAGAGTGGATTCTGGGTCTCGGCCGGATGCAACTGTTTTCGATCGGTGAGTTCCAGGTCAGGCCACTGTTAGCCGTTGCATTAGTGATGTTGGTCGTATTCCATCTCGTGACCTCCCGTCTGCGATTCGGTCGTCGTCTATACGCGATCGGCTCGAACCCCGAAGCAGCGCGGATCGGCGGCCTGCCTTCCCGGCAGCTTGTGCTGTCATGTTTTGTCATCTGTGGCGCAATGGCTGGGCTGGGAGGATTCATGTACTTGGTACGACACGGGAATCTCACACCTGCTGCCGCGCTAGGGATGGAATTGAACGTGATCGCTGCGGCGGTGGTCGGCGGGGTCAGCACGTTCGGCGGCAGCGGCACAGTGATCGGTGCGCTGTTGGGGTCGATAATGATCAACCTGCTGCAGCAAAGCCTGCTGCGCTGGCGGTTGATCAGCACGTTCTGGGTGGATGCTTTATTGGGTACGTTAATCCTGGTATCAGTTACCATCGACGCGGTGATCATCAATCGCCTGCGACATATTTGGGCTCAACGAGGCCTGGAGAGGAGTCCCGTTGATGAAACGATCATCGAGGAGGAAAGCCGTGATGCGTAAATTGGGATGGCTCAAGAGCTGGGAAGGCTTATTGCTTGCCATTCTCATCGTCATCGTTCTATTCAATGCGTCTTCGGCACCCCACTATCTGGGCGTTCAAAACCAGATCAATCTGTTTCAACTGCACATAGAAAAGATCATCGTCGCGCTGGTTATGACCTTCATCATCATCAACGCCGAGATTGACTTGTCAGTTGCCTCTGTTATGGCGTTGGCGGGCTGCGTGATGGCATATCTGTTTGAAAGAGGGTTGCCCTTCGGGATGTGCGTCTTGGCTGGGCTTCTGACTGGCGTGCTGGCGGGAGCAGTCAACGGCTTTATGGTCTCTTACGTGGGCTTGACATCGTTGATCGTCACCCTCGCCGGGATGATGGGCTATCGTGGCCTGGCGCACGTGCTCTTGGAGAATCGCTCGATAGGCAACTTCCCCGAGTGGTTTGACCGCCTCGGACAGCAATCGCTCATCGGTCCCTTCCCGCTGGCTATGATCATCTTCTTTGTTTTCCTGGTCATCGCTCTGGTCGTGCTGCAGAGGTCTGGTGCCGGTCGCTATGTTTTCGTCGTCGGGAATAGCAGCGAGGTGGCGCGCTATTCGGGTGTCAACGTGCGTCGGGTGAAGATGACGCTCTTCATTGTGTCAGGCTTCATTGCTGCCTTATCTGGATTGTTGCTGGCCGCACGACTCGGTTCGATGCGGGGCGATACCGCTTTGGGGGCCGAACTTGAGGTCATCACGATGGTCGTGCTAGGCGGGGTGAGTATCTTTGGTGGCACGGGTTCGATGTTTGGCGTCTTGCTGTCGATCTTCATCATTCTGAATCTGCGCAACGGGATGGGCTTGCTCAACCTAACCGGCGAAATCCAGACCGGTGTGATCGGCATCCTGCTCATCCTATCGGTACTTGGGCCCAACATCGGACGGGAGATCAGGGAGTTCTGGAGACGTCGACGTCATTCTCGACGCACACGTGGTGAGGAAGTTCAGAACAGAAAGGAGGCAACCCTATAGACAAAATCAGATTGCCAGGGCCCAATGGCCAGGGCCTAAACGGATGATTCGATTCTAGTTTAGTCGCGCGAAAAGGAGAAGGAAAATGCTTAGGAAACTGATAACGTTGGCAGTTGTCGTTGCGTCGGTGCTCACGGCGTGCGGACCTGCGGCCACACCGACAGAGGAGCCCGCTCAGCCAACAGAGCCTGCAACAGAAGAACCTGCCACAGAAGAACCCCCTGCTCCCTCGGGGGAAGTCGTTAAACCTACTCCAGGGCAGGCGTTGGACATGGTATTGCTGCCGAAGATGCTTGGCAACGCCGTGTTCGATCAGGCACGCGAAGGTGCAGAGGAAGCCGGTATAGAGCTGGAGAATCCGGAGGAATTGCAGTACCTGGCGCCCGCATCTGGGGCAGCTGGTACTGAACAGATCCCCATCATCACGAACGCGACCACACAGGGGGTCGATGCGATCATGATCTCCAACAACGCTGGCGACCAGATCGCTCCCGCTGCTCAGACGGCTCGTGAGGCTGGTATCACCGTCATCACCTGGGACTCCCCGATTCCCTCTGCGGAAGGCGAGCAGCTGTTTGTCGCTCAAGTGGACTTCGACGAGACCGGTGAGGTGATGGCCGACATGGCGCGGAACATCCTGGGTGAGGACGGCGGTAAGTTCGCCGTGCTCTCTGCTTCGCCGGACGCAGCCAACCAGAACGCGTGGATCGCCGCTTTGGAGGAAGTGCTCACGGAAGATGAGTACGCCAATCTGGAGCTGCTGGACATCGTGTATGGGGATGACGAGTCGGAGAAGAGCTATCAGCAGGCGCTGGCGTTGGTGGACAAGTATCCTGAGATGGAGCTGATCATGGCGCCGACGACTGTGGGTATTGCGGCGGCGGCCAAGGCGATTCAGGACGAGGGGCTGTGTGACGAGGTGAAGGTGAGCGGTCTGGGTTTGCCGAGCGAGATGGCCTCCTTCGTCAAGAACGGCTGCTGCCCCGAGTTCGCCTTGTGGAGCTTCACGGATCTCGGTTACCTGACGTACTACGTGTCCTATTTGCTGGCGTCGGGTGACCTACAGGCTGTGGAAGGCGAGCGATTCGAGGCTGGACGGATGGGCACCTACACCATCGAGAAGGATCCTACACGCGACGAAGGCTTGCGTGTCTTGATGGGCCCGTTCACCAAGTACAACGCGGACAACATCGACGAAGCGGTCGGGGGAGAGGAGGAACCGGTCGCTGAACCAGCGGTAGCTACTCCAGGGCAGGCGTTGGACATGGTATTGCTGCCGAAGATGCTTGGCAACGCCGTGTTCGATCAGGCACGCGAAGGTGCAGAGGAAGCCGGTATAGAGCTGGAGAATCCGGAGGAATTGCAGTACCTGGCGCCCGCATCTGGGGCAGCTGGTACTGAACAGATCCCCATCATCACGAACGCGACCACACAGGGGGTCGATGCGATCATGATCTCCAACAACGCTGGCGACCAGATCGCTCCCGCTGCTCAGACGGCTCGTGAGGCTGGTATCACCGTCATCACCTGGGACTCCCCGATTCCCTCTGCGGAAGGCGAGCAGCTGTTTGTCGCTCAAGTGGACTTCGACGAGACCGGTGAGGTGATGGCCGACATGGCGCGGAACATCCTGGGTGAGGACGGCGGTAAGTTCGCCGTGCTCTCTGCTTCGCCGGACGCAGCCAACCAGAACGCGTGGATCGCCGCTTTGGAGGAAGTGCTCACGGAAGATGAGTACGCCAATCTGGAGCTGCTGGACATCGTGTATGGGGATGACGAGTCGGAGAAGAGCTATCAGCAGGCGCTGGCGTTGGTGGACAAGTATCCTGAGATGGAGCTGATCATGGCGCCGACGACTGTGGGTATTGCGGCGGCGGCCAAGGCGATTCAGGACGAGGGGCTGTGTGACGAGGTGAAGGTGAGCGGTCTGGGTTTGCCGAGCGAGATGGCCTCCTTCGTCAAGAACGGCTGCTGCCCCGAGTTCGCCTTGTGGAGCTTCACGGATCTCGGTTACCTGACGTACTACGTGTCCTATTTGCTGGCGTCGGGTGACCTACAGGCTGTGGAAGGCGAGCGATTCGAGGCTGGACGGATGGGCACCTACACCATCGAGAAGGATCCTACACGCGACGAAGGCTTGCGTGTCTTGATGGGCCCGTTCACCAAGTACAACGCGGACAACATCGACGAAGCGGTTCAGTAGCAATGCAGTGGCGAGCCCCAAGGCTCTAAGCTGAATGAGTCGTTTCAGGCAACAGGCACCTCGTGCCTGTTGCCTGAAACGCAACGCAATTAAACAGACTGCGTTCAGGGGAGCGATTCCATTGGTCTCTATCGTTTCCTGGTGGCGCGCCGAATCGATAGGGTGCATTTCGGGAAGACTGGCTTGCGGGAGATCGTTGGCGCTGACCCTGCTGGAAAGCACACTTCAGTGGGTTCGTGAAGCCAGCTTAGATAGAGGGTGACATGGAGGAAGACCAAGTGAAGCGTGTAGGCTTCTTACTCAAGGTGCGCGAGGATAAGGTCGAGGAGTACAAGGAGCGCCACAAAGACGTGTGGCCCGAGATGCTTGAGGCTCTGCGCCGAAACGGTTGGCATAACTACTCGTTATTCATGCGGCCCGATGGGCTGGTGTTTGGCTATTTCGAGACGCCGGAGAGCTTCGAGGCCGCTCTCGAGGGGATGGCCGAGGAAGAAATCAACGCCAGGTGGCAAGAGTCGATGGCGCCCTACTTCGAGGGGCTGGGTGGCGCCCACGCGGACGAGAGCATGGTTCAACTGGAGGAGGTCTTCCACCTCGACTGAGACTCCAGGAGCACACTCCGCCACATCGTCGAACGCTGATCAGAGAGAAGGAGAGCCATATGAGCAAACAGCCCTCGGATGGGGCGATTGAGGACGCCTATGCTCTGGCGAAGGAGCGATACGCCGCGATTGGGGTTGATACGGATCAGGCGTTAACAGCTCTGGCGAAGATCCCCATCAGCCTGCACTGCTGGCAGGGGGACGACGTCTCTGGCTTTGAGAACCCAGACGCCGAGCTGGGAGGAGGGATCGCGGCGACCGGCAACTATCCAGGCAGAGCCCGGAACGCTGAAGAGCTGCGGCGAGACCTCGACAAGGCGTACAGTCTTATTCCTGGGACGCATCGGCTCAATCTGCACGCCATCTACGCCGAGACTGGCGGTGAGCAGGTGGAACGGAACGAGTTGGAGCCGAAACACTTCGCGGCCTGGGCCGACTGGGCCAAGGACAGGGGCCACGGGGTCGATTTCAACCCCACTTGCTTCTCCCATCCGCTGGCCGAGGACGGCTTCACGCTGGCCAGCTACAACGAGGGCGTCCGTCGCTTCTGGATCGAGCACTGCATCGCCTGCCGCAGGATCGGCGAGTATTTCGGGCGGGAGCTGGGTACGCGGTGCGTGACGAACATCTGGATTCCAGATGGCTATAAGGACACGCCGGTCGACCGGAAGACGCCGCGCCATCTTTTGAAGGACTCGCTGGACGAGATTATTTCTGCCGACGTGGACCGTCAGTACAATCTGGACGCCGTCGAAAGCAAGCTGTTTGGCATCGGTTCGGAGAGTTATGTGGTTGGCTCTCATGAGTTCTACCTCGGCTACGCCGCCGCTAACGACATCCTGCTGTGTCTCGACAGTGGACACTTCCACCCCACAGAGGTGATCTCGGACAAACTGTCCTCTGTGCTCTTGTTCGTGGACGAGGTTCTGCTGCACGTCAGCCGCGGCGTCCGCTGGGACAGTGACCACGTGGTGACGCTCACGGACGAAGTGCGGGCGATTATGCAGGAGGTCATACGCGGAGAATTCCTCGACCGAATTCACATCGGGTTGGATTATTTCGACGCCAGTATCAATCGGATCGCCGCGTGGGTCATCGGCACGCGCAACGCCATGCGGGCGCTGTTGATGGCCTTGCTGGAGCCGGTCGGGATGATGCGCGATCTGGAGGTCTCGGGTGATTACACCACGCGGCTGGCGATGCTCGAGGAGCTGAAGGGCTTGCCCTTTGGCCCGGTGTGGGATGTCTTCTGCTTGCAGCAGGAGGTCCCTGTAGGGATCGCTTTCATGGACGAGGTGCGCGCGTACGAGGAAGAGGAACTGGCAAGAAGAGCTTAGATGTACATATTGGGGGTCGATGTAGGGACCCAAGGGGCGCGGGCCCTGATCTGCGATTCCGACGGGGTCGTCGTTGCGCGTGCAGAGCGGCCGTTTGTCTCCAGGTCACCTGAAGATCTCCCGTCGGGTTGGTTCGAGCAGCGTCCATCCGATTGGTGGGCGGCGACGACCCGGTGCCTACAACGCATATCTCAGCTGGCGAAGGGAAGCGGGATCGACACGACCGCGCTCGCAGGGCTCTCGGTCACCTCCACCTCGGGAACGGTGTGCCTCGTCGACGAGGCTGGCGAGGTCATACGACCGGCGCTGATGTACAATGACAGTCGAGCCCTGGGGGAGGCCGAGGAGGTCAACCAGGTTGGAGCCGCCCTAGCCGACAAACTCGGGTATTGCTTCTCTTCTTCCTTCGCCCTTCCTAAGCTGCTCTGGCTCCAGCGCCATGAGTCTGCGCGGTTCTACCGGGCGCGTCATTTCCTGAGCCCAACGGATTTTGTGACTGGCCGATTGACAGGGCGCTTTGGGGTCACGGATTACAGCAATGCCCTCAAGACGGGGTACGACCTGATCGACGATCAGTGGCCCGATTTTATCGCCGCGGATCTGGGTATTCCCGAGGGGCCGTTGCCGCGGGTCGTGGCACCGGGCACCGAGATCGGCGCTGTATGCCCTGAGGCCGCCGGGCAGACAGGCCTGCCCGCCGGGACGCCCGTGCTCGCCGGCATGACCGACGGGTGCGCTTCCCAGATGTCCACAGGTGCCGTGGCCCCGGGTCAGTGGAGCAGCACCCTTGGCACGACGCTGGTGATTAAGGGCGTCACCCGTGAGCTGCTGCGTGATCCCCTCGGTCGCGTCTACTGTCACCGCCACCCGGAGGGTCATTGGCTGCCGGGGGGCGCCAGCAACACCGGAGGAGAGAGCATCTCAGTCCGGTTTGACCCGGCGGATCTCGACCGCCTCAACGCCGGTGTACTGGATGTGGCGCCAACGTCGCTGATCGTCTACCCTCTGGTGCGTCGCGGGGAACGGTTCCCCTTCGCCGAGCCCGAGGCCCAGGGATTCGTGATCGGGCAGCCGGCAGGTGACCTAGAGCTCTACGCCGCGCACCTGGAAGGGGTCGCCTACGTGGAGCGGCTTGCGTATCAGGTGCTAGAGGATCTGGGGGCGGAGATCGGTGGGGAGATCTATGCCGCGGGAGGAGCCACCGCCAGCCGTCCGTGGCTGCAGCTGCGAGCCGACGTGTTAGGAAAGATGCTCCGCGTGCCCGAGATGAGCGGAGGAGCATTTGGAGCAGCCGTCGTCGCGGCCGGGAGCACCTTTTGGCACGGCCTTGTCCCGGCGGCGCGAGCTATGGTGCATATCGATGAGGACGTGGAACCAAGGGTGACACACCAGGCCGCCTATGACGAGCGATACGCAGCGTTCTGCGAGGCGTGCCGGGAGCGGGGGTACTTGGAGTGAGATGAGTGTCTTCAAAGCCTGCGACGCTCGCGGGCACTACGGATCAGAGGTGACCACGGAGCTGGCGGAACAGCTGGGGCGCGCGGTCGGCACGGAACTGGGCGGGCGCGCCGCCGTGGTAGGGGGAGACGTGCGCCCCAGCACGAGCCCGCTGAAGAAGGCCCTCATCGACGGACTGGTGAGCGCAGGCTGCCGCGTGACTGATCTGGGGATGGTACCGACTCCCGTCTTCTACTTCGCCAAGGACGAGTTGGGCGCCGATGGCGGCGTGATGGTTACCGGTTCGCACAACCCCCCAGGTGACAACGGATTCAAGATCAGCCTCGGGCCGTGGCCCATCACTGAAGAGGAGCTGGCTCAACTCGAAGAGCGCATCGCGAATCGCGACTTCGCAAGGGGGAAAGGCTCCTACGAACGAGCTGACGTCGTCGGGCGCTATCGGGCCTACATCCGTGACAAATTCCCCAGGGCCGGGGAGCAGAAGGTTGTGGTCGACGCAGGCAACGGGTGCTACGCGCGCATCGCTCCTAGGGTGCTGAGAGACGTGGGATACCAGGTGGTAGAGCTGTTCTGCGAACCTGATGGACGCTTCCCGAACCGCTCCCCCAATCCCGCTGTCTTTGACAACATCCAGGCTTTGCGCGAGGCCGTCGTGCAGTCCGAAGCAGATCTGGGAGCAGCCTTTGACGGCGACGGCGACCGGGTCGTGTTCGTAGACGAGCGAGGTCTCGTTGTCGAGAGCGACCGCAGCATCGTCCTATTCGCCCGCCATCTTCTGTCGGGGGATGGTGGCGAGGTCATCTATGACATCAAATGCTCCAGCATCGTGCCCGAAGAGGTTCGCCAAGCCGGCGGAACGCCAGTGATGGAGAAGTCGGGGCACGCCTTCATCAAGACGACGCTGCTGCGGCGTGGAGGCGTGATGGGCGGCGAGATCAGTGGGCACTTCTTCTTCGGTGAGCTGGGCCGAGACGACGGCCTCTACTCCATCTTGCTTATGCTGCAAGTCATTGAGGACCGGAGCCAGGAATTGGGAGAGCTGGTCGACACCATGCCGCGCTATCCCATCACCCCCGACATTCGGCTGCCGGCTTCCCCCTCCGAGGTGGAGGCCATCCTGGGAGAACTACGGGAAGGCTTCGCCGAGCGGGTGGACTGTGAGATCAGCACACTGGATGGGATCCGCATCGATTGGCGTGATGGCTGGGCGCTCGTACGTCCGTCGGTTACGCAGCCTCTTGTGACACTCCGGTTCGAGGCCCGCAGCGAGGCGCGACTGAACGAGATCCGCGAGCTGGTGATCGCGGAATCCTCTTCTCTACAGAAGGTGGTGAAAAGAGGGGACGCGGATCTGGAAGCGCACGGTGATTGACGTCACATGTTCTGATGAGTTCTTGAGATATCGAGGAAAGAGGTGGAATGGACGAGAACCTCGAGCGTCTAGTCAGTTTGTCGAATGACTTGGGAGATGCCAGCCGCGAATTCGCGATTCTTGGAGAAGGGAACACGTCTGCTCGTGCGGACGGTGATACCTTCTGGGTCAAGGCCAGCGGTACCTCGCTGCGCACCATTGACAAGGCGGGATTCGTACGCGTCGCCTTCGAGCCGGTGTTGGGCATGCTTGACGGACCAGACCTGACCGACGAACAGATCGACCGCCGGCTGCTGGAAGCGAAGGTCGACCGTGTGACCGGTTCAGGAGCGGCTCCTGATGACGGGGTCCATCCCTCGGTGGAGACCGTTCTCCACGCCAGCTGCCTCAACCTGGAAGGTATCAACTTCGTGGGTCACACGCATCCCGTGGCCATCAATGCCGTCACCTGTTCAACGGACTTCGAGGCAGCGGTGAGTGGTCGCCTTTTTCCTGATGAAATCGTCGTCTGTGGCCCCGCTCCTGCCATTGTCCCGTATACTGATCCGGGTCTTCGTTTGGGCCGGGAGGTGCGCGCCACGATCCGGCGGTACGTCGAGGAGCGAAATGAGCTTCCACGCGTCGTTCTTATGCAGAATCACGGGCTGATTGCGCTGGGGAAGACCGCTCGCCAGGTGGAGAATATCACGGCGATGGCGGTAAAGGCAGCGCGCGTCCTGGCCGGGACCTACCAGTTCGGCGGGCCGCGGTTCCTGTCGGAGGAGGAAGTGGCGCGGATCCACACTCGTCCGGACGAGGACTACCGGCGCAAGATACTGAGAGAGTAAGGGAGGCGCGCTTGCATTCTGCAGGGCGCGGAGAGGGGAAGCGACCTATGCGGGCCTCGCGACTGCACGGTATCAGAGACCTGAGACTGGAGGAATTGCCGCGCCCGGAGCCCGGGCGCGGTGAGGTGCTGCTGAGGGTGGCCTCGGTTGGGGTGTGCGGCTCCGACGTCCATTATTACACGGACGGCGCCATCGGCGACCAGGTGGTTACCGAGCCGATCATCTTGGGGCACGAGTTCTCCGGCTGGGTTGCTGAGCTAGGCCCGGAGGTCGGGGCAAGTCTCGAGGTCGGGCAGCTGGTGGCGGTCGACCCAGCGATCCCGTGCGGGGCGTGTGAGCTCTGCCGGCGCGGACACCCCAACCTGTGCCCAAACGTGCGTTTCTGCGGCACCCCGCCGATCAATGGCGTCTTCGCGGAGTATGCGGTGATGCCGGCCGAGAACTGCTTCCCCCTGCCGCCGGGATTGACGTCTGTGGAGGGGGCGATGCTGGAGCCGTTGGGCGTCGCCATCCACGCGGTCGACCTGGCGCACCTGCGCCCGGGATACAGCGTGGCGGTGCTGGGGGCCGGGCCTATCGGGCTGCTTATTGCAGCGGTGGCGCGGGTGGCTGGCGCGGCCGAGGTCTATGTGACCGAGCCGCTGGCCTATCGGCGGCAGTTTGCGCTGGACTTCGTGGCGGATGCAGCGGTAGATCCCTATGAGGAAGAGACAGACGTGGTGGCGGAGATCGCGCGTCTGACCGAAGGGCGTGGGGTCGATGTGGCCTTCGAGGCGGCCGGGGCGGACGAGACGCCCGATCAGTGTGCGGGCGCGGCGCGACGCGGGGGCAAAGTGATCGTGGCCGGGATTCCGTCGAACGACAAGATGATCTTTAGGGCCTCCACCGCACGCCACCGAGGCCTGACAATCAAGCTGGTGCGGCGTATGAAGCACACCTATCCGCGGGCGATTCGTCTGGTGGAGAAGGGCTTGGTAGACGTGGAGGCTCTTGCGACGCACGAGTTCCCCCTGGAGCGCATCGCCGAGGCGTTCGATATGGTGGCCAGGTACGGCGACGGGGTGATTCGAGCGGTGATTCAGGTCGCCGACGACCCGGGAGCCTGAGGTGGAGGAGCTCGACCGACGCATTGAGGAGCTAGAGGCGAGGCTGAAGGACTTCGATCGCAAGGTGCGCGCCCGCGCCCTGGAGGAGTTGCTGTCTCTGGCCGAGGAGGGCCTCGTGCCGCTCGAGCCGGAGTCTGAGGTGGCGAATATGCACTGCCACAGCTTCTTCTCCTACAACGCCTATGGCCACTCTCCTACATCCTTGGCCTGGCTGGCTAAGCGGCGCGGCTTCGAGCTGATGGGCATTGTGGATTTCGACGTGCTGGAGGGCGTGGACGAGTTCCTCGATGCGTGCGAGCGTGCAGGCGTGTGTGGCAGCGCCGGGATAGAGACGCGCGTGTTTCTGCCGGAGTTTGAGACGCGGGAGATCAACTCGCCGGGAGAGCCGGGCGTGCTGTACCATATGGGGATCGGGTTCACCTCAGGCGATGTCCCGGAGGAGGCGGACGTTCTGCGGGACCTGCGCGAGCGGGCGACGGAGCGCAACCGAGGGATGATCGAGCGGATCAATGCGTACCTGGAGCCAGTCGGGGTCGACTACGAGGAGGACGTGCTGCCGCTGACGCCAGGGAAGACGGCGACGGAGCGCCACACGGTAATAGCGTACGTGCGGGCGGCGGAGAGAGAGGTGTCCGATCCCCTGGATTTCTGGGCCGACAAACTAGAGATGGACACCGGTCGGACGGGGGCTCTGATGGCGCACGAGCCGCAGTTCCGCAGGACGATCCGTGGCAAGCTGATGAAGCAGGGCGGCGTGGGGTACGTTCAGCCGGGCCCCGACAGCTTTCCCAGCGTTGACGAGTTTCATCGGTTGATCCTGGCCTGCCGCGGCCTGCCTTGTGCCGCGTGGCTCGACGGCACCTCTGAGGGGGAGCAGGCGATCGAGGAGCTGCTGGAGTTGCTGATGGGCAAGGGGGTGGTGGCGCTCAATATCGTGCCTGACCGCAACTGGAACATTGCGGACCCGGAGGTGAAGCGGGTGAAGCTGCGGAACCTGTACGAGGTGGTAGAATTGGCGCAGGAGCTGGCACTGCCCTTGAACGTGGGGACGGAGATGAACAGCCCGGGGAAGAAGATAATCGACGATTTTGATGCCCCGGAGCTGGCGCCGGTGCGAGAGGTTTTTCTGGAGGGGGCCCATTTCATTTACGGTCACACCGTCTTCCAGCGGGCGCTGGGGCTGGGCTATCAGAGCCGGTGGGCGCAAGACAGGTTGCCCTCGCGCAGGGAGCGGAACGCGTTCTACTCGGAGGTTGGCCGCCGTGTACCGGCCGGCAGGGCCGAGATGGAGAGAGTCAGGAGGCTGGACGGAAGGATGGGTCCTGACGAGATCCTGGTCAGGCTATGATGGGGTGTGGCTCAAGCCGTGCGGAGCGACGATGGGAGGAGACCATGGCCGACAAGCTAAGCGAGTATCGACGCGCTGACGCACCGCTGCCGGATCGTTACCGCCTGTGGCCGCTGTACGGTGCGGGGTTCGAGAATCTGGGCCGCGACGGAGAGCCTATCGAGGTCCCTTTGCCCGAGTACGGGCCCGACGAGCTCCTGATCCGGCACGACGCCTGCGGCATCTGTTTCTCCGATTATAAGGTTCTGCGCGCCGGGCAGGAGCACCCGCGCATCTATCGGGACATGGAGTCCGACCCGGTGGTGCTGGGCCACGAGGTGACCCTCACCGTGGTCGGCGTGGGAGAGGACCTGCGGGACGACTACAGCGTCGGGGACCGGTTCATCGTGCAGGCTGACATCTACGTAGGCGGGGTGGGGTACGCCTACGGCTATGAGATTCAGGGGGGGCAATCGCAGTACAACGTCATTGATCAGCGTGTGCTCGACGGTGACGATGGGAACTATCTCATTCCGGTGCAAGCGGATACGGGGTACGCGGAGACTGCACTCATCGAGCCGTGGACCTGCGTGCTGACCGCCTATCGCCTCGAGTATCGGACGACGCTGAAGGCCGGGGGCACAACGTGGATCATCGGAACCGACGCCGGGGACGAGAAGCCGTTTACCATCAGCGAGGGATTCGACGAGGGCTCCCATCCCGGTCGCCTGCTGTTGACGGACGTGCCCAGTGACTTCGCCCAGCAGCTGCGGAGGAGGGGGGAGGCGCTGGGGGTGGAGATTGTGGAGGTGGACGATGTCGCATCACCTCCTGCCCAGGAGGTGGACGACATCGTGCTGCTGGGAGCGGATGCGGATCTGATTGAGACCGCCAGTCCCCACCTGGCCGAGTTCGGCGTCTTCGCCATCATCGCCGACGAGCCGCTGCCGCGCAAGGTGGCGGTGGACGTGGGACGAATCCACTACAATCGTTGGCTGTACGTAGGGAGCCGGGACCCCAACATCGCCCGGGCGTATCGTGATGTGCCGGCCCGCTGTACGCTCAAGCCCGGCGGACGGGCATGGTTTGTGGGGGCGGGTGGACCGATGGGGCGGCTGCACGTCCAGCGGGCCATCGAGATCCGCGACGGCCCACGGACGATCCTCTGTACGGCGAAGTCGAACGAGCGGCTGCCCGATGTGGGGGCGGCGTACCGGCCCGACGCCGAGGCAAAGGGGGTCCGATTCGTGTGTACGACTCTGGCGGATGAGGACTACGAGGAGACGCTGGAGCAGGTGGGCCGGGAGGGGTTTGAAGATATTGTCGTGCTAGCACCGTCGCCGGCAGCGATTGAGGAGGCAGCGGAGTACCTGGCGCCGGGTGGGGTGATGAACATCTTCGCTGGGGTGAAGCGGGGCACGAAGGCGCGGCTGGATCTGAGCGATGTCCACCTGAAGCGGACGCGGTTCATTGGCCATTCGGGCCTGAACACACAGAATATGCGGGCAGCGCTCGAGCAGGTGGAATCGGGTGAGTTCTCTCCCAACCGGTTGGTGGCTGCGGTCGGCTCGTTGGACGCTTTTGCCGACGGTCTGCGCGCCGTGAAGGATGGTGAGTTTGCCGGGAAAGTGGTCATCTTTCCTCACATCAAGGATCTGCCTCTCACACCTGTGGAGGACCTGGAGCAGAGGTTGCCGAGCGTCTACGCCAGGTTGAAGGACGGGCGCGAATGGACAGAGGAGGCGGAGGAGGAGTTCCTGCGCCTGATGCTGTTGTGAGAGCCGATCGGATGGAGGGGCTATGAAGGCGTTAGAGGATCAGGTGGCGATTGTCACCGGCGCAGCCCAGGGGCTGGGGGCGGCCATCTGCCGGCGGCTGGCCGACGAGGGCGCGCACGTGGTGGCGGCCGACGTGAACGCAGAGGGCGCGAGGGAGGTGGCCAGGGAGATCGGGGCGGGGTCAGATCGGCGTTCCATGGCTGTCGAAGCGGACGTGACCGACGAGGACCAGGTGGCGGCCATGGTGGATCGCGCTGTTGAGGCGTTCGGACGGCTCGACATTCTGGTCTCCAATGCCGGTATTCTCATCGCCAATGCGATTGACGAGTTCCCAGCCGACGAGTGGCGGGCGGTGGTGGAGGTCAACCTGGTGGGCTACTTTCTGTGTGCCAAGCACGCCGCCCGCGTGATGAAGGAGCAGCAGAGCGGCGTTATCATCCAGATCAACTCGAAGTCGGGCAAGAAGGGGAGCTACAAGAACTCGGCTTACGCTGCCTCCAAGTTCGGCGGCGTCGGGCTGACGCAGAGTCTTGCCCTGGAGCTAGCGGAGCACGGTGTGCGCGTGAACGCCGTCTGCCCGGGCAACCTGCTGGACTCCCCGCTGTGGGTCGATTCGCTCTATGAGCAGTACGCGGAGAAGTGGGGGATCAGCGAGGAGGAGGTGCGTCAGAAGTATGTGGATCAGGTGCCGGTGAAGCGGGGCTGTACCTACGATGACGTGACGAACGTGGTGGTGTTCCTGGCGTCGGACCGGGCGAGCTATATGACCGGGCAGGCGATCAACGTGACTGGCGGTCAGGAGATGCGTTAGCAATCGTAGATCGGGGGAGGCAGGCGGGGATAGACCGGCTCCTTTCGCGGACAAGGCGGGGCCCGAGATGACAGAAGAGATCAAGGAGACGCTGAAACAGACGGTCGTGGATGCCGGGTTGAAGATGGTACAGCGGGGCCTGACCGTGGGCACGTGGGGGAATATCAGCGCACGGGACAGTGAAACGGGCTTGATATACGTCAGCCCCAGCGCGACGGAGTACGAAGGCATCCGATGCGAGGACATCGTCGTCCTCGATGACGAGCTCGAGGTGATCGATGGCTCCACGACGCCGTCCATCGAGAAACACATGCACGTGGCCGTCTACAAGGCGCGGGAGGACGTGAACGCGGTCATTCACACCCATCCGCTCTATTCGTCGGTGCTGGGTGTTGATGGGATGGAGTTGCCCGGCGTCAGCGAGGACTTTGTGCAGATCGTCGGTGACAAGATCATCTGCTCGGAGTACGCGCTGCCCGGCACCCGAGAGCTAGCCGAGAACGTTGTGGACGGCCTGGGGAATCGGAACGCCGTACTGCTCCCGAATCACGGAGCGCTGTGTGTGGGCAAGGACATGGATCATGCGTTTAAGATCTGCGATGTCGTGGAGAAGACGGCCCACATCTACATCCTGGCGAAGAGCATCGGCACTCCCCACCTCATCGCGGAAGAAGACATCAAAGAGATGCAGTATTTTGCTCAGAACCTGTACGGTAAAACGTAGCGGCTACGTCATAGGTATGTAGGAGGAGAAAATCGATCATGAGTCTTGATCTTGCCAAAGAGCAGGCGCTTGATCTTCTGCAGCAGATGTGGGAGATTCGTAAGTTCGAGAACAAGGTGTACGACCTGCTGGGGCGGAATCTGATCAAGGGGGCCTCGCACCTCTACGCGGGTGAGGAAGCGGTGGCGGTGGGGGCCGTCTCTGCCCTGGAGGATGACGATCTGATCACCAGCACGCACCGGGGCCACGGCCACTGCCACGCCCGGGGAGCGGCGCTGGCCACGTCGGATGAGGAGCGCCAGGAGCATCTGAACAAGATGCTGGCCGAGCTGTGCGGCCGGGCCACCGGGTACTCGCGAGGACGGGGTGGCTCCATGCACATCGCGGACGTGGAGCACGGCAACCTGGGGGCCACGGGCATCGTGGGTGGGAACATCCCGGTGGCGACGGGGGCGGCGCTGGCGCAGAAGATGGAGGACACGGGCCAGGTGGTGTTGTGCTTCTTCGGGGACGGCGCGTCGAACACGGGCAACTTCCACGAATCGATCAACCTGGCGGCTGCGTGGGACCTGCCCGTGGTGTACATCGTGGAGAACAACCTGTATGGCATGTCGGTGCCGATCGAGGAGGCCGCGGCGCAGCTGGACATCGCCGACCGGGCGTGCGCCTACGGGATTCCGGGCCGGGTGGTTGACGGGATGGACGTGACCGCGGTGCGGGATGCCGTCCGTGAGGCTGTTGCACGGGCCCGCGGTGGCGAGGGGCCGTCGCTGCTGGAGTGCCAGACGTACCGCTGGTACGGGCACTCGCGATCCGACCCGCGGGCATACCGGACGAAGGAGGAAGAAGCGGCCTGGAAGGCGCGCGATCCGATCCCGAACTTCGCCGCTCGCCTGGTGGAGGAGGGGATCGCCACGCAGGAGGAGGTGGACGCGATCGAAGAGCGGGCCCAAGCGGAGATCGAGCGGGCTGCCGAGTTTGCCTTGGGGTCGCCGACGCCTCCGGTGGAGGAGTTGGAGGCGTACGTCTACGCGCCGTTCAAGTGGACGGAGGACGACCTGGAGCGGGAGCGAGAGCTGCGGGAGCTTTGCCGGGAGGGCGGCCCGGGCACGCATAAGGTCCTCTACCGCGAGGCGATCCAGGAGGCGCTGCGGGAGGAGATGGAGCGCGATCCCAGCGTCTTCGTGATGGGCGAGGACGTGGGTCTGTACGGCGGTGCGTACGGAGCCACGCGGGGGCTTTTCGAGGAATTCGGCGAGGAGCGCGTGAAGGACACGCCCATCTCCGAGGCGGCGATTGGGGGGTCGGCGGTGGGCGCGGCGATGTGCGGGATGCGGCCGGTGGCGGAGATCATGTACGTGGACTTCACGCCGCTGGCGATGGACCAGATCGCCAACCAAGGGGCGAAGAACCGGTATATGTTCGGGGGCAAGACGACGGTGCCGATGGTGGTCCGCACGGAGGGTGGGGCGGGGCGCTCGATCGCGGCTCATCATTCGCAGTCGCTGGAGGCCCTGTGGGTCCATTTCCCCGGCATCTACGTGGTGATGCCCAGCACCCCCTATGACGTGAAGGGGCTGCTGAAGGCGGCGATACGGGACGATAACCCGGTGATGTTCATTGAGCACAAGATGCTCTACGGTGTCGAGGGGTACGTGCCCGACGAGGACTACATCATTCCCTACGGGGTGGCCGACGTGAAGCGAGAAGGATCGGACGTGACGGTGGTGACCTACTCACGGATGGTGCACCGGGCGCTGGAGGCGGCGGAGCGGCTGGCGGACGAAGGGGTCAGCGCGGAGGTCATCGACCTGCGGACGCTGAAGCCGCTGGACATGGAGACGGTGGGGCGGTCGGTGCAGAAGACCGGGCGGTTGGTGGGAGTCACTGAAGCGTACGAGACGGGCTCGTTTATCAGCGAGCTGATCGCCCGGGTGCAGAAGGAGCAGTTCGACTGGCTGGATGCTCCGCTGGAGCGGGTGTGTGCCGCTGATGTGCCGGTGCCGATGAGCGAGCCGCTGGAGGATGCGGCGATTCCGGGGGTTGAACCGATCGTGGCCGCGATTCGCCGGACACTGCGCTAGGAGGAAGCATGGTACGCGACGTGATCCTGCCCAAGTTGGGACAGACGATGGAGGAGGGAACCATCGTCGAATGGTTGAAGGAGGAAGGGGACCGGGTCGACCAAGGCGAGGTGCTGTTCACGGTCGAATCGGACAAGGCCACGCTGGAGGTGGAGGCGCCAATCGGGGGGTTTTTGCGCAAGATCCTCGTTCCGGCCGGCGAGTCGGTGCCGGTACTGACCGCGGTCGGACTGGTGACCAAGGAGCCTGACGAGGACATATCGGACTACGAGGCAGGCGAGGCCGTTGAGGCTGTCGAGCCGGAGGCGGTCGGAGCCCCGGCCGAGGGTGAGCGAGCGGGTCCCGTGGGCGAGGAGCGACGTTCCGAGAGACAGCGGGTCTTCGCGTCGCCGAGAGCGCGGAAGCTGGCCCGGGAGGAGCGGGTGGACCTGGCAGAGGTGGAGGGCAGCGGCCCCAAGGGACGAATCGTAGAGCGGGACGTGCAGAGTTATCTTGAGCGGCGACCGGGGGTGACGCCGGTGGCGCGGCGGCTGGCGGAGCGTGAGGGAGTCGACGCGCAGAGGCTGGAGGGGACGGGCCCGGGCGGGCGCGTCATGAAGGGGGACGTGGAGCGGGCTCTTGCCGCGCGGGAGGAAGCGGTTCCGCCGAAGGCACCGCGGGAGGTAGAGGAGGCGGTGACCGAGGTGCCGATCCGGGGGGTGCGGGCGCGCATTGCCCAGCGGATGCACGAGAGTCATCAGGCCACGGGGCGGGTTACGCTGACAACTGAGGCTGATGCGACGGCCTTTGTGGAGATGAGGGAGGGTCTGAAGGACCGCCTTTCTGACGAACTAGGGTTCAATCTCGGCTACAACGACCTGATGATCAAGGTGGTCGCCGATGCGCTGGAGGCGTTCCCGTACATGAACGCCCGTCTCGAACGCGGGGCGTCCGAAGATCTGACCGGAAGGACCATTCGTCACTGGCAGCGCGTGCACGTGGGTCTGGCGGTGGACACAGAGCGGGGTCTCCTGGTTCCTGTGGTGCGGGATGCGGATCAGAAGAGCCTGGTGGAAGTCGCCCGTCGTTTGAGAGAGCTGATCGAACGGGCACAATCGGGCGACGCGACCCCGGACGAACTGGGTGGCGGTACGTTCACGATCACGAATCTGGGCATGTACGACATCGACGCCTTCACGCCGATCATCAATCTTCCTGAGGTTGCGATCCTGGGCGTGGGGCGCATCAAGGCTCAGCCGGCTGTGGTAGGTGGCGAGATCGCGGTGCGGAAGAAGGTGTGGCTGAGCCTCACGTTCGATCACCGATTGGTGGACGGCGCGCCGGCCGCACGGTTCCTGCAGCACGTCAAGAGATTGATTGAAGAGCCGTACTTGTTGGTGCGTTAGGGTTAGGGCATCTGCGGACGATAGATTGAGGGTGGGGGTATGAATACGTCTCCGGAACTGGCACAAACGGTCAGATCGCTGGCGGCGCAGGACTTCGAGCCCCGATACGGCGAGTTGGAAGGGGCGTTCGATTCGAACCCTCGGTGGCAGCGGGTCCGTGGGCTGGGATCCCGCCTGTGGCTGGACACGGGCGACATTGAAGGGGCAGCTGAGTACTGGTCGCAGGAGTTTGAGGCCCTGACGACGAACAACACGCTTCTCAATCGAGAGGTGCAGAAAGGGATCTACGATGATCTGATTGAGAGGTGTGCAGCTGCATTGAGTGGCTTCTCCGACCTGGACGATGACCAGCGGGTCGTCGAGATAGCCCTGGTACTCAATGCCTACCACGGGCTGCGGCTGGTCGAACGGTTCGACGCACGCGTCAGCGTGGAGCTGCACACGGACCTGGCCCACGACATCGAAAGGACTGTGTGGTATGGGCGTCGGCTCTTCGCAATGTGCCCGCGACGATTCATCGTGAAGGTGCCGCTTACGCCGGAAGGGTTCCTCGCAGCTCGCAGGCTGGGGGCTCAAGGGGTGAAGGTGAACTTCACGCTCGGCTTCTCCGCCCGTCAGAACTACCTGGCGGCGTCGGTCTCGGAGCCTGCGTTCGTCAACGTCTTCCTGGGACGATTGAACTCGTTCGTGGCGAACAACGGGTTGGGGAAGGGGGAGAACATCGGCGAGAGGGCAACGATTGCCAGCCAGAGAGCGGTTGAGGAACGGCGCGTCCAGCAGGGGCTGAACACGCGGCAGATCGCGGCCAGCATGCGGGAAGGCGAACAGGTCGCGAAGCTGGCGGGGGTGGATGTGATGACCATGCCCCTGAGCGCTGCGGAGGAGTTCTTGGCGTCGGAGTTCTCGGCGGAGCAGGCGAGGCCTTTCACCGACCAGGGCTATCCCCTGGATCTGGAGACAGAGGCGGAGGCTCTGGTTGGTGTGCTGTGGGACGTGCCGCGGGCGTTCCGCGGCGCGGTGGAGGCGCTGCGCGAGACAGCGCTCGACGGGGCCTCTGGCGGCGATCTGCGGGCGTTCTTCGCGGCGCGGGGACATGCGGGGCTGTTCCCGGCGTGGAGTGAGGCGGACATCAAGATGATCGCGACGGATGGGAAGATTCCCGACTATGCAAGATGGGGTGCTCGACTCGAGGAGGGCAGTGTGGACCTGGACGCTCTGATGAGCAGGTCGGGTTTGCTGCATTTTGCCGCTGATCAGCTCGCTCTCGACGGCCGGATTCGAGCTTATCTGTGATCGAGGGCGGACGAGCCCGATCGACGTCCTATCGATACTGGATGAGTGTCTTTGTTCCAGCAGGGAAGTGAAGCTGAGGGTCGGGGGTCGGTCGAAGTTCTCCGGTGCGGCGGGCCGGTGAGCTCCATATGGCGGGTGCGCGTTTGACAGGTCGCCTTTCTGGACTACCATTGGATGGCTGTCCGATGGTGCGTGATCTGTGGTGATCAGCGGGAGGGCGAGCGGTGAACGATTCAAGGCGAGCGGCAGTCGGGCGACGAAGGGAACGGGACTCGCTCACCGACTGGGTTCGCGCCCACACTGGGGCACTGCTGAATCCTGTGGCAGGTTTCCTGGCTCGGCGCGATGTCCATGCCAATACGCTCACGGTGGTCGGATTTCTGCTTCAGGCCGGCGTCGGCACGGTGTTTGCGCTGGGTCGCGTTCGCTGGGGAGGGCTGGCGCTGCTTATCGTCGCACCCTTCGACGCGCTGGATGGAGCGGTTGCTCGGGCGAATGGTCGGGAGGGTCCGTTCGGCGCGTTCCTCGACTCGACGCTGGATCGCCTCTCCGATGCCGCGCTCATTGTAGGGCTTACGGGGCACTATCTTCAGCAGGGGGCGCTCCTTGAGGTGGGCCTGCTGCTGGTGGCGCTGGTGAGCGCGCTGATGGTGAGCTATACGCGGGCGAGGGCGGAGTCCCTGGGCTTCCCCTGCAAGGTGGGCCTGCTTACCCGCATGGAGCGGGTTTTCCTCATAGGTGCGCTGACGGTCCTGGGGCTGGTCCGCCCCCTGGTGTGGATTCTGGCAGCGCTTTCGCTTCTGACGTTTGTGCAGCGCGTGGTTCACGTGTACCGGGTCTCCTCCCGCCGCGAGTAGACGGCTCCAACTTCGCAACAGGTTTGTCGGACTCCGTCGGTCAGGTCCGCTGTCGCCCCCCTGTCTCCGCGATGGTGGCAATCTGTCAAGTGTGGTCGACTGTGTCAGTGCTCGAGCGGAGGGCTGAGGGACGGCACTCCGCTTCGCTGCGTGCCTGACTTCGAACGGGTTGATTACGAACAGGGATACTAGGAAGGGGTTGACTGCGAGCTGGTTGGGCACGAACTGCGACTCGCGGGGCGTGAGCTGCCGCAAGCGTTGCCATCGTGTCATGGTGCTGGTATAATCCACTGTGATGGGACCATCCGACTTTCATCACCAGGCATCTGCCGTCAGGTGCGTCCATGATTGAACTGAGACAACTGACGAAGCAGTTCGGCGACTTTACGGCCGTCGACCGGGTCACGTTCTCGGTGGCACCGGGGGAGATTCTGGCTCTGCTGGGACCGAACGGTGCGGGCAAGACGACGACGGTACGTATGCTGGCGGCCATCCTGCCGCCGACATCGGGTCAGGCTCTCATCAGCGGTTACGGGGTGGTCGAAGAGCCGCGCGAGGTGCGGCGACGCGTGGGCCTGCTGACCGAGCATCCGGGGCTTTACCTGCGCATGCGGGGCGACGACTACCTGGATTTCTTCGGGCGATTGATGAGCATGGATGACCACGAGCGCCGCCGGAGGGCCCAGTCTCTGATGGATGAGTTTGGGATGGTGGGGGCGCTGGGTCGCCGGATAGGGACGTACTCGAAGGGCATGCGGCAGAAGATGGCCCTGGCTCGTGCGATGCTGCACGATCCACCGGTCCTACTCCTGGACGAGCCCACGTCGGCGATGGATCCGCACAGCGCGAAGCTTGTGCGCGACGCGATCCTGGGCCTGCGCGACCACCGACGGGCCATCGTCATCTGTACCCACGACCTGGGCGTCGCCGAAGCCCTGGCGGACCGCATCGCCATCATTCAGCGCGGGAAGATCATCGCTCAGGGCGCGCTGGCGGAGCTGAGACGGCGGATGCTGGGCCCGCCGCTCATGGAGCTGCAGGTGGGGCGCGTGGTCGACGGCACGGCTGAGTTAGTCTCGGATCTTGCTCAGGTCGAGGAAACGGGCGACGGCTGGCTGCGCTACTCGACCCTCGATCCCGAGGAGACGAATCCGCGGGTGCTACGGGCACTGGCGGCGCACGAGGTGCCGGTAGTGACCCTCAGCCGCGTGGAGCGGACCCTGGAGGAGGTCTACCTGCGGGTGGTTGATACGTACGGCGGCGACGACAAAGCGAACGTGGTGGATGGAACGGTGATTGAGGGATGACGGGGATCACGGGGATGGCGGCGATAGGCGAACGTGTGCGTGGCGTGACCGGAGAGTGGGTACGGTTGGTGCTCGTCCTGACCGGGCGGGAGATCCGTGATACGCTGCGGGACTGGCGCATGGTTGTACCTATCCTGATTCTGACCCTCCTCTTTCCTGCACTGATGAGCCTGGTGGCCAATATGGCCCTGAGTTGGGTGGCCCGGTACGGCGCCCCGATCGTGGGCGATCGTCTGCTCCCGTTTCTGCTCATGGTGGTGGGATTCTTCCCCATCACGTTCTCGCTGGTGATCGCGTTGGAGACGTTCGTGGGGGAGAAGGAGCGTAAGAGCCTGGAGCCACTGCTGGCCACGCCGCTCTCCGATGCCCAGCTGTATGTGGGGAAGACGCTGGCGGCCATGATCCCGCCGCTCGTGGCAGCTTACATGGGTATCGGCGTCTATCTCGTTGGGCTGTGGGTGTTCGAGGGATGGGCACCATCGCCAGAGCTACTGGCGTTGGTCCTGACGCTGACCACCGCTGAGGCATTGGTGATGGTCTCGAGCGCGGTGGTCGTATCCAGTCAGACCACCAGCGCGAGGGCGGCTAATCTGTTGGCCAGCTTCATCATCATTCCGGTGGCGTTCCTGATGCAGGCTGAGGCCGTCATTATGTTCTGGGCCAACTATGGCGTGCTCTGGTGGATCGTTCTCTTCCTGGTGGTGGTGGACGTCATCCTGGTTCGCATGGGAATTCACCTGTTCAACCGCGAGTTCGTGCTGGGGCGGGAGATCGATGAGCTTAACGTCCGCTTTGTGTGGCGCACCTTCTGGAGCCACATGCGTTGGAGGCCCTGGTATTTCGGTCTAGATCGAGACGTGCTGCCCTCGTGGCTCGGCTGGATCGGCTCGCTTGGCGGCCTTTATCGCCGGGAGATTCCGGCCGTCCTGCGCCGCTCGTGGCTGGCGATCGTGACCGTGGTGATCGGGCTGGCTCTCGCCGGCATGGTGGGGTTTGACTACGCGGCTCGCTATCCGGTGCCTGAGGTCCTGGAGCTCGACCAGATCTCGCCGGAGACTTTCGCCGACCTTCCGGCGGTCGACTGGCTCCCGTCCTTCACCGTCTGGGGGGTGCTGGCGAACAACATTCGTGCTCTAGTGGGCGCGTCGCTGCTGGCCAACTTCTCCTTCGGCACGATGGCGATTGCGCTGTTGATGGCTCCGCTGGCCATCATCTTCTTCTTTGTCGTGCAGGCGGCGTACGCGGGATATAGTCCGTTGCTCTTTCTCGGGGCCTTCGTGCTGCCCCATGCCGTCTTTGAGCTGCCGGCTGCGATTGTGGCCACGGCTCTCGCTGTACGGATGGGGGCCAGCTTGATGTCGCCGCCGGAAGGCATGAGCGTGGGCGAGGGCTGGCTATGGGCACTGGCGGATTTCCTCAAGGTCTTTATCGGCCTGGTGGTGCCGCTCTTAGCCCTCGCTGCCGTCATCGAGGTCCACGTCACGCCTGCGGTCGTGGTGTGGGCCTTCGGCAGCTAGTGCCGCCCGCGCCGTGTGCCATGCCGGTGCGGATCTCCAGGTAGTAGAGGCTGATGGGGTGCCGGATGATCTATATCGACGTATCCGCTGCCGTTCATCGGCGCGCCGGCCTGGGTAGATACGCAGAGAGTCTGGCGAGGGCGCTGGTGGGCGGCGGAGGCGACGGACCAGGTCACGCGGACGCGCAACCGCCGTACGGCCTGTTCTACAACCGCGAGCGAGGCGTGGAGCCGCTGACCGGGCTGGAGGATGTTCCCACTAGCACCGTCGCCCTGGCGTACAAGCCGTGGCGCATGGCGGTCTGGTTGGGACAGCTGGCCCGCGTCGGGTTCGATCGGCTCCTGCCGCAGGGGGCTCTGTTTCACGCCACGGAGCATCTGCTGCTCCCGCTCCGATCCATTCCGAGCGTGCTGACCGTTCACGATCTGATATTTCGTCATCTGCCGAAACATCACAAGCCGCTCAATCGCTGGTACCTCAACGTGGCGCTTCCGCTGTACTGCCGGCGCGCCACGCACGTCATCGCCATCTCCGAATGCACGCGGCGCGATCTGATTGCGACGTATGGGCTGCCCTCTGGACAGATCACGGTCATCCACGAAGCCGCCGACCCGGCGTTCTCCCCACAGCCTGCCCATCGGCAGGCGGCAGTGCGCGATCGATATGGGCTGCCAGAGCGGTACATCCTATTTGTCGGCACCATCGAGCCGCGGAAGAATCTGAAGCGGCTGCTGCGAGCCTTCGAGGTGCTCTATGCAGAGAGGCTGACGGAGGGGCTGGTCGTGGTCGGGAAGCGGGGGTGGTTGTACGGGGACTTCTTCGCGGAGCTGGAGCGGTCGCCCGTGCGGGAGGAGGTGGTTCTCCCGGGCTACGTCCCCGATGCCGACCTCCCCGCAGTCTACGCAGGGGCCCAGGCGTTGGTCTTCCCGAGTCTGTACGAAGGGTTCGGCTTGCCGGTGCTGGAGGCGATGGCCTGCTGCACGCCAGTGGCGTGCAGCGGAACCTCGTCCCTGCCCGAAGTGGGCGGCGCCGGGGCGCTGTACTTCGACCCGCAGAGTGAGGGTTCAATCGTCGAGACGGTGCGGCAATTGCTGAGCGACTCCGATCTGCAGGACGAGCTCGCGCAGCGCGGCCTCGAGCGGGCAGCCAGGTTCTCGTGGGATCGTGTAGCGGCCGAGACGGAGAAGGTCTACGCGGCGGCGATGGAAAGGGGCTAGGATTTCAGCTGCCCGCGTCCAATGCCTGCTCCCCGTGCTGGATCGAGGGACGAGGTGCGACTCGCGTTGGCCGCAGTCTACACACCTGACCTGCGTATTGGAAGTCGGGAGGACTGGTTCTCCCTATGATGGATGCGGATAGCGTACTGTCTATGGGCGGCAGCATGTGTGGGAGGCGAGGTGGGGGATGCGGGGGCTTCTCGAAGTTGCTTTGTATTTGTTCGGGCACCCGGGCATGACCCGGGGCAATCGGGCAGTGCGTTGTCGTGGTCTGGAGGCGCACAGGGGCTTCGTATGGCAGAACTGACGCCGGAACAAGTGTTCGACCGGGTCGACGCTGGGCAGAGTCTGCGCGGGGCGGACCTGCGAGGAATCGATCTGGCTTTCTTCGTCCTGGACGGAGCGGATCTCCGGGAGGCCGATCTCCGGGGCGCGCAGCTTCAGGGCGCGGTGCTGCAAGGTGCCAACTTGCGCGGGGCCGATCTGACGGGCGCTGAGCTGGATGAGGCTGGACTGCTCGAGGCCGATCTGAGCCACGCGACGTTGCGCAGGGCCGCGCTGACGGCGGCGGATCTGCGGGGCGCGCTGCTGGAGGGCACTGACCTGCGCGAGGCCACGCTGGAGGAGGCATTCGTCGAGGCGGGACAGCTGCGGCAGGCGGCGTCTCTCGCCGGGGCGACGCTGCCAGACGGCACGCGGCTAGGGAGGGAGAGGTGGCGTGCGGCGTTTGAGACCTGGCATCGTGAGCACCGCTGAGGGCAGCCGTTTGGGAGGCGTGCGGGTGCAGCGGGAGGCTCCCCATTCCGTCGGGGCCGACCGGCCTTAGAACGCGGCGCCCCCGAGACGGGGGCTACGAGCACCTGCGCAGCGGGAGGCTCCTCATTTCGGCGCCACGACCAGGGCTGCTCAGCGTGCATCCGGGAGCATACAAACAGAGAGGCCACCGGTGTAGTGCCGGTGGCCGGGTTTCGTCCTGCTTCGTCCGGTGCGAGTTCTGCAAGAGGCTGGGGGAGGAGGATTTGAACCCCCACTTACGGTTCCAGAGACCGCTGTCCTACCATTAGACGATCCCCCAGAGAGTTACGAAGCTTTCTCTGGTGCTGTATTCACCGCTGCCACAATCTTACCACGAAATCCTGCCTTTGTAAAGTTGCCAGCGGGAGAGGGCAGGGCGACCGCATCAGGAAACCCCGGACCTAGAGTCGCCGAGGAGGTCAACGACGTGCTCGATGGCCTGAAACCGGAAGATACTCACGTGGTGAGGCAGCTGACACAGCGTCGAAGGCGTGGTTCGTGCGACGGCGGCCTACGGGGCGGATGCGGCCGAGCGGGTACAAGAGGGACTGCCCCGCTTTTGATTATCTCGCGAACCGAGTATAATTCCTAAGAATTCTTTTCGTTGTCCTCCTCGATTGCGTGGCCGAGGTGATGGTCTGATCAGGGGTCGATGTCTGAAGAGGAACTCAATCTAATTCGGCGCGCGAAAGCTGGCGACGAGGCTGCGTTTGCCGAGCTCTATGACCGGCATCACTCAGCCGTCTACCGCTACATCTTCTTCCGCGTGGGGAGCGAGGCTGCGGCTGAAGATCTGGCCGCCGAGGTGTTCGTGCGCCTGGTGGAGAAGATCGATCAGTTCACCTATCGCGGCCGTCCACTGCTGGCGTGGCTGTATACCATCGCTCGCCACCTCGTTGCCGACCATCATCGACGCGTTGGGAGAGCCACCATGGTTCCTTTGGACGAAGGGCTCATGGCTGACTCGATCGATCCCGAGGACGCAGCGAGCGTGACGCTGAGTCAGCGCAGGCTGGCGGCTGCTCTCCAAGAGCTGACGGAAGATCAGCGGCAGGTGGTTGTGTTGAAGTTCTTCGAGGGATTGGACAATCAAACGGTGGCAATGGTCGTGGATAAGTCCGTCGGTGCGGTGAAGTCCCTGCAGCACCGGGGCCTGGACGCGCTACGCCGAGTCTTCGAGGGACAAGATGATTGATTTCGCCACAACCCGTATCTCTGCGCCCTTCTTCTCGTTAAACAGAGCGAGTAAGGAGGTGGCAGAAATGCTAAAGGAAAGGGTCGACCGTAGGCAGATTCTGAGCAGAGGACAGACGGAGTCGTTGGCTCGCGTCATCTTCTCTCTGGAGGAACCGTGGCGGAGTCGCTTTCTGGTATGGTTGTCGGAGCGGGCGAACGGGAATTCCGGGACGCGGCTGCCTTCGCAGAGGCAAGTGACGGTGTGGCTGGACGACGCGGCTCTGTCTCGCGAGGTTGCTCTCTTGCTAAATAAATGGCTGGGAAAGACCCTGTAAGCTCTGCATCAATAGGCTTTGACGAAGCGCTTGACAGATCCCTAGCGCTCCTCGAACGCGGGGGGACGACTGAGGACTGTCTGGCTCGCTTCCCTGAGCACGCTGCGGACCTGCGTCCTCTCTTGAGGGTCGCTGTGCAGGTCTGGCGTGTGCCTGCGCCGATGCCCTCGGCTAGCGCTGCGGCGGAGGGGAGGCGGCGCATGTTCGAGGCTCTGGCGCAGAGGAGGGAGGCTCAGCTCAGCCTCGGCTCACGGCTGAAGGCGTGGATCAGTGCCCTCTTTGAGGGCCACACGTGGCAGGGGATCGACACCCAACGGCTGGTGCGGTCCGCGGCTGCTGCAGCTGCCGTGGTCGTCCTGATAGGCGTGGCCGCGGTTGCCGTGCGTTCGTGGCGTCGGGCGGTGGTTCCGCAACAGGCGCTTCTGAGGTCGAGGACGGGGTTGGTGGAAGTGCTGCCCTCGGGCGCTGACGAGTGGCTGGTTGTGTCGGAAGAGGTGCGGGTGGTTGAAGCCGGCGATCGTATCCGCACGGGGCCGGCGGGTGTCGCTCAGTTGGCCTTCTTCGACGGGAGCGCCACCGATTTGGGGGCTGAAGCGGAGCTGACGATCGCCCAATTGAGCTCACGGCGGAGTAGTGAGGGGAAGACCATCGTTCTCCACCAGTGGCTTGGTGAGACCCGCAACGATGTTCAGCCGTTGGTCGACGAGGAGTCACGGTTCAAGGTCGAAACGGCCTCAGCGGTGATCTCGGTGAGGGGAACGTCTTTCACGCTGAGCGTCGAGCCTGACGGCGCGACGCGGCTGGAGGTGCACGAGGGCGTGGTTGAGGTGCAGACGCGGGAGGCGTCGACCCTAGTCAGGGCGGGAGAGGAGGTCTGGGTGGTACCGCCTCGGCCTTCCCCGACGCCCACGGCCACACCCGCGCCCACGTCCACCCCGACTGCTTCTGGACCGGACGAGGAGGTGGCGGTGCCACCTCCCGTCGCGACGCCGTGGTCGTTGTGGTGGCGGGGCATTGTCTACACGCCAGAGGCGCTGGAGGGGGACGAGATGGGGCCCCCTGGGCAGACCAGGACGCCGCAACCACCAGGGCAGACCGCGACACCGCAGCCACCAGGGCAGACCGAAGAGCCGCCACCGCCGAGCTTCGTCCCGCCCGGGCTGACAAGGACGCCGCAGCCACCCGGATTGACGAAGACGCCGCAGCCGCCGGGGCTGACGAAGGTGCCGCCAGGACAGGAGGACAGGCCTTAGGCGGCGACGAAGGATGTGATCATCGGGCGCGGTGGGCCGAGGAGCACAGGAATAGAATAGGTGGGGAGGTTCAATCCGTTCCCTGTTGAACAGGGGAGAATGCCCAGCCAATCTGGCTGGGCATTTCTCTTTTCGGCATTCTCCTCTTTACCCGAGCGGCGGATCAGCCCCAGGTGAAAGGGCTTTCCCTGGCATTCCGTGTCGTATAGTCCGTTCCCCACGGCGGTCGCGCCTTTGTTGTGTATGTGGATCCTCTCGTCTTGGCTAACGAGAGCGCTATGTTTTCGATACGGTCCGCAGGTAGTACTTCGCTCCCATTTGAGTCGTGAGGCTGTTCGATTCAGTGGTTGGAGACGGTGCATCCCCGCCAGGGTTTCCTATGTCAGGCCTCTGTCGAGGCAGAAGTGGCACGTCCGCTCCGTGCTGTAGGTCGTCGAGGTCCAGTTGGAGACCGGGGCGCACAGCCTTAGAGGCATGGGCGCCAAACTCAACCGAGAGTGCACAGTGCCAAACCGCGCGGTTGACAGGGCTTCGGGGTATGCTATACTTCAGGTCGCTGAGCGATGTGAGGGTTGGGTCAGGATTGTTGCCGCCACGGGCGTAGGAATGCTCGCGGCGGTCGTGTGTGTCATGAGGGGGTATGAAGACCGAGGTCATTGACGCAAGGAACGGCGATGCAAGATGCCGGGCCATAGCGGTGCTGAACAGAGGTGGATTGGTGGCCTTCCCGACCGACACGGTGTACGGCGTTGCGGCTTACCCCTGGCAGGAAGAGGCGGTGCGCCGGTTGTATCAGGTCAAGCAGCGTCCGAAGGACCTGCCTATTCCGCTACTCCTCTCCGACGCTGGAGACGTCGACCGCGTGGCCGTGCTCGCGGGGCCTTGCAGGGAGCTGCCCGAGCGGTTCTGGCCCGGGGCGCTGACGCTGGTATTGCCGAAGAAGGCGGTGGTCTCCGATGCGATCACCGACAGGCCGACGGTGGCGGTCCGAGTGCCTGATCTGCGCCTGGCGCGGGATCTCATCCGGAGCGCGAGCGGCGTGCTGGCGGTGACCAGCGCGAACCTGTCGGGAGCCCCCAGTCCGGTCACTGCTCAAGAGGTCGAGGAGCAGCTTGGTGGGCGCATCGCGCTCATTCTCGACGGCGGGCCGTGTCGAGAGGGTGTTCCGTCGACGATTCTCGACTGCTCCGTCTCGCCGCCGCGGCTGTTGCGCCGTGGGGCTATCGGCGAGGCGGATCTGCGCGCCATTGTCGGCCCTATTCGTGTGCCGTAGCACCCATCGTGCGGCTTACGGGAGCAGGAGACAGACGGTCGCGTCCGGATGTAGGGAAGGAGGCAGCGGAAGGTTGTGTGATCAAACTGGTTTCACTGTGTGGCTCACCGGGCTGTCGGGGGCGGGTAAGACGGCTATCGGGATACCACTGGCCAAGGCGTTGAAGGATCGCGGGCTCAGGGTTGAGCGGCTCGACGGCGACATCGTCCGGCAAAACCTGACCAGCGACCTGGGGTTCACGAAGGAGGATCGCGACGAGAACATCAAGCGCGTCACCTTCGTGGCGAAGCTGCTCACGCGGAACGGCGTGGCCGTCATCTGCTCGTTCATCTCTCCGTACCGAGAGCGCCGGGCCAAGACGCGCCGGGAGATCGAGGAGGTCGGCCGGTTCGTCGAGGTCTACGTCGAGTGTCCGGTCGAGGTCTGCGCTGAACGCGATGTGAAGGGGCTCTACGAGCGGGCCTTCGCTGGAGAGATTGACAACTTCACGGGTGTCTCCGATCCCTATGAGGCCCCTGAGAATCCAGAGGTCATCTGTCACACAACTGAAGAGACGGTGGAGGAGAGCGTGGCCCGCGTGCTTGCCTATCTGGAGGAAAGCGGCTATGTCCCGACGCAGTGAGACGACAGCGGCGGTCCTGGCTGTGCGGATGGAAGTTGACGGAGGGTCGATGCTCGCTGGCTGGGGAGAGCGCCGTCCCGCACGGACATTCCGTGCGGCTGATGAGGGTCGGCTCAGGAGGGGGATGTGCCCCCATACTCTCTGGGCTCCGAGGCCTCTGACGTGAAGCGCAAGCTGCTCGCTCCGGTACTCGTCTTTCTGGCAGCATTCGCCCTCTACGCGACGACTGTCGCTCCAGGCACGCTGTTCGGCGACCCGTCTGAGTACCAGTTCATCCCCGCCATTCTGGGCATCGCCCATCCCCCGGGCTACGCCTTCTACACGCTGCTGGCGAAGCTGTGGCAGCTCCTCGTTCCTCTGGGCACAGTTGCCTTCCGGACGAATCTCCTGGCCTCCGCTGTGGGGGCCTGGACGGTGACGGCGGTCGCCCTCATCACTCTGGAGATCGGTCTGGGGGGGGATTGGAAAGGCGGGGCAGGAACGGACGGAGGCGGTCAGCGTTCGGGACGGCTGTCCGATCGGCCGGCCGGTCTGGTGATGGTGTGCTCCATCTTCGGTGCCCTGGCGGTGGCGGCGGCCCCTGACCTGTGGCAGCATGCGATTCACGCCAACGCCCACATCGTCAGCGCTGCATTGGCGAGCACCCATCTTTGGCTCCTGACCCGCTGGTGGCGCACAGGCCGTCAGCGGTGGCTTGCCGCTTTTGCTGCCGCGCTGGGGGTTGCAGCTACCCATCATCCGGTCACGCTGATGGGCGTTCCAGCTTACGGGCTTTTCATCCTGGCGGTCCGGCCCCGGATCCTGGCGGAGTGGCGGACGGTGTTGCCGGTGGTCGGATGTTTTCTCCTGGGCTTGAGCCCCCTGCTTTACTATCCTCTGCGGAGTCCGAGTGCGCCGTTTGGTCCCACCGATATGAACACGTGGGAGGGGTTCCTCCGTCACGTCACCGCGCGCGGCCTGCGGGGCAATCTGTTCCACTTCGGCCTAGCCGACCAGCCCGACCGAGCGTTGGTCTTCTGGTCCCTGCTGCGGCTCCAGTTTTCCCTACCGGTGATTGCGCTTATGCCGCTCGGCCTGGTCGCGCTGGCCCACCGGCCTGCGAGGCCCGCTCTGCTGATGGGAGCCTTCCTCCTGGGTCACCTGGCCTTCACGCTCAACACGGTCCAGGACGTGATGGCGTACCTGCTCATGCCGTTGGCAGCCCTGGCCGTTCTGGCAGGCGTGGGAGCTCTGGTCGTCGGGTGCTTTGTGTCGGCGGCGATAGAGAGCAGATGGCGGTCGGCGGGTGGGAGTCGTCGGTCTCGGATCGTCACCCTCGTGCTTGCCGGGCTCATCCTGCCGTGGCCCTTCGTCCGGGCTGGCCGGAATCTCTCCAGTGGGATTTCGCTGCGGGACTTCACAGCCGCCGAGGCCTGGGTCGAGGCCGTACATCGGCGCTTCGGAGCGCAAGGGGAGGGGGCAGCGCTGCTTTCGGCGTGGGAGTCCCTGACGCCGTTGTGGGTGCATGTCTACACAGAGGGTCGAGAACTGAGTGAGGAGGACGTGGACCTGGTCTACGTCTCAACTGCCACGCCGTGGGCCGAGGTGGTCTGGGAGCGTATCGAAAGCGCGCCGGTCTACCTGCCTGATTTCCGACCGGCGGTCCGTCGCGCTGGGTTCCGCCTGGTCCCGGATGGCGTCCTGTACCGCGTTGAGCGGCCTCCGGTGACGGACGCCAGGCCTTCGCGCGTCTTGGACGTGTGGGTGGAGGATCGGATCCACATCCTGGGCTACGATCTGCCCAGGGCGAGGGTCGCCGCTGGACGGCCGTTGGAGCTGGTCATCTATCAGAGCGTACGGGACCCCATGGGCGAGATCTGGATGCCCTTTGCGCGGCTGGGATCTGTGGAGGATCGCTGGACGACAGACAGTCGCCTGCTCACGACCGAGTGGCAGCCGGGCGAGGTCGTCGCGGAGCGGTACGAAGTACTGGTCCCCTTCAATCTCGCCCGGGGGGACTACCCACTCGAGTTGGGGTATGCCGACCTGACCGGCGGGCGCGCGGAGGTTCCCCTCTCCACGGGAGAGACGACTGTGTTGCTGGAGATGATCACCGTATTGGGTCCTGAGGGGGCTCCGTCGACGGAGGTGCTGGAGCGGTCGCTGGCGAACCTCGACAATCAGGTGGCGCTGACAGGGGCGCGGATCCGTGCGGGAGGGAGCTCCCGCCAGGCGTCGTGGGACGAGCCGGTCATCGCTGGTGCAGGCGATGTGCTCCACCTAACCCTGAGCTGGCGCGCGCTGGCTTCTCCTCGCGAGAGCGCAACGGTCTTCATCCACCTGATCGACGGCGCGGAGCGCCCTGTGGCGGGCTGGGATTACACGCCCCTGGGAGGGTCGGCCCCCACGTACCTGTGGTTCCCCAAGTGGTTGCCGGGGCAGTCGTTCATAGACCCTTATCGCCTGGGCCTACCGGAGGGGCTACCTGCGGGTGACTATTGGCTGGAGGTTGGGATGTACGGGATGACTTCTCAACGGCGTTTCCCTGTGGTAGACTTGTCAGGGGACCTGGCCGGCGATCGCGTGATTCTCGGGCCCGTGCGCGTCGAGTAGGAGGTGGCTTGCCGATAATGGAGATTGCCTTGTTGATCTGGTCGCTCGCGCTGACCATTCTGCTGGTCGTGGGCATCCTGTGGGTGTTGGACTTGCAGGGCCGCGTGCGCCGGTTACGAGGGCGGTTTGAGAGGGTGTTTAGCGGACAAGAGGACGGAAGCCCGGAGGCGGGTTTGGCGCGGGTGACGGCGCGCTTCTCGCAGATGAGCGCGCGCACCGAACGGCTGGCTGTCCGGACCGAGCGAATCGACAGGACATTGCAGCATGCTGTGCAGGGCATGGGGGTAGTTCGCTACAGTGCGTATGAGGATACGGGTGGAGATCAAAGCTTCTCGCTGGCTCTGGTCGATGGTGAGGGGGATGGGGTGGTTGTGTCGGCGCTGTACGCGCGGGACGTGACGCGGGTGTATGCCAAGCCGATCGAGCGTTGGGCCTCGTCGAGATCCCTGACCGGCGAGGAGGAACAGGCATTGATGAGAGCTCGCCGGATCGTCGTCCCCGATCTGGATTGACATCAGGGAAGAGCTGGTATAGTATGGCTGATGGATCGTTGACCCACCTGAGACAAGGAGGAACTCGTGTTTGGAAGAGGGAGCAAAGACGAAGGCGCGCCGGTGCGTAAAGCGACGAAGCCCACGGAAATTGAGACCATCGTTGGAGCGAACGCGTATTTCCGGGGCGACATTCAGTCTGATGGCGGCGCTCGAGTCGAAGGTATCTTCGAGGGGATGATCGACGTGACCGGTAACCTGATCATTGGAGAAGGGGCGAAGGTTATCGCCGATATCAAGGCTAACAACATCTCGATCTCGGGTGCAGTCAAGGGCGATATTACCGCGAATAAAGTGGAGATTCTGGACAACGGCCGCGTGTGGGGGAATCTGAAGGTCAGCTCGCTGCTCCTCAACGAGGGGGCCTACCTTCGCGGCCAGACGACGATGGCGGGCGACCTGGAGCCACCGATGATCGAAGCCCCCAAGAGGCCTGAAGAGGAACCGGAGATCGGCCCCGCTAAGATCGTCGACGTCGAGGCGAGGGCGAAAGGGGAGGCCGAGACGGAAGGGTAGGGGAGAGGACAGAGTTGGGGGGACGGCGTTCCTCTCACGGCCATCTCCCGGTTGTCTCAGAGCCTGGCCGGTGTCTGTCGGCGGACACGGGCGAGCGCGTGCAAGGGGAATGCCCTCGCTGTCGTCGAGTCAGGGCTTCGTATGGCGCCGCATGAGCTGAGCCCTGCCGAGGCTATTCGGTCAGGGCCACCGGGCACTCGAGCGCGTCCAAGAGCTGGTCGATCTCGTCTCGGTGGAGAAGGGCCTTACTCACTACCACGGTGCCGCATCCCTCAGTCTGGACGCCCCCGATGATGGACGTCACGCCGGAGCCGGTCAGCTCTCGGTAGCCCACTACCAGATCTTCGCTGTTGAGGCGCTCGTTTACCTGTTTGCGGAGCTCCTCGGGAGGTGTGGACGCGTCAGCGGGAACGAGAATGGAGAGGAAGCCCCCGGTCGGTCTCGACAGCTGGCGGGCGAGCCGCAGGGCTCGATCGGCCGCGCGAGAGCCGTTGTAGGTGACGACGACGGGCGGTGCGATGCGCATTCCCCGTGAGATGAGGAGCACGGATTGGTGCCGGTCGGTCGCCGCTGCGCGTGCTGTGGAGCCCATCCCCGGTCGCTGCGTCAGCGGACGGCTCGCTCTGCCCACGCAGAGTAGATCTGCTTCCGCCGCCGCTTTCAGAACCTGCGACGGCACGCTGCCGCGCACGACCCGGAAGGTCCATTCGATCTCCCGCTTCCTACAGATTGACGAGAGTGCCCGACGTGCCTGGTGTGCCTGAGCCCGGAGCTGGCGCCTCATGCGCCGGGGGTTCATCTGGGCGTGGGTGGCAAAAGGAAACTGCAGCTCCCGTGCCATCGGCAGCGCTGCGATGCGCAGCAGATTGACGTCCTCGACGAAGAGACCGTGCAACTCCGCCTCGAAGCTGCATGCCAGCTCTGCCGCGGCCTGCAGGGCTGCCAGGCTGTGACGGGAGGTGTCCAGAGCCACGAGGATGCGCTCAATCGTCAGTTCTTCTTCCCGCTCGCTCATTCCGTCTTTCGCTTACTCCTCGGTATCTGACGGCTCTGTCTGCTGCTCCGATGGGGTCTCTTCATTGCCTTCAGCGAAGTCGCGCTGTTTCTGTGCCAGCTCGATCAGCCGTGCCTCAATCCGCTGGTTGAGGCTTCCTTTGGGGAAATTGCCTTCTCCGTCCCGTTCGCCGGCGGGGACGCCGGTCAGCAGCTCGATGCCTTCGTCAACGGTTGCCACGGGATAGACATGGAACTCCCCCCGTCTCACTGCCTCGATCACGTTCTGTCGAAGCATCAGATGTTCCACGTTCGCCGCAGGGATCAGAACGCCCTGCGTGCCCGTGAAGCCCTTGGCGCTGCAGGCGTCGAAGAACCCCTCGATCTTCTCGTTGACACCGCCGATGGGTTGGACCTCCCCGTGCTGGTTGACCGAGCCGGTCACGGCGAGGGACTGCTTGACAGGCGTGTCCGCGAGGGCCGAGAGAAGGGCGCACAACTCCGCCAGCGACGCGCTGTCCCCCTCGATACTGGCGTAGGATTGCTCGAAGACGAGACTGGCCGACAGGGAGAGGGGATACTCCGGCGCATATCGCGCGCTGAGGAAGCCCGACAGGATGAGTACGCCTTTGGAGTGGATGGGACCCCCTAACTCGACCTCGCGCTCGATGTCCACGACGTTCCCTTTGCCGAGGCGGGTGCGCGCCGTGATGCGGCTGGGTCGTCCAAAGGCGTAGTTGCCCAGGGGGATGATCGATAGTGCGTTGACCTGGCCACTTCTTTGCCCCTCGGTGTCGATGAGGATCATACCGCGCTTGATGTGCTCGTGTGTCTGCTCACGCAGCCGATCGGCGCGGTTGGTCTGCTCGTCGACGGCTCTCTGGACGTCGTCAACGGTCACCACGTCTCTCCCGGCATCGCCGGCCCAGTAGTCGGCCTCCTGCAGGAGATTGGCGACGCTCAGCAAATGGGCGGAAAGCTTCCTATTGTCGCCAGCGATGCGGCTGCTGCGCTCGATAATGCGCGCGACAGCACCCCGATCGAAAGCTCGCAGTCCCTCTCGACGGGCTATGGTGGCGATGAGTCGCGCGTAGAGCTGGTCGTTCTCACCGGTCCTGGGCATATCGTCGCTGAAATCCGCTTCGACTTTGAAGAGCTCGCTGAAATCGGGGTCGTATTCGTTGAGGAGATAGTAGAGCAGCCTGTCGCCGATCAGGACAACTTTGACGCTCAGCGGAATCGGCTCCGGTTCCAGAGACACAGTGCTCACCAGGCTCAACGCCTGGCTCAGGGACTCGACGCGCACCTCCTGGGCGCGCAGCACCCGCTTCAGTCCCTCCCAGGCATACGGCTGCATCAACAGCTCCCGGGCGTCTATGAGCAGATAACCCCCGTTGGCCCTGTGGAGCGCGCCGGGCCTGATGAGGTTGAAGTCGGTGGTGAGCGCGCCCATTTGAGAGATATGCTCGATGCGCCCGATGAGGTTATTGTAGGTGGGGTGCTCCTCGTGGATGACCGGGGCGCCTTCCGACTCGCTGTGGTCGACAACCACGTTCACCTTATAACGGCGGAAGGAGGCCTCTCGAAAGCGCTCCATCGGTATTCCAAAGATGCTTTCGCCATCTTCGTCGCCCGTGCGGCGGAAGTCGTCGACGTTCTCGATGACGTCGTCTCTGACCGCCTCCAGGTACTCCACGACGGCCTCGATATCGGCGTAGGCCTCCTGTAACTCGTCGATGCGATGTCCCACGGCGAGCATGGCCACCTGACGATCCAGATCCTTCATGCGCTCGCGTGCTTTCCGCTCCCATTGGCGCGCCTGACGCATCGCCTCCTGGAGCTCCTCCTGAAGCTTGGCGATGTCCTCTTTGACCTCTTCACGTCTCTCTTCGGAGAGCTTCTGGAACTCGTCGGGTGTGACGACCTCGCCCTCCTTGATGGGGGCGAAGGCCAGCCCCACAGGCGTCCGGATGAGCGCGATGCCGCGTTCCTTTGCTTTTTCCTGGACTTCGTTGAGTGCCTCTTCCTGCTTCTCCTGGAATTCCTCGCGCAGTTCCTGCTTCCGGGTCTGGTAATCCTCGCTCTCGAAAAGCGTGGGAATGGCAGTGCGCAGCTCATCGACCAGCTGTTCCATCTCCTCACGCAGCTGGACGCCCCTCCCGGGCGGGAGCCGGACGGCGTTCGGTTTCTGATTGTCCTCGAAATTGTTGACGTAGCACCAGTCGGAAGGCACCGGCTCGCCTGAGGCCCTTGTATGGAGGAACTGAGAGATCGTCGTCCGCTTCCCGGTTCCGCTGGGCCCGAGAGCGAAGAGATTATATCCGTCGCGCTGGATGCCGATGCCGAAGCGAACGGCGCCAATGGCACGCTCCTGTCCGATGATCACACTCAGTTGCTCGAGCTCGTCCGTGGTCTCAAAATCGAGCTGCGCTGGATCACACGCACGACGTAGCTGGTCTGCTTTCAGGGGTTGCAGCGTCATTCACAAGCCTCCTTGTCGGGGCGCCTCCTACTTCCTAGGACGACAGCCCTGGTTCAAAGTGTACGATTGTCTCACGCCACTCATCGGGGATCGGGATGGGATGCTGCTCTTCATAGTCGTAGCATACTTGAGCGGTCCGAGCCTCCGCTGCCAATCGTCCATCCTCGCCTTCGACGCGATACTGAAAAATGAAGCTGGAACGTCGGAGCTCGCTGACTCGGATATAGACGGTCACGCGCTCGCCGAGGGCCAGTGGGGACTCGAAGCGACAGTGGGCGTCGGCGAGGATCATTCCGATGCCCGACGGGATGTCAGGCACCAGCCCCAGCTCCTGCAGGTACTGGAAGCGCGCCTGTTCCAGGTAGGTGAAGTAGACGGCGTTGTTGACGTGATTGAGCGCATCAAGGTCGCGCCAGCGAACCTCGATCGTCGTGGAGATGCGAAACGTGTCGCTGCTCATTCGGTGCCTCGGTATGTTTTCAATCAACCTGCGGCCGGGCTAGATCTCAACGAACCTCAGCCGGTCCGATTCTGGATCGAGGATGCAGAAAGAGCGCTGCTGCCACCGCATGCCACCCAGCGCGCCAGGGTTGATCACCCAGGTTGGCCCGATGTCCTCATCCCGCCTGCGGTGGGTGTGTCCATGGAACACATAGGCGTACTTGCCCGCGCTGATCAGTCTCCTGAGCTGGCCCTGGCGGTGCCCGTGCACCATCAATGCGGAGCGGCCGTCCAACACGAAGCGATGGCGCTCGGCCAACCTGCCGGCTCCCAGGACCTCCAGAACGGTCTGTTCCAGCTCTGGATGGTGATCCACGTTCCCGCGGGCGATCCACACGTCGAAGTCAGACAGAGCCTCGACGACGGCCGGACCGGAGAGGTCGCCACAGTGCAGCAGCATGTTGATGTCCTCATTCTCCAGAATCTCAAGGGCACTCTCAAGGTTGCGCAGGTTGTCATGGGTGTCGGAGATGATGCCGATTCTCATGGACGCTCTCCATTACCAATGGCGCGGACAGTGTCAATGATAGCAGAGTTCGGGGTGTTGCACAACAGCGTGGCCCTCCGGGACCGCCTGGGCGTGCCGGGCCCATGCGTTGCCTGTGACTTGTGTTCTACTCGGGGCAAGGTATAGTTGTCTGTCACCGTTCATGTTGTGCCGACCGCGGAACCGTGCTTGTGCCAGCGGGTCACTGCAAACTGGTCGAGGGCGGTCTATGGTGTGGATTGCGTAAGTGGGGATATCTGTGTGTGAGTGTTTCGCGCGCTGACCGCGTCTGTTCAACCGGCATGGACGGGGAGGCCGGGCGCAAGAACTGGCTTGATCCGCAGACAGGGAACGATTTCGTGGCGCGCGTGCTGAGGTGGTTCGCCGTCAACGCCCGCGATCTGCCATGGAGGCAGAACCGCACCCCGTATCGCGTCTGGGTCTCGGAGGTGATGCTCCAACAGACGCAGGTCACCACCGTGGTCCCCTACTACCAACGCTTCGTGGAGCGGTTTCCCGATGTCGAGGCGCTGGCGGACGCATCCCTGGAGGACGTGTTGAAAGCCTGGGAGGGTCTGGGCTACTACGCCCGGGCGCGACATCTCCACAAGGCAGCCGGTCAACTGGTGAGCTCAAAGGGCGGTCACCTGCCGAAACGGTTCGATGAGTTAAAGGCGCTGCCGGGCGTTGGGACGTACACCGCCGGGGCTATTGCCTCGATTGCTTTCGGTAAGAGCGTGGCGGCTGTGGATGGGAATGCCCGGCGGGTGCTGTGCCGCGTTTTTGGCGTCCGGGGCGACGTGGCTCGCTCCGCGACGAAGCGAGAGCTGGACGAACTGGCGAGCGAGCTTCTGCCTCCGCGGGACGCGGGGGCGTTCAACGAGGCGCTCATCGAGCTTGGCGCCACGGTCTGTACGCCCCGGGGGCCGTCGTGTGATCGCTGTCCGGTGCGCGAACTGTGCTGGGCCGACGCGGAGGGCGAACAGGAGGCGCTGCCTGTCCGAGGGCCCCGGCGGGAGGTGCCGCATCACGACGTGGCAGCCGCTGTGACGGTGCGCGAGGACGGTGCCGTGCTGGTGGCGCAGCGGAACATGGACGACATGCTGGGTGGGCTGTGGGAGTTCCCGGGAGGGAAGTGTGAGGATGGCGAGTCTCTCCGTAAGTGCCTGGAGCGCGAGATGCGCGAGGAGCTCGGCGTGGGGGTCGAGGTGGGAGAGGCGCTGGTCGTGGTCCCGCATGCCTACACCCATTTTCGCATCACGCTGCACGCGTTCTGGTGCCGTCTGCGAAACGGCGAGCCCCGTTGCCTCGACTGCGCTGCGTATCGGTGGGTGGATCGGCGAGATTTGGACGACCTTCCTATGTCCAGCGTTGATCGGAAGGTGGCCCGCAGCCTCGTGGACGAGTGGGACGAAGATCAACGGGGTGCCGTGGGTCTCCATGCACGGTCGGGCGACTGTCGCCGCGGCGGCGTCGGTCAGTCGTGAAATGGTCCTCAATTGAGCTGAGCAGCGGCGTAGCTCTAAGGAGGCCAGATCTCGTGGCTGGGAGAGCTCTTGCCGTGGAGACGGTCGGCGAGGTTGAGATGGAGGAACCCCCTTCGCAGGTCAGGTCCTGGAAAGGAGTTCCTGTTCAAGGTTCCCTGGTGTCGGAAGGCTAGGCGGCTTTGCCACCCACCTCGATGTCGACGCCCTCCAGCGCGCAGATCGTCCGGTGTACCGGGCAGTGGTCGGCGACGCGCTTGATGGCGTTCTCTCGGCCCGAGATGTCTGCATTGGGGAGATCTACCTTGACCTTCACATCAATCAGGCGCGTCGGATCGGACGCCTTCTCGTACGCAACGTCGACCGTCAGGCCCTCGGTGTCCAGGCCGGACTTGTTGCAGTAGTTGGCGACCAGCGCTGCGACGCAGCTGCCGAGCGAGGCCACGAAGAGCTCGGGTGGCTGCGGGCCACGGTCTTGGCCACCCATGCTGTCCGGCACGTCAATCTGAAGGACGTGCTTGCCGAGCTGGGTTTCGAAGAGCATGTCGCCCTTATGGTGGGTTGTGATTACGGCCATGTATCCCTCCTTGGATGTCTATGTGACCCGAGTCATCGTGCTCGCCGGTGCCGCCGCGAGAGGATGTCGGGCGCTGTATGACTTAACGTGCACCGTATTATACCGCTCGATGCGCTTTGATTCAATCAGAATGGCATGAGAAGGGCTCTGCGAAACCTACGAGAGCGGTCTGCCAGTGGCGTCCCTCGTGGCTCCTGGGCTGAAAATGGGACACGACCTGGATCTCGGCAGCTGAGTCCAGAGGCCTCCCGTCCGATCTCGGTCATTGTCCCGAACTGGAACGGGGTGGAGCATCTCCCCACTTGCCTGGACAGCCTGCGGGAGCAGACGCTGGGCGACGTGGAGGTCATTGTGGTTGACAACGGCTCCACCGACGGCTCGCTGCAGCTGCTCGAGCGGCGCTACCCCGAGGTATGCACGCTGGCATTGGGCGAGAATCGCGGTTTCGCCGGGGCCTGCAACGCCGGCATGCGGGTCGCTCAGGGGAGGACCATTGCCCTTCTCAACAACGACACCGAGGTGGAGACGCGGTGGCTGGAGGAGGTGATGGCTGCCTTTGGGCGGCACCCGGAGGCAGGCATGGTTGCCTCGAAGATGCTTCTCTTCCACCGTCGGGACACGATCCACACGGCGGGGGATTTCTATCGCGTGGATGGCCTCCCCGGCAACCGCGGCGTCTGGCAGCGGGACGAGGGTCAGTATGACGAGGAGGACGCCGTTTTCGGTGCGTGCGGGGGGAGCGCCGCCTATCGCCGCACGATGCTGGAGGAGGTGGGGCTCCTCGACGAGGACTTCTTCTACTCGTGCGAAGACGTGGACCTGTCCTGGCGTGCGCAGCTGGCCGGCTGGCGATGTATTTACGCCCCGAAGGCCGTTGTCTACCACAAGCTGAGTGCCACCGGGGGCGGCACCACGGCCAGCTTCTACGACGGGCGCAACGGAATCTACGTGCTGATCAAAGACTATCCGGGGGACCTGTGGCGGATTCACTGGCGGGCGATCCTGGGCAGGCAGCTCCGCATTGCGAGGGAGGCCATCGGGGCGTGGCGCGGGGAGGCGGCGCGAGCACGGCTGCGAGGCCAGCTGGCCGGGGTCCTGGTGGGTGTTCCCAAGATGTTGTGGAAACGGCGGGCCGTGCAGCGGGCGCGGGTGGTCGATCGGGATTACCTGGAGGGGGTCCTGAGCGGGATTGACGAAAGGCCATAGTGTGGGTATCATACGCGCTGGAGGAACGATACCATCATGCCGAGCGAGCGAGCCAGGCCGTACGTCTCTGTGGTGATCCCCTGTTACAACGAGGAGAAGAACCTGAGGAGGGGAGTCCTGGACGAGGTGCACCACTACCTCAGGGGCCAGGAGTACGGGTGGGAGGTGATCGTCGTCAACGACGGATCGACAGACCATAGCCGGAGACTGGTAGAGCGCTTCGTCGCGGACAAGGCCGATGTTTCGCTATTCGATATCCCCCACGGAGGGAAGCCGGCGGCGGTCTGGGCAGGCATACGGAAGGCCAGAGGGGAGATCGTTCTCTTCACCGATATGGATCAATCGACACCCCTTCACGAGCTGGAGGCGCTCCTTCCGTGGTACGACAGGGGTTACGACGTGGTCATCGGGTCTCGAGGGGTCTCCCGAGAGGGATTCTCCGTCACCCGACGCCTGGGTAGCTTCGTGTTCCGCACGCTTCGGCGTCTCATTCTTCTGCGCGATATCAGCGATACGCAGTGCGGCTTCAAGTCGTCCCGTCGGGAGGCCGCGGTGGAGGTGTTTCCCCGACTCCAATTCTTCCGCCAGAAAGAGAGACCGGAGGGGTGGAAGGTCTCGGCGTACGATGTCGAGTTGCTCCACCTCTTCGAGAAGGCCGGCTATGCCACGAAAGAGGTAGAGGTTGAGTGGCGGAACCGGGACGAGAGCGACACCAAGGACCAGACCGGTGAGCTGGTCCGGTACCTCCGTGAGTCCGTTGAGATGGCGAAAGAGGTCCTTCGCGTGCGGCTGAATGAGCTCAGGGGTCTGTATGATGCGGTCTAGGTGCCGGGGTCTTTTGTCTTTGGTGCCTGAGCTGGTGTAGGGACGTTGCTCTGCTCGCGCTCGCCTCTCACGGATGAGCACGTTGGCTACCCCCGATCTTTCTGAGGAATACGCGCTTCGGGCAGCCGGTCACGGCCGGGTGGCCGGCGTGGACGAAGCAGGGCGCGGCGCGTGGGCCGGGCCGGTCTGCGCTGCAGCGGTGGTGCTGCCCCTCTGCGACGGTCACCTTCCGGTTCTGCTGGAAGGGGTGCGCGATTCGAAGCTGCTGACGCCGAAACGGCGGGAGGCTCTTCTGCCTGTCATCCGCGAAGTGGCAGGGGCCATCGGTGTGGGCTGGGGTGAGCCGGCGGAGATAGACCTGTGGGGCATTGTGGCTGCCACACGACTGGCGATGGCCCGGGCAATCGAGGATCTGGATGGGCAGGTCGATGCTTTGTTGGTCGATTACCTGCGGCTGCCGAACGTGGACGTCCCTCAGCGCTCACTCCCGAAGGCCGATTGCCGGTGTCTCAGCGTGGCTGCGGCCAGCATCGTCGCCAAGGTCGAGCGTGACCGTTTGATGGTGACGTTGGACGAGGACTGTCCCGGGTACGGGTTCGCGCGACACAAAGGGTATGGGACGCCCGAGCACCGAGAGGCGCTGGCGGAGCTGGGATCCTCGCCGCTTCACCGGGTGAGCTGGCGGCCTATGCGACAAGGAACAGACAACGAGTAAACGAATGGCTGAGGCGCGCTGCGCGCTGCACGTGAGCATATCGATGGACCTGAGGGAGGATGAACCCGGCTGACTTGATGGAGAATGCGTTCATTAGTTCCACGTTCGTTGACCGTATAGGTCTCGTCCACGACTGGCTTAACCAGATCGGGGGGGCGGAGGACGTCCTGGAGACGCTGGTGACGATGTTTCCGGGTGCGCCGATCTACACGTCGATCTACTGGCGGGAGCGGATGCCGGCGGCCTATCGGGACTGGGACATCCGCACCACGTGGATGGATCGTTTACCGGGCATCTATCGTCACCACCAGCCCTACCTGCCCCTCTATCCGGCAGCGTTCTCCGGGCTCGATCTCTCCGACTACGATCTGGTGCTGAGCAATAAGTCCGGCTTCTGTCACGGCGTGCGGAGTGGCGAAGCGGTCCACGTCTGCTACTGCCTCGCTCCGACACGCTACGTGTGGGATTTCCAGGCCTATGCCGCCCGCGAGGCGCTGCCTGATGGGCTTAAGATCGCGCTGCGCCCCATGATCAAGGTGCTGCGCCGATGGGACTACCGAGCGGCTCAACGGGTGGACCACTTCATCGCCATCTCCCGCGAGATACAGGAACGGATCCACCGGTACTACCGGCGGGAGTCCTCCGTCATCCACCCCCCGGTGGATACTGACCGTTTCCATCCCTCGGACGAGCACGACGATTACTACCTCATCGTGTCCCGGCTGGTTCCGTACAAGCGGATCGATCTGGCCGTACGGGCGTTTGATCGTCTGGAGCGCCCCCTGGTGATTGCTGGCGACGGACGGGATCGCGACGCCCTGGAGGGGATGGCCGGCTCGAACGTGACGTTCCTGGGTTACGTGCCCGACGAGGAGCTACCAGGTTTGTTCGCGCGCTGTCAGGCCTATATCCTGCCCGGGGAGGAGGATTTCTGCATTGCGCCCGTTCAGGCGCAGGCTGCGGGGCGGCCGGTGGTTGCGTACGGAGCCGGCGGCGCGCTCGATACTGTGATCGAGGGCGAGACCGGGGTGTTGTTCCATGAACCGACGCCCGATGCCCTGGCGGAAGCGGTGCAGGGCTTCGACCCGAGCAAGATAGAGCGCGAGATTTGCCGGGCGAATGCGGAGCGGTTTGCGGTGCCGGTGTTCCGGGAGAAGCTGCTCCAATTCATCAAAGACCGGGCGCCGCGGAACCGCAGAGAGCGTACTGGTTCGCGCGACCTGGTCGAGAGCGCCAGATCCACGGCGGGATAGGCGGTGCAGCAGATCGGCGCGCTGGGTCAGCCGGGATGGTGAGGGCGAGTGGGCAGCAAGGAGGAGGAAGCCGAATGGAACTGAGAGCGTATGCGAGGATTCTGCTGCGGCGTTGGTGGCTGGTGGTCACCCCGGTGGCTGTGGTTGCCATCTTCATCGCGGTGAGCTACGCCCCGCCCCCCACGACGTACCAGGTGGTGATGCGGTTCTCGGCTGGGACGGAGCCGGCCGGGTTGAGCCTCGACTACGATCGCTACTATCCCTGGCTCGCGTCTGAGTACATCGCCAACGGCCTGGCGGATGTCGCCGAAACCGGGGCTTTCGCGCAGGCGGTGGCGGCGCGCCTGAACGATTTGGGGGGCGAGGTCGCGGCGGAGGCCATCCAGGGGGCGATCGTCACGGACAATGCTCAGTCGATTCTGGTCGTCTACCTTACGTGGCCCGACGCCGAGCAGACTGTCGCTGTCGCGCAGGCGATCGAGGATGAGTTGGTCGCAAACAGCGGAGCGTACTACCCCCAGTTGGAGGACGTTGAGCCGGCTGTGCGTCCCCTGGACGATCCCGCCCCGGTAGCGGTGCCGCCCGGCTTGCGGGCGCAGTTGACAGAGCCGGCGATAAGGCTGGGATTGGCGGTGTTCGTGGGGGCTGGCCTGGCCTTCCTCTGGCACTACCTCGATCCCACAGTTCACGAGGCGGAGGAGTTGAAGGAGCTCGGTTGGGAGGTGTTGGTTCGCATACCCCGGAAGCGAGGGAGCGGACAGTTGTCAAGTGATAGATAAGCAAGTGAACAAATGGACAAATGACCAAAGCCAAAAGCCCAATGATCAATGAACGGATGACCTCAGTGGTCCTCTGTCATTTGGGATTTGGTCATTGTCTGTTCGTATGGTAGAATTGTCCGCTCTTGAGAGGAGGTTCATGGATGGAGCTTAGCGACTACGTGCGAATCTTGCGGAAGCGCTGGTGGATCATCGTGCTGGCCGTCGTCGTGACCACCGGCAGCGCCGTTGTCTTCAGTGAGCTGCAGCATCCTCAATACACCTCGACGGCCGAGGTGATCATCAATCCTGCCCGCCCCGACTTCGGCGCGGCACAGGCGGCGAACATACTCTTGCGCCCGTACATGACGGTGGCGGATTCGTATGAATGGGCCCAAGACGTGATTGACGAGCTGCAGCTGCCGATGACGCCGGAACGGTTGCGGGCGAATACGCACTTCGCCGCCGAGATCGATCGGATGGTGATCAAGATCGAGGTCGAGGACTACGACGGTGATCAGGCGAACGACATCGCCCGGACGTGGGCCAATCTGCTCCTACAGTGGCGAGAAGAGGAGAACACGAGGCTGCGAAAAGAGGACCGAGTGGAGGCTATTCTCCGCGACCAGCCGCGCTACAGCCAGTCTTGGCCCCCGAGCACCAAGATCATGCTGGCTGCCGGCGTCTTGTTCGGGCTGGCCATTGCGGGTGTGATCATCTTCTTCCAGGAGTGGCTCGAGGTGGGCATTATCCACACCCCTCAGGACATTGAGCGCCAACTGGGTCTGATCGTGGTGGGGGCCATCCCCTCTACCTGGTGATGTCCGCTCGATTGAACGCACATAAAGGGAGGTAGAATGGCTGGACAACCCGACCTGATCACGCTGACCGAGCCTCGCAGCCCGGCAGCTGAGGCCTACCGTACGTTGCGCACGAATCTCACGTTCTTCGCCGCCCTGGATCGGTCGATTGAGACCCTGGTGGTGACGTCCCCGGCGTCGGACGAGGGGAAGTCTGAGGTTGTGGCCAACCTGGCCGTGACGATGGCGCAGGGGGAGCGGCGTACGATCCTGGTCGACGCTGACCTGCGTCGGCCGGCACTGCAGGATGTCTTCGGCGTGTCGAACGACCGCGGGCTGATGACGATGATCCTCGAGGAGGAGGCAGTGGACCAGCCGCCTCTCCTCGACGTCGGGGTCGAGAATCTGCTGCTGATGCCGAGCGGACCCCTGCCGCCGAACCCGGCGGACGTCCTCGGCTCCAGCAAGATGGAGCGGGTCATTCAGGCGCTCAGGGAGCGGGCCGACGTGATCCTCTTCGATGCGCCGCCGGTCGTCGCTGTGACCGACGCCGCCGTGCTGGGCACGAAGGTGGACGGGGTCCTGCTGGTGGTTGCTGCCGGCCGCACGCGTCGCGATCATGCTGAGCGGGCGAAGGAGCTGCTGGAACGTGTGCACGTGCGCATCCTCGGTGCGGTGCTGAGCGAGGCGCCCCGCGGCGTGAGCTTGAGTGGGTACTGATCGAGAGAAAGGAGAACCATCGGTGAAGGGGCTGATTCTCAGCGGCGGCACGGGCACCCGGCTCTGGCCGCTGACGTTCACAAGCGCGAAGCAACTGATCCCTGTGGCTAACAAGCCGATTCTCTTCCGCGTGATCGAGGCGATTCGCGATGCTGGGATCGACGATATCGGCATCGTCGTCGGCGACACGGGTGAGGAGATCAAGACCGCCGTGGGACGCGGCGGTCGCTGGGACGTCGACGTGACGTACATCCATCAGGAGAAGCCTCTGGGGCTGGCGCACGCGGTCAAGGTGAGCCAGGATTTTCTGGAAGAGGAGCCCTTCGTCATGTTCCTGGGGGATAACGTCATCCAAGGGGGGATCGGGGAGCTGGTTCAACAGTTCGAGCAGTCGGATTGGAGCTCCCAGATTGTCCTGACCCGTGTGGAGCATCCGGAGCGGTACGGCGTGGTGGAGTTGAACGGTGAGGGACGTGTGGTGCGACTGGTGGAGAAGCCGGATGACCCGCCGTCGGATCTGGCCCTGGTGGGCATCTATATGTTCGATCACCATGTTCACGAGGCGGTGGCGAGCATCACGCCCTCTTGGCGCGGGGAGCTGGAGATCACGGATGCCATCCAGTGGCTGGTGGAGAACGACTTCAAGGTCTATCCCTACATCCACCGGGGGTGGTGGATCGACACGGGGGAGCCGAACGAGCTGTTGAAGGCGAACGGGCTGGTGTTGGAGGGACTGACGCCCCAGGTCGAGGGGTACGTCGACCGGGATTCGGAGGTGGACAGCCGGGTGACGCTGGAGAAGGGGGCCGAGATCATCAACAGCGTGGTCCGGGGCCCCTCCATCATCGGGGAGCGCACCCGGATCGTGAACTCCTACGTGGGTCCGTTCACGTCCATCTATCACGACGTGGAGATCGAGGATAGCGAGATCGAGCGGGCCATCGTGCTCGAGGAGAGCGTGATTCGCGACATCCCGGCGCGCATCCAGGACAGCCTCATCGGTCGCAACGTCAATTTGACCCGCTCGCCCATCAAGCCGAAGGCCTACAAACTGACGCTGGCCGATCATAGTCAGGTCGGCATTCTGTAGAGGCACCAGTGGGTATACGGGCAGGGCGGCTATCGGGACGTCAGCTCAGCGGTTGACCAACCCGTCGTCCTGCCACAGCACCATCCTGGCCGGGGCGCCGGCGGCGTCGTCCCAGTCGAGCAGCTCCGGGGAATCCTCGCTCCCCCGACTCAGACGCAGAAACGTGAGCACCTCTCGGCCCTCGACTGTCCCCTCCCTCTCGTACACCGGGATCCATGTGCCGGTGTTGACGTACCAGGCGTCCTGAAGCCGCTCGATCGCCGGGCGGTGGCTATGTCCGAGGGCGATGGTGTCGACGCCCCCAGCCCGCTGGAGTATCTGTTCCAACTCCTGCGCCACCTCGCTCAGGTAATCCTGCCCGGACAGCCGCGACAGGCTTTGCCTCAGCCTTCGGCGGAGGAATGTGGCGGTGGCGGCCATGGCCAGGTACGCCACCACCATCCACCAAGGCTCCTGGGCCAGAAAGAGGGTCCAGCCCGCTAGGAGGACCAGTGCTGCGACGATGAGCAGCGTCAGGAGCGAGGTCAGACCATTCAGCAGCGATGCGATCCAGGACCGCCAGGCGTTTTCTACGCGACGCTGTGCCAGCGCCTCGATCTGCTCGGTCGCCTCCCGCGGAAGGGGAGCAGCTTCGTCGTCAACATGGGGTTTCGCGGAAGTCGGGTGCTGCAAGGGGGCCGCTGCCTTGCGACCCGCCTTCCATAAGGCGCGCAGGAAGACGGATCCGCGACGCACAAGCACCTGTGTCGCCTTGACCGGGTTCTTCCTAAACGCCCAGCTCAGGTATCGCGTCAGCGGTTTGACGTTGTCGGCGAAGGGGTGGACGTCTTCCACCTTGTTGAACAGGTAGCGGACGAAGAGGCTCCCCCACGGCAGCTCGATGTGTGCTGGATCGCCAGGCAGAACGGGGTTGAGAAAATCGCGGAAGTGGTTCGCCGCCTCGTACTGCCCGCCGTGCTCCACGTAGACCCGCCCCGGCTCGTAGTAGAACCAGGGGTAGAAATGGATCCGCTCTCGACAGGCTGTCAGGGTGAGGGGCGGGCCACGCCCCTCCCGAAACCTCTTTCGCACGTAGGCCCGTTTTGCCTCGACGATGAAGCGGTCCTCGACCGGCTCCCAATGGAGCTCCACGTCGTGGTTCCCGCGAACGACGGCCACGTGGTTGCCGTGCGCCACAAACCCACCCAGAGCGGCGAAAAACGGCTGGTGGCCCCTGGCGATCTGTTTCAGCTTCCACTCCGACTCGGCGGCCGTCGTTCCCAGGCCATATTCGCGCTCATTGGCGGGGAGGTCGCTTTGACGGTCGACGCCTTTGACCGTCCGGAGCGCCATGCCCTCTCGCGGCAGTGAGACTACCTGCAGGAAATCGAAGACATCGCCGTTGAGAACGAGCAGCCAGGGACGTCCCCCGAAGCGGGGCTGGTTCTTGATCCTCTCGTGATAGCGAAGGAAGCGAGCAAAGGCCCCGTCAGCGAAGAAATCCTCAAGGCGCGAGGTCTTCCCCGTGTTCGGGTTCCAGCCCTCGCTCAGATGGAGATCGCTTACGACGAGCAGGTTGTGGTCTTGTCTCATGGGGCTACCTGGTTGGCATTGGCTGGCACGCGCTGACGGTCGACGATTTGGGCTCTGGCTGCCGCTGGTCCCGGCGAGAAGACTACGACCTTCCGCTCGGCGGTCGGGATAGCTCCGTCAGAGATCGTCGGGCATAGGAAGCCCGCCTACGTGCTGGTGGCTGGTCAGGAGACCAGCCACAACGGATAACGTGGAGGGAACCAGACGCGTCGGCGCTAGCTGCCGCCAAACCGGGGATCGGCCGTCACGGTGCGCCGCTGGGCCAGCTCCTTCTGGATCGCGCGATGCCGGCTCCGGGTCAACGGATAGCGCCAGGCCACGATGATGGCCCCCAGAAGAATGATAGTCGGCACCACCGCGATCAGGAGCCGTATAGCCAACAGCGTCTGTGGCGTTTGAGACGCCACTCGCTCCACGTAACCCGCCCATGCCAGCACGGGACCGATCCCGGCCAGCACCAGCTTGGTGGAGAGCTTGCGGACGAACACCTCGAAGCCGGCGTAGACGCCCTCCTGGCGCCTTCCGCTGTTCAGTTCGTCGACGTCGAGGGTGTCTGCGCTCATTGCCGTCGGAAGGGTATGGGCGGCGGCGACACCCGGGCCGACGAGGATAGCGATGGGCCAGACGAGGTGCTTCGCACCCTGTGGGACGAGCAACAGGCCCAGCATCACCACAGCCCACGACGCGATGGCGACGATAAAGGCTGTCTTCTTCTCCCAGCGTCGGGTCATCCACAGGATCAAGGGCATGGTTAAGGCCGCGCTGCCCAGCAGGACCGCCTGCACCAGCGAAGCTTCCGTGGTCTGCATCCCGATCCAGTAGATCAAGAAGTAGGCAAAGACGGCCGACGCTACGTCGACGGGAATCCAGCTTAAGATGCGCATGCCGACGGTGTAGCGCCAGTCACGGTTGCGGAGCACGAAGCGCAGGCTCTCCAGTGGACGGGCGGGCGCCTCGGCCTGGAAGCCGGCCCGCTCACGGGTGCCGAAGAAAGCGACGAGAATCGTGGTGACGAAAACCGCGCTGGACAAGAGCCCCATGACCCAGAAGGCGGTCCGCTCATCGGGCGCTGCGTCGAGCACCAGAGAGAAACCGATTGCGGTGATGAGCCCGGCGATGATGGAGATAAACATCCGGTACGAGGTGAGGGAGGTTCGCTCGTCGTGGTCGAGTGTCAGCTCCGGTGTCAGAGCGTAGTAAGGACAGCTGACGATGGTAACGGCGGTGTCAAAGAGGATGTAGATCAGGGCGAAGTAGAGCGCTTTCAGCAACTGGTCCTCGATCGGCGGCACCCACCACATCAGGGCGAAGGTCACCCCGTAGGGCAGAGCCCCAAAGAGCAGGAAAGGGCGCCGGCGCCCCCATCGGGTGCGCGTGCGGTCGGACCACAATCCTACCAGGGGGTCGTTGATCGCGTCCCAGATCCCCCCGATCAGAATCGTCAGTCCGGCCAGGCCAGGCTTCAACCGAGCGATGTCGGTGAGAAAGAATAGATACCAGAAGGGGACGATGGTCCCCGGCCCGGCGGAGTGTGCGACATCTCCGAGGCCGTAGGTCAGCTTCTCTTGGAAAGAGAGCTTCTCGGGCTGAGGTGTCTCGGTGCCGGTTTCTTTGTCGCCATACACGATGTACCCCCTACCGCGATATCAAGGGCCATGACGGTCTGAGTGGGTTCTAGGTAGAGGCCAGGAATGCCTGAAGGGCCTCCTGCCATGGTCGCAGCCGGATCCCCAGGGCAGCGGCAGCCGTGTTGGCCAGGGGCGCGAAGCGGGGCGGGGTCGAATCCCGGTCGAAAGCGTCCAGGGTGATCGCCTCAATGGGCACATCCTCCCGCCCGGAGATGCGAAGGATTTCCCGAGCAAGATCGAGACGGGAAGCGTAGCCCGCGTTGGTGAGATGGTAGACGCCGTAGGCGTCGGTCTCGATGAGCTGGGCCAGAGCCTGTGCCAGATCCGGGGCGAAAGTGGGATTCCCCACCTCGTCGGTGACCACGCGGAGTTCTCCGAGCTCGTCGGCCAGCTCGATGATGCGGTGGGGGAAGTTTCTCCCTTCCGGAGCGTAGAGCCAGGCCGTACGGGCGATGTAGAAGCGGGTCAGAAGGTGGCGCGTGAACCACTCGCCGGCCGCCTTCGACCGGGCATAAGGATTGATAGGGTGGAGCTGGTCCCACTCTCGATACGGCTGGGTGGCCTCGCCGTCGAAAACCTCGTTGGTACTGACGGTGACCATGGCCGCGTCACTGGAAGCGCAGGCGAGGGCAACGTTCTGAGTTCCGAGAGCGTTGACTCGATAGGCTTTGTCGGGGTTTCGGGCGCAGCCGTCGACGTCGGTCCAGGCGGCTGAGTGGATGACGACGTCTGGGGCGAACGCTCTGATGGCTGCGGTGATGGCGGGTGGGTCCGTGATGTCTGTTTCCGGAAGGTCGCACCCAGCCACCGTGTGGGTGGTCAACGCCTCAAACAGGGCACGGCCGAGTTGGCCTTTGCATCCGGTGACGAAAACTCGCATGGTTGGCCTCCCTGAACTGGGATGGAAGGAGAGCTGGACGCTGGTGGCGATTGTACAGGAAACGGAGTGGAAGGGCAATTCCGCTTGACATAGAACGTATGTTCTTATATAATGGTAGTAAAGACTATGGGGAGCAAGGAGGCTGGGGATGGGTGAAGGCATCTCGGAAAGACAGCGGGACATCTTGGAGTTCGTGGGCGAGTATATCGGGGACAATGGATATCCACCGTCTATGCGTGAGATCTGTGCCGCGACAGGTATCAGCTCCACGTCCGTGGTGAGCTACAACCTGGATCGCCTGGAGGAGGGAGGGTACATCGTCCGCGATCGAGAGGTGTCGCGGGGTCTGCGACTGGCACGGGCGGGTCGCAGTCACATCACATCGGGTCGCACGGTCCATCTTCCGCTGCTGGGGCGCATCGTGGCCGGTGAACCGGTACCGGTTCCGAGCAGCGATTTCGCGTTGATGGGGGACGAGACGATCGAGGTATCTCGTGACATCCTGGGGAATCTGGAGCGACTGTATGCCCTGGAGGTCGAGGGCGACTCCATGGTGGATGCGCTGGTGAACGACGGAGACATCGTCATTATGCAGCATCAGAGCCGCGTCGAGAATGGGGAGATGGCGGCCGTGTGGCTGCAGAGGGAAGGGGAGGTGACGCTCAAGCATTTCTACCAAGAGCCGAGTGGGCGCATCCGACTTCAGCCGGCTAACCCGACGATGGACCCGATCTATGTCGATGATCCCAGGCAGGTGGAGGTGCAGGGGAAGGTCGTGATGGTCATTCGGAAGCTGGATTGAGACGGACCGCTCGGTTGTCAGAGCCCAGCCCTCAGGGGCTGGGCTTTTTTGTGTCTCGGCCCTTGTAGCCCCTGTTTTGGGAAAGCGGAGTGAGGTTTGGGTTAAG
>CAYMHT010000008.1:0-47469 GCA_964390305.1 uncultured Anaerolineales bacterium
GGCTGAAGCGCAGAGTTGGGCGGGGATCTGGCGATCCCCTGTGAGCGTGGGGTGGTGTGGAGGTGAGACGTCAGCAGGCCGGTCGACGAAGGCTGGCACACGTTCTCGCGGTCTCGAGGGGGCTCTCGAAACGGGATAGCCGGTCGGGTCGCAAACCCGATCTACACGGCTCTGGCGGCGTCGAGGAGCTTCTCCAGCTGGTAGTCGGATTCAGCCTCGGCGCGCTGGAGGCTCGTGATCACGCGGTGGCAGGCGGCGATGGCCTCGGCTGCCTGCTCGGGTGAGCGATGTGGATCGGCGGCGATGGCGACGGCGGCTATGAGCTCCATCCACCAGAGCAGCTGCCCGAAGGCCTCAGCGTTGAACCAGAGCACGTCCTGGTAGCGGTTGACCTGCAGGAAGCGCTGAACCTCTTCGTCCTCCAGCCAGGCATGGAGGATCCGGTAGGCCCGGTCGCCGGCGGGATCGTCGATCTCGAACCAGCGCTGGTGCGCGGTCGCGATCTTCACGGTGTTGACGGCCCACGAGGCGGAGCCTTCGTCGAGGCCCAGATCCTGCAGGACACCGGCGGTGATCTTGCCGAGCAACCATTCATCCTGCCAGCTGCGGCTTATCTGGGCGAAGGCCGACTCATCGACGACCTTGCCGAGGGCGTGGGTGAAGAGCCATGCGAGCAGGGTCGACCAGGTCTCGACGTCGTCATCGAGGCCAACGGCAGGGACAGCGGGGGGGCCGTCGTGGAGCGCCTCGGCGACGGAAGCGCGCAGCGGCAGGTGGCGGCCGATGCTGGGAAGCGTCAGTGCCACATCGAGCTTCCGTCGGACCTCGCCAGCGACGGTCTCTGCGCCATTGCCCCCGTCGGCCCGGGACTGGATGGCGCGGAGCAGGTGGAGCATCCTGCGCTCCACCTCGTCGACCAGCTCCCGGCGCTCGTCGGCCTCCATGGCGTCGTCCGGGCGCTCCCTGGCCTCCATCAGCCGGTGGAAGAGATCCGGGTTGACGAGCTCGCGGAAGGGCCGGTGGACGGGCTGGAGGAGGAGCTCCTTGAGGGCCTCTTGGACGCTGGGCACGCCTCGTCCGTCAAGGTATGCGGTGAGCTGGGCGTACTGGTGCCAGGCTGTGTCGCGAACCTGGCGGAAATCGAGGAAGACGTGGTGAGTGTAGGCGCCGAGCTGGGCGTAGAGACCCTTCTCGTGGAGCTCCCGGTTCCTGCGGATGTACTCCAGATCGTCGACGTGATCGCGGAAGATGGTGAAGGTCTCGTCGTCGTCGCGCAGATCGAGCCCCTCGCCGAGGGATCGCTGAACCAGGCGCTTCTCGTCGTCCCCGGTCTTTACCGCATAGGCGACGGAGGTGCGGACCCAGCCACGGGTCTCGGCGTACTTGTTATGGTAGAGGACCAAGGCGCGCTCGTCGCCGACGCGGTTTGAGTAGGCAAAGACATCCTCGTTGACGTGTCCCTCGGCGGTGAAGAAGTCGTAGAGGAGGAAGTTCTCGACGCCGGCGAAGAGATAGCGCTTGTGGAGGAGGGGGAATATCTCGCGCTGGTGGCGCTCCACCAGGTGCGGGTCTGGCGTCTCATCCCAGTACGCGCGCTGGTATTCCATGCCGTACTTCTCGGCGTACCCTTCGATCTGCCCGTGTCCGAACATGGGGAGACCCGGCATGGTGGCCAGGAGGGTACAGATGCCGAAGTACTTGTCGCCCTTGCCGAACTGGTCGACCGCCGTGCGCTCGTCGGGGTTGTTCATGAAGTTGACGTAGCGCTTCATGATGCGCGGATCGAACTCCAGCGTGTTCTTCATCACGCTGCGATACTTGGCGTTGTCCTCGTCGCGGAGCATATTCATAAAGGCGCTGTTGTAGACGCGATGCATGCCGAGGGTGCGCACGAAGTAGCCTTCCATGAGCCAGAAGGCCTCGGCGAGGAGAAGGGTATCGGGCACCTCCTGTGCGACACGGTCGACAACCTGGCGCCAGAACTCCTGCGGCATCAACGCGTCGAACTGCTGCCTGGTCAGGCCGTGCTCCGCGCGCGAGGGGATCGCCCCGCCGGTGCCGGGCTCCGGGAACCAGAGGCGCTGATAGTGCTTCTTGGCGAGGGTCATCGCGGCGTCGAAGCGGATGATGGGAAACTTCCGCGCGACGTCAAGGATCATCTGGATCACCGCCTCGCGCACCTCCTCCTTCAGGAAGTTGAGCTGCGCGGTATCGTTCCACGGCATGCTGGTGCCGTCGTTGCCGTGGTAGATGTACCGCTCGTCGCCGGTCCAGTGATCGAGGCGCTTGAAGACGACGGCGGCGTCGGTGCGATCGTAATAGCCATCCTCCAGATAGATGCCCACCCGTTCGTCGCTGCACAGGTCCGGGCCGCTGAAGGAGTAGGAGGGGAACGGCGAGTGGTCGAGGGAGAGGAAGCGGTCGGGGTGCTCGATGACCCAGTGGGAGTCGATACCCATGTGATTGGGCACCATGTCGCTGGCGAGACGGATGCCCCGCTGCCAGGCCCGGTCGCGAAGGTTGGCGTACGCGTCCTCTCCGCCGAGGTCATCGGCGACGCGGTAGTCGTCCACTGAGTAGGCAGACGCGACGGCCTCCGGGTTTCCCATCATCTGTTTGATGCGCTGCGAGGCCGAGCTCCGCTCCCATAGACCAATGAGCCACAGGGCGGTGAAGCCGCGTCTGGCCAGGGTGTCCAGCTCCTGGTCGGGGATCTGGTCGAGGCGGCTGATCGAGCGTTCGTACTCCCGCGAGAGCTGATGGAGCCAGACGTAGGCGTTTTTGGCCAGGAGGACGACCTGGGGCATCCAGTCCTGGTCGGGGCTGAAGCGCTCAACCTCTAACCCTTCGAACTCGTAGACGCGGCTTGGACCGGGGCCCAGGAAAGCAGCCTTCTGCTCCTCGGCGATGAGATCGAGGCTGGTGAGGAGACGGTAGAGGTACCTGCCGAGCAGCGGACCCCAGCGCTGGCGCATGAACTCCAGCTGTCCCGAGAGGGAGTGGGGCGAGGCGGTGGCGGGGCTGCGGAGCATGTCGACCAGAGTCTGCTCGTCGGGTCCGAAGGTGGGTTGGGTATCGAAGAAGTCGTCCAGGGCGGACATGACCTCGCGGTAGGTGGTCTCCTTCTCAAGCTCGGTGTCGTCGAACAGCTCGATGAAGGGGGAGTAGCCGGGGTTCTCGTTGGCCAGCCAGAGCAGGAGCATCTCCTCGAGGACGATGCGGCGATTGGGGACGCCGTCGGTCTCCCCCTCCAGGTAGTCGTCGACATCGATCTCCTGCCGGTAGACAGCGAGCGGGGGGAACTTGTCGACGAAGCGACGCAAGGTCCTGTCGAGGTTCTCTGCGCCGACGTGCTCCTCGAGCCAGTCCAACGCTTCCTGCATGACCGCGGGGTTCCTCTGCTGCCGGTACCGCTGGACGATGTAGTGGAGGATCTCGTCGATGAGGCCCATGGCGTTGATCTGACCCGCCCTCGCGGCCCGCTCCGGGTAGCGGACCAGATCGCGCCGCTGGTTCATCTTCTGAGCGAAGACGCGGGCGGCATGGAAGTTGGCGAAGATCACGTTGCCGGTGAGGGTGAATAGCGACTGGTCGAAGTCGTAGAGCTCACGCGCTTCACGGGAGATGTGGAACTCCATCGTAATGCGCGACTGGGCGCAGGGGTGCGACAAGGGAGAGTGCATACGGGACTCCTTATTCACGTCGGTACCGATCACCAGTCTGTGGGCGGCCCTTCGACGTTGCTCAGGGCATCGCATGTCCATCAGGAGCATCTAAATGATCGCTTACTCGTCTTGACGCATAGAAGCTGTTCACCCTGTGCCGGGAGCCGTGTGGGGTCGACAGCGGCTAGAGGTCGAGCTCCGTCAGGGTGAGGGTCAGCTCTGCCTCCCAGGGGCGCCCGGGCTCCAGCAACATGTCCCACCAAAGGAGGGTACACGTGCCCTGGTAGACCCGTTCGTAGCCGGCCTCCGAGTTGGAGACGACCTCCAGTGGGAAGTACCATAGATTGGCCGGCCGACCGAGATGGAGCTTCACCTCGCCGGCCAGATCGGGCAGCGTCGATCCGACGGTCAGGGTTGAGATCTCCGCGTCGCCCGCGAAGGTGTTCAGGCTGCGGCGGTCGGCGCCCACGGCGAGGTAGCCGTGGTGGCTGTCGCCGCCTACGATCCCCCAGTTCAGCTCAACGCCAAAGCGGAGATTGGCCGAGATGTCGTCGAGGCCGGTTACGCGATAGCTGACCGTCAGTTCGGGCGAGCCGGCCTCCAGGTCGATGGTCTTTTCGATTCGGACGCGGAAGGCGACCTCGCCCTCCGAGACGGTGCCGTCGCGTGCCAGGGTCAACGTCACAGCCTCTTTCTTCTCTTCGACTGTGGCACGATATGGCCGGCGGACGAAGTCGCCCCGTTCTTCGTAATCTGCCTGGTAGAAGGCCTCGGGTGTCGTTCCAGGGTCGAGGAAGTGGTCGAGGAGCGCGGCGCGCCGGTGCCGGTCGTAGAAGAGGCAGAGGTGGACATCCTGCTCCTTCACTGCCACGCCGTTTGGAATCTCCGCTTCTCCAGGGAGGAAGAGGCGTCCCTCCTCGGCTGCCCTGCGCAAGTCGCGGTGGTACCCTTCGCGGCGGCGGGTCATGGTGTTGAGGAGGTTGTAGCGACGGCGCCGCCAGTCCCATTCGACCAGGGTGCCGCCGTACGATGGCTTGAAGATCAAGACCTGCTGGTCGGTGTTGAGGATGACCTCTTCCTGCCCGTCGGCGTCGAAGTCTCGCCGCTCGACACGGGCCCAGGTTGGGACCTGCCCAGCTCCGCGGTCGGCCAACTCCTCTGCCGCGATCAGGTGGGCGAAGTTGGCGACGCGGATGTGGAAGAAGTAGATGCCACCGAACAGGCCGTGCCAGTAGGCGCAGTTGCACTGAGCTGACCAGGTGTGATCCAGGGCCCGGCGCCTCGTTTCCCCTTCCGGCAGAGCGCGGGCCTTGCGGCTGACCCAGAGCATCTTCTTGTGCATCTGGTTTACCTCGTCATAGCGGCGCATGAAGGAGCGCCAGAATCCCCCTGTTACGAAGCGCCGTACGTCGTCCCGTCCCTGTTCCTCGAGCTCGCGCTGTACTCGAGCGAGTTCGGCGAAGGCATCGGGCGGGAGGGCCCAGTGCATCATCTCCTCGTAGGACCCGCACGGCAGGTAGACGCGACCGAGGGGCGCCCAGCGGGCGGCTACTTCGCCCAGCGGGCGGGTGTCCAGCCAGTCGGCGTTGGCCTCGAGGGCAGTGAAAAAGCGCTCAACCCACCTGGTCTCTCCCCAGCAGTGGTTCCAGGTATCGGGCCAGAGGCCGAACTTCTCTCCGTCGTCGCCGGATACGGCGACTCCGCCGGGATGGGCCTGGGCTTGCTCGTGCAACCACTCGATGACCGTCTCGACAGGATGCCAGGGGACGGCGTAACGGAGGTGCATCACGTTGCCGAAGACCATCAGTGGATAGCCCTGCTCCTCAGTCATGTAGGGCCCGAAGAGGTCGTCGTCGGTAAGGCCCACCATCTTGAACGGCGTGTCGTCGAGGAGCGTGTACTCGACGCCGGCCTCGGCGAGGGGCTTCGGCAGGTGCGGCTCCCAGATCCGCTCGGCGACCCAGGCGCCGGTGGGACGACGGCCAAATCGCTCGACGAGGAAGTCGGTCATCTTGCGCAGCTGTCCACGTTTGTCGGCGTCAGGGATAGCGGCGAGGACGGGCTCGTAGTAGCCGCCCGTGAGCAGTTCGACCTGCTCCTGGGCCACGAGGTCGCCCAGCTGATCCAGGTGATCGGGCCGATTGGCGCCGAGCCAGTCGAGGAGGGGACCGGTGTAGTGGATCGTCAGCCGGACGCCCGGATGGCGGGTCAGGGTGTCGAGCATCGGCTCGTACGCCTTCTCGGTAGCCTCGGCGAAGACGTGAGCCAGGTTTCCGACTGGCTGGTGGTTATGGATGACGAGGCAGAGCGTCAGGGTAGACATCGCTTGGCCGTCATTTGCTGATACAGTCCGTGTCTGGTTATGGCTGCGAGGTATTGTCGTCCATTTCCGTGGATTGGTCAAGTGGGGTGGCGAGGGGGCAGGATGGACTGCCGTCGTGCCAAGCTCGACGGTTCTTCCAGTTCGCCAGGCGTGTTGCCCCCTCGCGGTGCTCGACCTACGCGGAAGTGGCGCGCTGTGCGGTGCGCGGTGAACAGCGGCATCGTAACCTTGCCATTCTGTGGTGTTCGTGCTAGACTATTTTGTTGATTGTGGTGGGTCGAGGGGGTTCGGTCTGCGCCGGAACAGGGCGGCTGGTGGCAGGCGCGGCGCGAGCGAATGGGGCCCGGGACCAGGAGAGGACCGGGGTGGGATTGTGGGTTGACCAGGGAGGAAGACCAGGGTCCAGAGGTGAGCAGTCGGTGGTGGTGCGGTCGGGCACTGGTTGAGGGCACTGTGAGGTAGATCAATGTATAAGCGTATGTTGGCTGTGGGACTGGTGGTGCTGGCGATGCTGCTGGTGATGGGTCCGGTGGGCCGGGCGGCGCCGCTTTTCCAGGCGCAATCGATGATCACCTATCCGGATGACGGGGCAACGGTCAGTGGACGGGTCGAGGTCAGGGGGATCGCCAAGCATCCGAACATAGACTTCTACCAGGTGCGATATGCGCCCGGTCGGCAGCCGGAGGGCGGCTCACAGTGGCAAGACTTCGCCATCGTCGAGGGGCAGCAGGTGGAGAATGACGTGTTAGGAACCTGGGACACGACGCAGCTGCCGGATGGTCAGTACACGCTGGCGCTGGCAGTTTGGGGTGTCGATGATCCAAACAACCCGTACGTTTACTTTGTCACGGATCTGACGGTGGATCACACGCAGCCCGTCGACACGCCGACGCCCGAGCAGACGCCGACGGAAGCGGCGCCGGAGGTGACGCCGACCCCCGGCCCGACGCCTACGGCTGTAGCCGTTGAGCAGCCACCGTCGCCGACCCCGCGCTCGACGCCGACCCGTCAACCGGCTTTGGAGGAGACCCCAACGGTGCCGTCTGACGACGGACTGGAGGTGCCGCTCAACATGGGGCAGCTTCGCCAGGGGTTCTGCGCCGGTGGTCTAATCACGGTGCTTCTGCTGTCGCTCTGGGGGCTCTACGGATTGGCAAAGGCTGGCGTGCGGTGGTTCCTGCGGCAGCGCTCAACCTCATCGGAGACGGGCCGCTGAGGCGCCTGTCGGGTATTCAGAGAGTCAGTCAGGCATCGCTGTGAGCCGCTGTCTCATCGCCGGCCTGGGCAACCCAGGCCCGACGTACGCTGACCATCGACACAACGTCGGCTTCCGGTGTGTGGAGCGCCTCGCCTCTGCCCATGGTCTCTCTTTCAATCGACGGCAGAAGCGGGCGCTCATCGCGGTGGGTAGGGTGAAGCAGCGCTCCGTTATCCTGCTCAAGCCCCGCACGTTCATGAACCGGAGCGGGTACGCCGTAGCTTCGCTGGTCAACTTCTACAAGGTGCCCCTGGAGCGGCTGCTCGTGGTCTACGACGATCTCGACCTGCCACTGGGGACCACGCGCATGCGGCCTTCAGGGGGTGCGGGAGGCCACCGAGGGATGCGCTCGATCATCCGTCAGTTGGGCAGCCGGGACTTCCCGCGCTTGCGGATTGGCATTGGTCGGCCGCCAGGCCGGACGGATCCGGCCGACTACGTGCTCCAGGATTTCTCCGCCGATGAGGAGCCGCTGCTGGACGAGGCGCTGGAGCAGGCTGTGGCCGCGATCGAGACCTGGCTGGCGGAGGGGATCGACGAGGCCATGAGCTCGTACAACCGGAGCGTGTAGTATGGACATCGCCGGACTGCTGAACTGGCTTGAAGAGCTGGAGCCGTATCGCCGCCTGAGAGCGGACCTGCGGCAGGGCGACTTGCCGACTCCCCTGGGCCTGATGAGGGCTGCCCGGGCTCCGGTTCTGGCGAAGCTGGTCAGGGATCTGGCTGCCGACGGGCGTCGTGCTGCGCTGGTCGTCGCCGGCACGACGGGCCGGGCTCAGAAGCTCGTCCAGTCTCTTGACGATTGGTCAGGCGGTTCGGCCTCCGTACTCCGCTTCCCAGAGCCGCTGACGCTCTTCTACGACCGAGCCCCGTGGACCGATGAGATCGTCGTCGGGCGACTGCGGGTGCTCTCCGCGCTGTACGATCGGCACGAAGGTGGTGAAGACAAGGAGCCGCTGGTCATCGTCTCTTCGGCGCGGGCCGTGATGCAGCTCACCCTCCCTCTTCATCAATACCGCCTGTCGGTCCGTGAGGTGGCTGTGGGCCAGATTCTGGACATGGAGCGCACGCTGCGCCGCTGGGCCGGGTTGGGCTACGAGCCGGTGAGCGTCGTGGAGGCGGCGGGCCAGTTCAGCCACCGGGGTGGCATCGTGGACGTTTTTCCGCCGGCCGACGAACTGCCCGTCCGGATCGAGCTATGGGGCAATCAGGTCGACTCGATGCGGCGGTTTGACCCGGCAACGCAGCGCTCGCAGGAACGGGTGGCGAGTGTGACGGTGACTCCGGCGAGAGAGGCCCTGCCACGGCACGGGGCGCGGGCTGCTGAGCACGTGGCGAATCTGCTGGAGCAAGACTTGCCGGAGGACGTGGTTGAGGAACTGGAGGCGCACTACCGCGGCCTAGCGGACTGCGCTCCGTTTGCGGGCTTGGAGTTCTATCTTCCGTATTTGTACACCAGCCCGGCGACGTTGCTGGATTATCTGCCGCAGGGCGGAACGGTGGTGGTGGACGATGAGTGGGAGCTGGCGGACACGTGGGCGCAGCTGGAGGAGGAGGCGCTGGATCTGAAGGCGTCCGTTGAGAAGGCGGGTGTGTTGCCGGAGGACTACCCTCTACCCTATGCCACCTGGGACGATTGGTCGGAGATGACGACAGATCGACCGGTGCTCACCCTGGGTCACGGCAGAGAGGAGATGACGTCGCCACTGGGCGAGTGCTTTGTGCCCGGCCCCCGCTTTGGGGGGCAGCTCAAGCCTCTGCTGGACCACATCGAGGCGGCGCAGGGGCGGGGTGACCAAGTGGTCGTCGTCAGCCGCCAGGCGCGCCGGTTGGCCGACCTGTGGAGCCGGGAGCACCGTTACGTCCCGCCGATGGACGATCTGAGGCAGGCTCCGCGCTCGCCGCTGATCTTCGTGCAGGGTGCTCTGGATGAGGGCTGGATGCTTCAGCCGGCCCGGGGTGTGTCGACCCAGCTGCTGACGGACGGCGAGATTTTCGGCTGGCGACGGCCTGCTCCCCGGCGGCCGGTGCACCGTCGGAAGACGGCCCCGGAGTCGACGTTCTCTGACTTCTCGCCAGGCGATTATGTGGTCCACGTGGAGTATGGGATAGGCGTCTTCCGCGGCCTGGTGACCCGGTCGATCGAGGGCAGCGAGCAGGAGTATCTGGCGGTCGACTACGGCGGCGATGACCGTCTGTTCGTCCCCATCTATCAGACGGATCGACTGAGCCGTTACATTGGCGCAGATGATCGGCCGCCGGTGCTCAGCCGGTTGGGCAAGGCGCGGTGGCGGGACGTCAAGGATCGGGTGAAGAAGGCCACCGAGGAGGTGGCGCGCGAGCTGCTGGATCTGTACGCGGCGCGCGAGCTGGCGGAGGGGTATGCGTACCGCCCTGACACGCCGTGGCAAACCGAGCTGGAGGCGTCCTTTCCGTATTTCGAGACCCCGGGACAGCGGGACGCGATTGCCGACGTCAAGGATGATATGGAGGCCCCGCAGCCGATGGATCGGCTCATCTGCGGGGATGTCGGGTACGGCAAGACGGAGGTGGCGGTCCGGGCTGCATTCAAAGTGGTGATGGATGGCAGGCAGGTTGCTGTGCTGGTCCCGACGACGGTGCTGGCACAGCAGCACTACGCCACGTTCCGCCAGCGGATGGAGCCGTTCCCGGTGGAGATTGAGATGCTCTCGCGCTTCCGCACTGACGCCAAGCAAGAGGAGATCCTCGAGAGACTGCTGGGCGAGCAGATCGACATTGTGATCGGCACGCATCGGCTGCTCCAGGATGACGTGGCCTTTGCCGATCTGGGCCTGCTGATCATCGATGAGGAGCAGCGCTTTGGCGTCACTCACAAAGAGACGTTCAAGAAGATGCGCACTCAGCTCGACGTGCTAACGCTGACTGCCACCCCGATTCCGCGCACGCTATACATGGCGCTGACGGGGGTGCGAGACATCAGCGTCATTGAGACCCCGCCTGAGGAACGTCTGCCGGTGACGACGTACGTGGGAGACTACGACAGGGCACTGGTGCGGCGTGCGATCCTGCGGGAGCTGGAGCGAGGGGGGCAGGTCTTCTACGTGCACAACCGGGTTCAGACCATCGAGGCGGCGCGGCGGCGGCTGGAGCGGATTATCCCGGAAGCGGCGTTTGGGGTGGCTCACGGTCGGAAGCGCGGCCGGGATCTTGAAGAGACGATGGTGCGCTTCGTCGACGGCGAGATTGACGTATTGGTCTGCACGACCATCATCGAGAGCGGGCTCGACATTCCAGCGGCGAACACGCTTATCGTCGAGAGAGCGGGGCGCTTCGGCCTGGCTCAGCTCTATCAGCTTCGGGGTCGGGTAGGGCGGGCTGCGGAGCGGGCCTATGCGTATTTCTTCCACGATCGAGAGAGCCGTCTGACGCCAGAGGCACGGCGGCGACTGGAGACAATCCGGGAGGCAAGTGGGCTGGGTGACGGGTATACCATCGCCATGCGAGATCTGGAGATCCGCGGCGCGGGGGACATCCTGGGAACGCGGCAGTCGGGTCACATCTCGGACGTCGGTTTCCATCTTTACACGCGGCTGTTGGCGCGGGCGGTCGAAGAGCTGAAGGCGGAGCGGGAGGGGAAGCCGCCGCCCCCCCAGCCGTTGACGGACATCCGCATCGATCTGCCGATTCCGGTGAGTCTGCCTGAAGACTACGTGGCGGATACCTGGCTGCGGCTGAAGATGTACCGGCGGCTGGCGGAATTGAAGTCGATGGAGGAGATTGAGAGCTTGGCGAGGGAGTTGGTTGATCGGTTCGGGCCGCTGCCGGGTCCCGCGGAGAACCTGATGTATCAGCTCCGGTTGAAGGCGCTGGCGCGAGATGCCGGGGTGGGGATCGTCACGATCGACAATGGGCGTCTGGCATTGCGGCCTGGAGGCGGTGAATTCCCCCGCGAGGAGCTGCGGCGGGTTCTCGATGGGCAGGCGAGCATCAGTCGGCACGGGATCTGGCTGCCCAAGGGGCCTGGGTGGCAGGAGATGCTGGTCGATGTGCTGAAAAAGATGGCGTCGGCGATGGGCGGTTGACGGACGGCAGGGGCGGGGGTATACTCGACGGGAGGAGGGTGGTGCGATATGAGCATGCTGCGTGACATCTCCGTGATCATTCTCGCTGCGGGAGCCTTCGTGTTCACCCTGATACCGCTGGTGGTGTCTGGCGCGGTGGTCTACGGCGTCTGGAGGCTACTGAGACACCGGAACCTGCCGACCTGGCTGCTGAAGGGGCGAGAGGTGGTGACGGCTGGGCTGTCATACGTCGAGGTGGGGATGGACGCTGTGAGCAGACCGATCTTTGCGGTGCAGACGGCTCTGGCGACCGTGCGGGGTTTGGTTCACGGCCTTACGAAGGAGGGGGTAGATCGATGAACAGGCGGACGCAGGTGATGGTCATTGGCGGTGCCCTGGGGGGGGTGATCGGTGTGCTGGCCGCGCATCTATATCTTCGGTCGGCCGAGCGCAGGCTGGCTGAGGAGGAGGGCCTTCCGTCTTTCGAACCGGGCGATCTGATCAAGCTGACGCTGAGTGTCCTCGGCGTGCTGAAACTGGTTGACCGGCTGGCGAAGCCCGGTGAGTAGCGGGCGCAAGGAGGAATGGATGGCCTATCCGTTCCCGTCGGGTCCGTGGATCAAGGCGTTAAGAAGTCGTCTGAATGAGAGTGCATCGTATCAACGTTCAGCGAAGGATTGGGAGGGGGACCTGCTTTTCGTGGTCGAGCCGGATGAGGCGTACGACGACACCGCCTACTTGTATCTGGGTCTTCACCACGGGAAGAGCACGGGGGCGGCAATGGTCGAGAGCGAGGACGAGCGAGATACGGAGTTCGTGATACGGGCTCCTTATGGCACCTGGAAGCGGGTGATACAGGGGAAGCTGGATCCGATTCAGGGGATGATGACGAAGCAGCTGAAGCTCTCGGGCAATATGATGAAGATCATGCGATACCCGAAGGCAGCGCAGGAGATTGTCGCTTGCTGCGCGGAGGTGCCAACGGAGTGGGGAGGGGGAGCGTAGGACGTAGAACCTGAGGCGGAAGACGTGAGGCGTGAAACGTGAAGCGTAACACATGATGCGTCATGTGTGAAGCTTGGGGGGACGTGACGCGGTCCGTGCGGGCTCGCGTCACGTTTTGTCTGTCAAGGGCGCCGATGACTGGTCGGGCACAGGCGTGTCGGCAGCCCAAGACAATGCACGGAGGGTGTGACCAGGGGGCAGGTGATGTGGCACTTTGTTTCGCCGGAGATTGTGTTTGGCGAAGGCGCGCTGGGGGCTCTCGATGAGCTGACCGGGGAGCACGCCCTCGTGGTGACGGACACCACGCTGGTAGAGCTCGGCCTGGTGGATCGGGTTGCGTCACGCCTGGGGAAGGCGGGGATAGAGGTGCGCGTATTCGACGGGGTCGAGCCCGACCCGGGCATGGGGGCCGTCCTACAGGGAGTGGAGGCGGCGAGGCAGGCTCGGCCCGACTGGATCGTGGGCGTGGGCGGCGGCTCGCCTATGGACGTTGCCAAGGCGGTCTGGGTGTTGTATGAACGGCCTGATCTTGAGCCCGCCGAGATCAATCCCTTCATCGAGCTGGGCCTGCGTCAGAAGGCGCGGTTGATCACCGTCCCCACCACCAGCGGAACGGGTGCAGAGGTGACGTGGGCCATCGTTCTGACCGACCCCGTGGAGCAGCGGAAGATGGGCCTGGGCAACCGGGAGAACGTGGCGGACCTGGCGATCGTCGACCCGGTGATGGCGGTCACGATGCCGCCGCGGCTGACGGCCGACACGGGGATGGATGCGCTGACTCACGCGATCGAGGGGTACGCGTGCACGTGGCACACAGACCTGACAGACGGGCTGTGTGCGAAAGCGGCTCGAGATGTGATGCGCTACTTGCCCCGAGCGGTGGAGGACGGATCGGACATGGAGGTAAGGGAGCGCATGCACAACGCGGCCACGTGTGCCGGGCTTGGCTTCGGGAATGCAATGGCCTCGCTGGCGCACGCGATGGGGCATGCCTTGGGTGCCTCCTTCTACGTCCCGCACGGGCGCGCGGTGGGGCTGCTCCTCCCCTATACGATTGAGTTTGCGTCGAGGGGAGCGCCAGGGCGCTTCGCGGAGCTGGCCGGGCTGCTGGGCTGGGATGGGCAAGGGGATGAAGACAGCGCCCGATCTCTGGCTGGCGCCGTCCGCGGCCTGGCGACCGAGATTCGTAGCCCCCGCGGGGTCGCGGATCTAGGGATCGCGCGCGACGTCTTCGAGGGGAGGCTGGAAGAGCTGATTGACGACGCTTTTGACGATACACAGATGGTGACTGCCCCCCGGTGCCCCACGTACGACGAACTGGCGCAGCTCTTCCTGTATGCCTTCAATGGGCAAGAGGTCGATTTCTAGGGCGGGACGCAGTGTGGAGACGTCTATGAACGGTTATGTGGGCAAGATTCTTTATGTTGACCTCACGAGCGGCGAGGTCCGCGACGAGGCGCTGAGTCCAGAGCTAGCACGTTACTACGTCGGTGGCAGCGGGCTTGCGGCGCGGCTGGTGTATGATCTGGTCGACGGGGACACCGATCCTCTGGGGCCGGACAACCCTCTCATCGTCATGACGGGCCCGCTGGTGGGGACGGCGATGCCGTCGGCGGGGCGATGCAGCATTTGCGCGCTCTCGCCACTCACGGGCATCTGGGGCGAGTCGAACACCGGAGGGTTTATCGGGCCGGAGCTGCGCTTCGCCGGGTACGACGGGATCGTGATCACGGGGCGAGCGGAGAGGCCGACGTGGCTGACGATCGTGGATGGCGAGGCGCGGCTGCGGGACGGTTTCGGACTGTGGGGTCTGGATGCCTACGCCACCCAGGATCGCGCGCGAGAGATGTTGGACGAGGTGAGGGCGCGGGTGGCATGCATCGGCCCGGCGGGGGAGAATGGGGTCAGGATGGCTGCCGTAATGAACGACCACGGGCGTGCCGCCGGGCGGACAGGGATGGGCGCCGTCATGGGGGCCAAGCGTCTCAAGGCAATCGCTCTGCGCGGCACCGGAACGGTGCCGCTCGCCGATCCAGACGGGTTCGGCGATGTGGTGCGGGAGATCCTGCAGGACCTGGATGAGGATGTGGCCGCGACGGGGCTACGGATGGCAGGCACGGCCGGATACGTCGATATGGGCCTTATGTATGGGGACATGCCGATTCGGTACTTCCGGCAGGGGGAGTGGGAGGAGGCGGGCGACCTCTCTGGGGTGCGGATGGCGGAGGAATACCAGAGGGGAACCAGGGCGTGCTTTCAGTGTCCGATCGCATGCGGTCGCGAGACCCGGGCGCCGAGATTCGGCGTGGAGAAGGTGGACGGACCCGAGTACGAGACGCTGGCGGCGTTCGGCTCGCTGGCGATGGTGGATGATCTGGAGGGGGTGATCTACGCCGGGCACCTATGCAACGTCTACGGGCTGGACACGATAAGCATGGGCTGCACGATTGCCCTGGCCTGTGAGATGTTCGAGCGGGGAGTGCTGACGACGGAGGACACCGGTGGGGTGAGGATTCGGTACGGGGACGTGGAGACGATGCACCGCCTTATCGAGATGGTGGCCCACCGAGAAGGATTTGGCGACATCCTGGCGAAAGGGAGCGCTGCCCTGGCGGAGAAATTCGGCGTCCCGGAGTTGGCGGCGACGGTCAACGGGCTGGAGGTCCCGATGCACGACCCCCGCGCGTTCAGCGGCATGGCGGTGACGTACGCCGTCTCGCCGCGGGGTGCGTGTCACATGCAGGGAGACATGTACGGCGTGGATACGGGACAAGGCCCGGCAGTCGAACTGGGCATCATGCCAGGCGACCGCTTCGACGATTCGGAGGAGAAGGGGCGCATCGCAGCGCGCCAGCACATGTGGCGGACGCTGTACAATGCGTGGACGCTGTGCCAGTTCCAGAATCCCGGCGTCGAGCGGCTGTTGAGGGCTGTGAACGCCGCGACTGGATGGAGCCTGGAGCTTGATGACCTAATGACGTTGGGGAGGCGCATGGTGGCGCTGAAGCGCATGCTGAACGTGCGCCGAGGCGTCACACGGGCGGATGACCGTCTGCCTGACTTGCTGCTCGAACCGCTTGAAGAAGGTGGAACTGAAGGTCGGGTTCCGGACGTGGGGACGCTCCTCGCGGGTGCGTACGCCGAGCTCGGTTGGGACCCAGAGACAGGGCAGCCGACGGCGGGAACGATGGCCGCCTTGGGTTTGAGCTTCGCAGCGCGGGATAGCGAGCGGCATGGACGTTAAGGTCGGCGTTGCTGTGGAAGGGGCGTTGGGTCGCAGAGCCGTCAAGCGTCCGTTTGGGTCTGTGATCTGAATAGAGAATAGGAAAAAGGTCCTATGTAACCTTAAAATTGCTCCCAGAAACCTTAAAGTTCACGTCAAGCGCTGGTAAAAGCCCGGCGCTTGGTGTATAATGGTGGGGTTCTGTGGGGGGAAGTGGGGCGTGGTGGAACATCCTCCCTCTGACTGGACTCACTGACGCTCTCACGTGGGGAACGACAACGACATGTTTCTGGGAGAATTCGTCCACGTCCTCGATGGCAAGGGACGGTTGACCATTCCCGCCAAGTTCCGCGCTGAACTAGATGCGGCCCTCGTCGTGACGCGCGGAATTGACCGGTGCCTCGCTGTCTTCCCCATTCCTGAATGGGAGCAACTGGCCGAGCAGGTGAGCGACCTGCCGCTGACGGACCGGCAGGCTCGTGCGTTCCGGCGGCTCCTCTTCGCCAATGCCTCTGACGTCTCCCCTGACGGTCAGGGGCGGATTCTTATCCCCCCCCGTCTGCGCGAGTATGCCAACCTCGATGGGGAGGTGGTGGTCGCGGGTCTCAACACTTACATTGAGCTGTGGAACCCGGAGGCTTGGAACAGCGAGCGTGAGCAGGTGGAAGGGGAGGATGTCGATATCGAGGGCTGGGCCGCGCTGGGCATCTAGCCGATGACGTCCGGGTTGGTGGACCGCGCTGGAAGCACCTCTAAAGCCAGGCGGACGGGGAGGTAGGGATAGATGGGAGGCGACCACGTCCCTGTTCTGTTGGATGAAGTTATGGCCGGGCTGGGGGTGACGCCTGGGGGACGATACGTGGATGCGACGGTCGGGGGCGGTGGGCACGCCGCTGAGATTCTGGCGCTCTCCGCCCCTGACGGTCTCTTGCTCGGTCTGGATCGGGATCCGCAAGCGCTGAGGGTGGCGAGCGAACGCCTGAGTCTCTATGCGGGGCGTCTTACGCTCGTGCATGCCTCTTTCGCCGATATAAGAGAGGTGGCGGAGGCTCGGGACTTCGTGCCAGCCAGCGGGGTTCTCTTCGATTTGGGCCTATCCTCGCTCCAGCTGGCGGATGCGGAGCGCGGGTTTTCGTTCATGGCGGAGGGTCCGCTGGACATGCGGTTTGACCGGACGTCGGGGGGGCCAACGGCAGCCGACCTGGTTAACAATCTGCCGGCTGAGGCGTTGGCGGAGATCCTGTATGAATACGGCGAGGAGACGCAGGCGCGCCGCATCGCCGAGGCGCTGGTTGAAGCACGGCCCATACATACGACGCAGGAGTTGGTGGCGGTGATCGAGAGGACGGTGGGCCGGCGCCGAGGGCGGCTCCATCCGGCGACGCTGACGTTTCAGGCGTTGCGGATTGCCGTCAACGAGGAGCTGGAAGCGCTGAAGGCGGCTCTTCCGCAGGCGGTCGACCTTCTGGACACCGGGGGTCGTTTGGTCGTAATCGCTTTTCATTCTTTGGAGGATCGTATCGTCAAGCGATTCATACGGCGGGAGAGCAAGGACTGTGTCTGCCCGCCGGAACTGCCGATTTGCAGGTGTGATCACGAGGCCTCGTTGAACGTGATCACTCGAAAGCCGATCCGGCCGACGGAGGAGGAGGTGGCGGCCAACCCACGCTCTCGCTCCGCCCGTCTGAGAATCGCGGAGCGGAAGGGATAGCAGCGGGGCGAATGTCCGATTTCCTGGAATGGGTGACGCACGGCGTCAAGCGTGGACGCTTCGAGATGGACTCGCGCGCTGTCGTGGCGCTGTCCGTCGTCGTTGGAGCGCTGGCGGTCGTGACGGCCCTCTACCTGATGCTGATCAGTCGGACGGCCGCTCGTGGGCGCTACATTGAGGAGCTGCAGGCGGAGGTCTTTCGCCTGCAGAGAGAGAACCATCAGCTGGCGGTGGAGATCGCCGAGGAGAGTGCCGTCTCCCGCCTCTGGGAACGGGCCGAGGCGCTGGGCTTCGAGCCCGCGGAGGGGATCGAGTTTGTGGCGGGCTCGGACTAGGACGCGGAGCGTTGGATGGCTGAAGGACCAAGACGGCGTCTGCTGTTGCTGATCATCGTGCTCATCGGCTGCCTGGTTGTGGTGGTGGTGCAGCTCTTCAAGGTTCAGGTCGCCGACCATCAGTTCTACAAGAACTGGGCCTTGGAGCAGCAGGTGAGGGCGATCAGGATGGACAACCCGCCACGGGGCGTCATCCGCGATCGCGATGGGTGCCTGTTGGCGGGGAACGGGGTGCGGTACGCCGTCGAGGCGGCCCCAGCCTATGTGGTAGACGAGGAAGGGGCGGCTGCGGCGCTGGCGTCTGTACTGCACATGCCGGCGTCACACCTGCAGACGTTGCTGAGCAGCCGTGACGAGGAAGAGGAACTCAGGACATGGGTTCCGCTCGCCTCGTCGGTCTCCCGGGAGGCGGGCGAGGCAGTGATGGACCTGGGAATCGGCGGCATCACCGTCCGGCCGCTGTGGAAACGGGCTTATCCCGAGGGGACTCTTGCGTCGCATGTGCTTGGTTTCTCGACGATGATCACAGGCTATTACGGTGTGGAGGGGTACTACGATGCGATGCTCCGCCCGGAGGTGGTGGAGTGGGTGGGCCCGGTGGATATCTCCAGTGTGCCGATCCCCTGGCAGCCGATTGCGGGCGAACTCCCTCGGCGAGGGGTGAACCTGGAACTGACTGTGGATCGGACGGTGCAGGCGTTGGCGGAGGAAGAGCTGGCCCGTGCTGTCTGGGAATACGAGGCTGAGGGCGGGACGATCATCGTCATGGAACCCCAGACGTTTGGAATCCTGGCGATGACCAGCCTTCCCGCCTACGATCCGGCACGGTACGTTGAGCTGGCCGACGACGACTCGCCCCCGTTTGAGGACCCGGCCGTCAGCAAGCAGTATGAGCCGGGATCGGTGTTCAAGATGGTGACGGCGGCGGCAGCACTCGACGCCGGCATCGTGGGGCCTGAGACGACGTATAACGATCAGGGATGGATCGAGGTGGGAGGGCAGGCGATCCGTAATGCCACGGGGAAAGCCTACGGAGTCTCGTCTGTGACCGACATCATGGTGAAGTCTCTGAACGTGGGGGCGGCCTGGCTGAGCGTGCAGATGGAGCCGGATATTTTCTATCGGTACGTGCAGGACTTTGGCTTCGGCGAGCGAACGGACGTGGACTTGGCCGGGGAGGTGGCCGGTCAGCTGTGGTTGCCAGAGGATGTAGAGCACTGGCACCCCTCGAACCTGGGGACGAACTCGTTTGGACAGGGGGTGGCTGTGACGCCCCTTCAGATGGTCACGGCGATGGCGACGGTGGCTAACGACGGGGCCCGCCTTCGTCCGCACGTGGTCGGACGTCGTATCGCGTCTGACGGGACTGTATCGGTGTACCAGCCGGTGCTGGTTGAGCGACCGATCTCGCCCGACACGGCACGAGAGTTGACGGAGATTCTTGTGAAGGTTGTAGAGGAGGGCGCAACGCTGGCCAAGGTGGAGGGATACCGGGTTGCCGGGAAGACAGGCACGGCGCAGATCCCGATCCCTGGGGGATACGATCCAAAGGCCACCGTCCACACATTCGTCGGATTTGGGCCCGTGCCCGATCCAGAGCTGGTTGTCCTGGTGAAGTTGGATCGGCCGCGGGATCTACCCTGGGCGTCCATGACGGCGGCGCCGACCTTCCAGCGGTTGGCGTCGAGGCTTTTCACCACGCTGGCGATTCCGCCAGAGGGAGGGAGAGAGGTGGCGGAGGTGCAGCCGTGAGGGCTCTGACCTTGATGGACGTTGTGGAGGCCCTGATCGGAATTCGCCCAGAGGGGTTGGGTCAGCGCGTCGGGCCGACGGTGATCGATTCTCGGGAGGCGAGACCTGGGGCGCTGTTCATCGCCTTCGAGGGCGAGCACGCGGACGGTCACGACTACGTCGGGGACGCGTTCTCGCGAGGGGCCGTATCGGCGCTGGTCGAGCGCGACGTCGATGTGGAGGCCCAGATTCTGGATCTGACAAAGCCAAGCGTGACCCTTCCCGCCGCCTGGTCGCTGCCGCTGGTGTTGAAGGTGCACAGCACCCTAGAGGCGCTTCACCAGATCGCGACCTTCTGGCGGACGGTTCAGCGCAAGCTGCGGGTGGTCGGCATCACCGGGAGCGTGGGGAAGACGACGACGAAGGAGCTGGCGGCGTCGGTGCTGGCGCGACGGTATGCGACGGTCAAGAGCGAGGCCAGCTATAACAATGAGATAGGCCTGCCGCTCACCCTGCTTCGCCTCACGAGCGAGCACGAGCGTGCTGTGCTGGAGATGGGGATGTACGATGTGGGCGAGATATCGGACTTGGCTCGCATGGGCCAACCGCAGGTCGGTGTCGTGACGATCGTGCGGCCAGTGCACATGGAGCGAGCGGGCACTTTCGAGCGTATCGTGGAGGCGAAGAAGGAGCTGGTGGAGGCATTGCCCCCTGCGCCAGAGGGAACGGCGATTCTCAATTACGACGACGAGAACGTGCGGCGGATGGCGGAGTCGACAGAGGCCCGCGTTCTTACTTATGGACTGTCGTCCGAAGCGGACCTGTGGGCCGATCGGATCGAGAGCCTGGGCTTGGACGGCATTCGGTTTCGCATCCACTACAAGGGGGAGACCCTCCACGTAAAGGTGCCGCTCCTGGGGCGCCACTCGGTTCACACCGTCTTGCGCGCGACGGCCGTGGGTTTGGTCGAAGGGTTGAGCTGGCAGGAGATCATCGAGGGACTGCGGGGTGTCGAACCGTCGTCTCAGCTACGACTGTTTGCAGTGGCCGGGCCAGAGGGGGCTACGATATTGGACGATACATACAACGCCAGTCCTGCCTCGATGATCGCGGCGTTGAACCTGCTCGAGGAGCTCGAAGGCCGAAAGATCGCCATCCTGGGTGACATGTTGGAATTGGGCGACTATGAGGAAGAGGGACACACGAAAGTGGGGATGCGCGCCCTGGAGGTGGCAGACATACTGGTGACGGTGGGCGACCTGGGGCGCATCATCGGGGAGGTCGCGGTGCGTTGGGGCATGTCGCCGGACAACGTGCACTTATTGGAGGGCAACGAAGAAGCGATCGAGCTCCTCCGGTATGTGGTGAGGGGGGACGACGTCATTCTGGTAAAGGGCTCGCGGGCGATGCAGATGGAAGAGATCGTCAACGCGCTGAGCACGGGATGATCGCGGCGTGAGGCAGGTGTATGGATAGAGCACTTATTCTGGCTAGCGTTTCGTTTGTGCTGGCCGTGGTCTGGGGGCCGTTGCTCATCCGCATTCTCCGCCACTACCGGATTGGGAAACGCATTCGAATCGATTGTCCGGATGACCACGAGAGCAAGATGGGGACCCCCACGATGGGGGGCTTGATGATTGTGGTCCCCGTGATTCTGATCACGGTGGTTCTGAACATCTACAACCTGCTGGGTCGCACCGTGATCGGGCGTTCGATTCTGGTGCCGCTGGGTGTGATGGTCATCTACGCTGTGGTCGGCGGCCTGGACGACCTGGCGGGCGTGCGCGGCGTACGGCGGGGGGCTGGTCTCACGGCGACCCGCAAGCTGATCTGGGAGATTCCACTGACGCTTGCGATCGCGGTGGTGATGCTGGTGACAGACATTCAGTTCGCCGGAGAGGTCGGCGTGCCGGGGGTGCGGGAGATGGTCACGGTGGGGTGGGTGTGGGTCCCGTTTGCGTCGTCTATCATCCTCGGATTTGCGAATGCGGTGAACCTGACGGATGGACTCGACGGGCTGGCTGGCATCATCGTCGCCAGTGCGTTTGCCGCCTACGGGGTGATTGCTCAACTGCAGGGCCAGTTCTATCTGATTCGCTTCTGTTTCACGGTCGTGGGAGCGTGTTTCGCGTTCCTCTGGTACAACGCGCATCCGGCTCAGATGTTTATGGGAGACACGGGCAGCCTGGCGCTGGGAGCGACGCTGGGTACGGTGGCCTTGATGACGGGACAGTGGCTGTTGCTGCCGGTGGTGGCGTTGATCCCCGTGGCCGAGACACTCTCGGTCATCGTGCAGGTGCTCTATTTCAAGTACACGAAGCGGCGCTTCGGCAGGGGGCGGCGGATATTCAAGATGGCTCCTCTGCATCATCACTTTGAGCTGTTAGGATGGTCCGAGACGCAGGTGGTGCAGCGCTTCTGGCTGGTCGAGCTGCTTGCGGCGATGGCGGGTGTCGCACTGGCATTGCTCTAGATCATCCGGGCGGCGGATCTGCGTTTGGTAGAGCCGGCGCGAGCCATCATCGAGTGTCTATGGAAGGAGATACACTGAGAGACAAAAGCGTGCTCGTCCTCGGGCTGGGCCGCCAAGGGGCGGCACTGGCTCGTTTCCTGGTCGAGGCTGGGGTGGAGGTGACAGTTTCCGACGTGCAGGATGAATCTGCCCTGGTCGACCAACTGGAGAAGCTGGCAGATCTGCCGATTCGTTATGTATTGGGTGAACATCCGGTCTCTGTGTTGGACGGTGCTGATCTGGTATGTGTCAGTGGTGGGGTGCCGCTGGACATTCCGATCGTCAAAGAGGCACGCGAGCGGGGCATCCCGCTCAGCAACGATGCGCAGATCTTCCTGGACCGCTGTTTGGCGCCCGTTATTGGGATCACCGGCTCGGCTGGCAAGACGACCACAACGGCGCTGGTCGGCGAGATGTGCCGCGCGGCCGGGCTGCGCACGTGGGTCGGCGGTAACATCGGCAACCCGCTCATCAGGGACGTGGCGGCGATCAAGTCGGGGGACTGCGTGGTGATGGAGCTGTCCAGCTTTCAGCTGGCGCTGATGACGACGAGCCCGCACATCGCAGCGGTGCTCAACATCACGCCGAATCACCTGGATCGACATGGGACGATGGATGACTACATCGCGGCCAAACAGAACATCCTTGCACACCAGGCGCGGGACGACGTGGCGCTCCTGGGTTATGACGATGCCAACGCGCGGGCGCTGGCGCTAGAGACCGCGGGACAGTTGTACTTCTTCAGCGGTAGGGCCGAGGTGGAGGCGGGGGCCTTCAAGACGAACGGCGAGCTGACGCTGCGGATGAACGGGGACGCGAGACAGGCGGGAGAGCGGGTTGACCGTGAGATCTGCAAGGCGTCGGAGGTGCCGCTGCTGGGCGATCACAATCTGCTCAACGTGCTGGCGGCGAGCGTGTTGGCCAAGCTGGCTGGCGCGCCACTGCAGGCGATTCGGGAGGTGGCGACGACGTTCACAGGGGTTGAGCACCGTCTGGAGCTAGTGCGGGATTTGAACGGTGCACATTGGTACGACGATTCGATCGCCACGGCCCCGGAGCGGGCGGTCGCTGCGATGTGCTCGTTCGACGAGCCCATCGTGCTCTTGGCCGGGGGTCGGGACAAGGATCTTCCGTGGGCGGCGTTCGCCGACGAGGCGCAGCGCCGGGTGCGACAGCTGATCACCTTCGGGGAGGCGGGGGCGATGATCGCCGAGGTGGTGGGCGAGGCCATGACGCAGGAGGACGAAGGGGCGACGCTGGAGAAAATCTCTCGCGTGGGGACGCTGGAGGAGGCTGTTGCGGAAGCGGCTCGGGTGGCTCGCCCTGGCGACGTGGTGCTCCTTTCGCCAGGAGGGACGAGCTATGACGCGTTTCGGGACTTCGCCGAGCGGGGCGAGCGGTTCAAGAGGCTCGTGCGGGCACTGTAGGGGGCCTGAGTGGATTTGGGTGGACAACGGATGACGAGGATGTCGATACGGACACAGGAGAATCCTGACTACGTCGTGATCTTGGCAGTTGTGGGGCTGGTCGTCGCTGGCCTGATGATCGTCTACAGCGCGACATTCGACTGGTCATATCAGGAGTATGGAAACTCGTTCCAGATCACGTTGAATCAGTCGCGATGGGTTGGGTTGGGCATGGTCGCGCTCGTGGCGTTCACGTTTATCCCGTGCGACTGGTGGGAGAAGGTGGCGGTGCCGGTCATGGCGGCGACGCTATTGTCGCTGGTGCTGGTGCTCGTGGTTGGACAGAAGCGGTTTGGTGCACAACGGTCGTTCCTGGGGGGCTCAGTTCATCCGGGCGAACTGGCGAAGTTGTCGACGGTCATCTACATTGCCGCCTGGCTATCGTCGAAGGGTGAGCAGATGCGGGACGTGACCTACGGCCTGATACCCTTCGCCGTGCTGATTGGTGTGGTGGCCGGATTGATCGTGGCACAGCCGGACATAGGGACGGCCATCCTGATCTGCATGGTCTCGATCGCGGTCTTCTTCTTTGCGGGTGCCGACGTCTTCCAGCTGGCCATCGGGGGTGCTGTGAGCGCCGTGACTTTCGCGTTGCTCATCACCAAGTTTCCCCACGCGTCCGAGCGTATCACGGAGTGGCTGAAGGTCTGGCGCAGCCCAGAGCTTGCGGGACACCACATGAAACAGACGTTGATCGCGCTGGGCAGCGGAGGCGCCTTCGGCGTGGGGCTGGGACAGGGCCAGCAGAAGCTAGGGTATTTGCCGACGCCGCACACGGATACCATCTTCGCCGTGCTGGGCGAGGAGGCTGGTCTTCTGGGGTGTCTCATCGTGATCGGGCTATTTGTCCTCTTCGCGTACCGCGGCTTCAAGATCACGATGGACGCTCAGGATTCGTTTGCCGCCCTGCTGGCGTGCGGTGTGACGTGCTGGATCACGTTTCAGGCTTTGATCAACGTGGGGGTTGTGACGGGGCTGGTTCCCTTCACTGGCATGGCGCTGCCGTTCATCAGTTGTGGTGGGTCGTCGATGGTGGCGTCGCTGGCGGGTGTGGGGCTGTTACTCAGTGTTTCGCGCGGCAAGCGTATCGACGAACGCACCAGCAGACGGGAGGGGCAACGCCAGTATGCGCATCTGGATCGCCGGTGGGGGAACCGGGGGACACGTGTATCCCGGTCTGGCCGTGGTACAGGCGCTCGGGGCCGAAGATAGCCCCGAGGTGACGTACGTCGGCGGGCGGGGGGGCATCGAGGAGCAGCTGGCGAAACGAGCAGGGCTTCGCTTTGAGGGGATACCGGCAGGGGGCATTCACGGGATGGGGCCCCTTACCGCAGGGGAGAACGTTATCAAGCTGATGCGGGGTTGGAGGGCGGCCCATGTGCTCGGCCGCCGGGAGCGTCCGTCGGCGCTCTTTGCCACGGGGGGGTATGCGAGCGTGCCCGTCGCGCTTGCTGCTCGAGCACTGCGGGTTCCCATTCTGGTGTACCTGCCGGATATCGAGCCGGGGCTGGCGGTTCGGCTGATCGCGCGGCTGGCTGCGAAGGTGGCGGTGACCGTGGAGGAGTCGAAAAGGTACTTCGCGGCGCGGAAGGTCGTGGTAACCGGGTATCCGGTTCGCGCTGAGTTCCACGGCCTGGATCGGCGGATGGGGCGGGATGCCCTGGGCCTGGCGCCTGAGGAGCCGGTTCTCTTGGTGATGGGCGGAAGCCGTGGAGCGCGGAGCATCAACTGGGCCCTGGAGAGGGTTCTGGAACAGGTACTGGAGATGACACAAGTGGTCCATCTTAGCGGCGAGCTCGATTGGCCGTGGGTTCGCGAGCGGCGAGACGGCGTCCCGGGCAGCCTGCGGGAGCGGTATTACGCGGTTCCGTATCTGCACGAGATAGGGCATGCCCTGGCCTCGGCGGATCTGGCTGTGAGCCGGGCGGGGGCGTCGACGCTGGGGGAGATGCCCTTCTTTGGCCTGCCTGCTGTTCTGGTGCCATACCCTCACGCGTGGCGCTACCAACGGGTGAATGCCGAATGGCTGACGGAGAGGGGTGCGGCGGTCACACTGCGGGATGAGCGGCTGGACGACGAACTACTGCCGACGCTGCGAGGGCTCTTAGAGAACGAAGAGCGGCTGGCGCGGATGGCGGATCGAGCCAGGGCGCTGTCTCGGCCGGATGCAGCGGCTTGCCTGGCGAGGAACCTTCTGGCACTAGCATAGGGTGGTGGGCGATGGTACCACTGGACACAGTCTTATGGGCGTTCGTCTTCCTCTTTGGGTTGATGGGGGCCCTACGGGGCTGGTCGAAGGAGATGCTTGTATTGTTCAGCGTGGTGGCGGCGCTGGCCATGCGGCTCATCTTTACGCAGTACGTTCCGTTCGTCAGAGATTTCTTCGATCGGCCCCCGGTGCAGCAGTTCTATCTATACAGCGGGCTGCTGACCCTGATGGCCATCGCCGGCTACGCAGGTCCGGCAGTGTCCGGGCGACTGGCTCACGTCTCGGCGCGGGAGACGCTGCAGGACATCCTGCTGGGGTTCATCATTGGCGCGATCAACGGTTTCCTGATCGCGGGCTCGATCTGGTACTTCTTGGATGCGGCGGGCTATGGCGTCCTGGGGATATCTCCTCCCCCGCCAGGGTCGATGGCTGCGGCTCTGGCGAGCGGGTATCTCCCGCCACTGTGGCTCACGGACGCGGCGCTGTTGACGGCTTTCTCGTTCGCGTCGGTGTTCGTGCTCATCGTGCTGGTCTAGGTGCAAGGTTCTGATGAGGGGTATGTCATCCACGCGCGGCGCCTCGAATGCGCACGTCCACCTGGTCGGGGTGGGCGGAGCGGGTCTTTCCGCGATCGCTCGCGTGCTCTTGGAGCGGGGCGTGGAGGTCAGTGGGTCTGACCTGGTGACGTCCTCGGTCACGGAGGCGCTGGTGCGGGATGGTGCCGAGGTGTTCGAGGGTCACGCCGCCGAACATGTCGACAGCGCTGACATGGTGGTGGTGTCGTCGGCTGTGCCGGAGGACAACGTGGAGATTCAGGCAGCGCGGGCGGCCGGGATCCCCGTGTGGGGACGACCGGCGTTTCTCGCCCATCTCATGGAGAAGAAACGGGGCATTGCCGTGGCCGGGACGCACGGGAAGACGACGACGACGGCGATGATCGCCTCTATTCTGGTGGCGGCCGGGCGCGACCCGACGTTCGTGGTCGGAGGGGTGCTGGCGGGCCTGCAGACGAACGCGAGAGCGGGGCAGAGCTCACTGTTCGTCATCGAGGCGGATGAATATGATCGTACGTTTCTCAGCTTGAGGCCCGAGGTGGCTGTGGTGACGAATGTGGAGCACGACCACCCTGATTGCTATCCAACGTTTGATGATTTTCGAACTGCATTTGAGGAGTTTGTGGGGTTGGTGCCGGATTCGGGGTGGCTCGCCGTCTGCTGGGACGATGCCGTGGCTCGCCAGCTTGGGGAAGAGCAGGCTGGTGCGAAGCGGGTGACGACGTTCGGACTGCGCGAGGGGGCAGCCTGGCGGGCCGAAGAGATCAGCCCGAATTTCGCGGGGGGCGTCGATTTCCTGGCTGTGCACGAGGGAGAGACCCTGGGACTGGTGCGGCTTCGAGTTCCGGGGGCACACAACGCCTCGAACGCGATGGCGGCGCTGGCGGTGACCGACTTTCTGGGGGTGCCGTTTCGGGTAGCCCGGGAGGCGTTGACAGAGTTCTACGGCGTGGCGCGTCGGTTCGAGGTGAAGGGGGAGGCTGGCGGCGTGGTGGTGGTGGACGACTACGCGCATCATCCGACGGAGATCCAGGCCACGCTTCGGGCGGCGGAAGAGCGGTTCCCAGATCGGCGCATCTGGGCTGTTTGGCAGCCGCACACGTACAGCCGCACGAGGCAGCTGCTGACGGAGTTCGCGGCATCGTTTGAGGCGGCGGATGAAGTGATCGTGCTGCCCATCTACCCGGCGCGGGAGTCGGATACGCTGGGCGTCAGCGCTGCCGACGTTGTGGGGGCGATGTATCATGGCCGCGTTCGCGCTGCGGAGTCGCTGGAGGAAGCGTTTACGTGGCTTGGGACTGAGGTGAGGGCGGGCGACGTGGTGCTTACCCTGGGAGCGGGCGACGGGGATCGGGTGGGCGAATGGTTGTTGGAGGTATTGAGGGAGACCGAGTGATGGGGAAGCGGGACGACGGCCAGGGGAATCAGAAGGGTGGCGAGTTCAAGAGACGGTTGAAGGGTGTGCGCAAGCGGAAGCAGGTGCATGAACACCTGAGTCAGGACGGGTTGGCGTTCAAGGTGCGACTGGTGGAAGCGCGGGGGCGCATTGGTCGCTGAATCGGAGGTGGCAGCCCTGGCGCAAGCCTTGGGGCCGGCCGTGCGGCGGGATGTGCCGTTGGCCCCCTTCACGTCGATGCGGGTGGGTGGGCCGGCTGATCTCCTGATCGTGGCTGAGACCAGGGGCCAGCTAGCTCGCGCGGTAAGGCTGGCTCAGCAGCACGACGTACCCTGGCGGGTGCTCGGCGGCGGCTGCAATGTCTTGATCGCCGATCAGGGGGTGCGCGGGTTAGTGATTGCCAATCGAGCGGCGTGCATGTGCTTCCAGGGGCAGGTTGTGCGGGCGGATTCAGGGGCGAAGCTGGCCGTGTTGGCTCAGAGGGCGGTGGAGGCGGGCCTGGCGGGCCTGGCCTGGGCGGCGGGTCTGCCGGGGACGGTGGGGGGTGCCGTGGTCGGGAACGCCGGCGCGTTCGAGGGCGACATTGCGGGGGTGCTGCGCAGCGCGGCGGTGCTGGAGCCGGATGGCGAGGTGAGGGAGAGATCGAATGCGTGGTTCCACTTTCGCTACCGAGGGAGCCGGCTGAAGGGCACGGTAGATCGCGACAGCTACGTGGTTCTAGAAGCGGTGTTTGAGTTGGAGCCGGGCGACCCAGGGGCGCTGCGAGCAAGGGCCGAGGAGGTGGTGGCGTGGCGCAGGGAGCGCCACCCATGGGGAGCGACGATGGGCTCGACGTTCAAGAACCCGCCGGGCGAGCATGCAGGGCGACTTATCGAGCGGGCGGGGTTGAAGGGCGATTGCATTGGCGGGGCACAGATATCGGAGGAGCACGCGAACTTCTTCGTCAATGTGGGCAGCGCGACGGCGACTGAGGTGCGGGCGCTGATCGAGCGTGCGAAAGCAGAAGTCGCACGGCAGTTCGGTGTGGAGCTAGAGCTGGAGATCGAGGCGCTCGGTTGGAATGGGATCGAATGAGCAGGGGGTCGAGGCAGGGAGCGTGGCACGGGAGAGGGTGGGGGCCGAGATGACGGGAAAGCTCCGCGTGGGTGTGATCTTCGGTGGGCGGTCGGGGGAGCACGAGATCTCACTCATCTCCGCCCGCTCGGTGATGGAGGCGATGGACGAAACGAGGTATGAGATTGTGCCCATCGGGATCACGAAAGATGGGCGTTGGATCGCCTCGGGGGACCCGATGCGCGCCCTGACGGTTGGCGAGCCTGAGGCGAGCCAACCCGCTGCACTGCTGGGCGACCCTTCGCGACGCAGCTTGATGCGTCTGGAGGAGGCGGGGCAGGCGCTTCGAGCTACCCCGCTTTCGGAGATTGACGTCGTCTTCCCGGTGCTGCACGGGCCGTATGGCGAGGACGGGACCGTCCAGGGGCTGCTGGAGCTGACAGGCCTGCCGTACGTGGGGGCCGCCGTGACCGCGTCCGCGGTCGCCATGGACAAAGCGATCTTCAAGGACGTGATGCGCGCTCACGGGGTGCCGATCGTGGACTACGCGATGGTGAAGCGCCGGGCCTGGGACGCAGACCCTGATCGGGTGGTGGCTGAGATCGAGGCTCGATTCGACTACCCAGTCTTCACGAAGCCAGCGAATCTCGGCTCGAGCGTCGGGATCACGAAGTGTCACGATGGTGCCGACCTGGCGACCGGGTTGGCGGAGGCGGCCCGGTACGACCGGAAGCTACTCGTGGAACGGGCGGTGCCGCAGGCGCGAGAGATCGAGGTGAGCGTCCTGGGCAACGACGATCCGATGGCGTCTGTGCCGGGTGAGATCGTACCGAGTCGGGAGTTCTACAGCTATGAGGCCAAGTACATCGACAAGGGGGCCGACGCCTCTGCTCTTCACATCCCTGCCCCACTCTCCGCAGAGCTGACAGATTACGTGCAGGAGCTGGCTGTACGGGCGTACAAGGCGATTGACTGCGCCGGAATGGCCCGGGTGGACCTCCTGCTCTCTGGAGAGACAGGTGAGCTATATCTGAACGAGATCAATACGATCCCTGGTTTCACGGAGATCAGCATGTATCCCAAGCTGTGGGAAGCGAGTGGTATTCCGTATCCCGAGCTGGTCGATCGCTTGATCGAGCTGGCGCTGGAACGGGACCGGGACCAAGCACGGACGGAAACCGCGTACGAGCCTAAGGAGTGAGCCTATGACCAAGTCCTGGAAACCCCAACAGAGAAAACGGTATGAGCGGGCTGGCTCGATCGTGCTGAATCAGGTGCGGCTGGGGCAGGCCCCGATTTCGCTGCGCCGCTCGCACTGGCTCCACATTGGTCTGTGGATTGGCGCAGCCGTGGCGGTGGCGGCGGGGGTGCTGGTGGCCTGGCTTGCCTGGGACAGCCGCTTCTACGTTTACGACGCTGAGGTCGTGGGGACCCGCCAGCTTTCGAGAGGTGATCTCTTCGAGGCGAGCGGACTGGAGGGGCTACACATCCTGTGGGCGAGACCGGGCGCGATCGAATCGCGGCTTCTGGAGGCGTTTCCCTCCCTCGAAAGCGTCAGTGTCCGCTGCAGCCTGCCGTCGAAGTGCACCATCGTGGCTGTCGAACGTCAGCCGCGGGTCCTGTGGAAGGACGAGGGCGAGATGTGGTGGATCGACGAGGAGGGCGCCGTGTTCAGTGCTCAGGATGGAGGGGGAGGCTCAGAAGCGGCGAACGAGGTGGCGAGCGGATGGCGGGTCACCGGCCCGCTGCCGCGGGAGGACGACGGGAGTCTCGACGAGGGAGTGCGGGTGGCACTGGCGGAGCTTTGGGCCAGCGGCAAGGATGTCCCGACGGAGTTTGAGTACGAGCCAGGTCGTGGGTTGAGCTTTGTCCATCGGCACGGGTGGCGGGTGATCGTGGGACGAGGACCCGGGATGGACGAGCGCCTGGGGGCGCTGGAGCGGCTGACGGCCCATCTCGAATCGCGCCGGGTGACGCCTGTGTATGTGGACGTGCGTTTCCCGAAGGCGCCCTATTACCGGGGGACTCAGTAGACCCAATCCTGCTCGGCCTGGATCGCCAGATTCAGGCGGGGAACGGGGATTTGGCAATCCCGTCAGAGGGATTCTGGATCTAGTGAGACTCTGGATTAGGCGCACTGGGTGTCTGAGTAGGGAGTGAGGGGCCCGTGGAACGAACCGTCGTGGGCATCGATGTGGGATCGAGCAAGATCTGTACGCTGGTGGGAGAGGTGCGCGAGAACGGCGATCTGCGCATCGTGGGCGTGGGGCTGGTTCCGGCGCGTGGCCTGCGAAAAGGCGTGGTGATCAACGTGGAGGATGCCACGAGTGCGCTGGCGGCGTCGATCGAGCAAGCCGAGCGTTCGTCGGGCTACAAGCTAGAGCGGGCCTTCGTGAGCATCAGCGGAGAGCACATGTCGTCGCTTAACTGCCAGGGCGTGGTGGGGGTCTCGCACCGGCGAGACGGGATCACGGTGGATGACGTGGAACGCGCGTTGGACGCTGCGTGTGCGATCACGGTGCCCCACAATCATGAGATTGTCCATGTCATCCCGCGAGGGTATGTCGTGGACAGTCAAAATGGGGTGCAAGATCCTATCGGCATGCATGGATTCCGTCTGGAGGCGGAGGCGCACGTGGTGACCGCGTCCTCGACGGCGATGCAAAACCTGCTGAAGTGTGTGGCGCGGGCGGGGATGGAGGTCGATGAGATCGTGTCGGCGGCGATCGCAGCCGGAGACGCCGTGTTGACGGAGACGGAGCGGGAGATGGGCGTGGTGCTGGCGGACGTGGGGGCGGGGACCACGGATGTGGCCATCTTCATCAATGGGACGGTGTGGCACACGGTAGCGCTCGGCGTCGGCGGAGCGTATATTACCCAAGATGTCGCCATCGGGCTCAGGCTGTCCCCCGCCGTAGCCGAGGAGATCAAGACGAAACACGGGCATGCGATCCCGAGCGAGGTGGACCCCGACGAGGAGTTCACGGTGGCCTCGTTTGGCGACGAAGCACTCCAAGCGGTGCCACGCTGGCAGCTGGCGAGTATTATTGAGGCGCGAACAGAGGAAATCCTGTCGATGATCAGCAAGGAGATCAAGCGTTCGGGCTACGATGGGTTGTTGCCGGCGGGCATCGTCCTCACGGGCGGCACGGCCCAGCTGCCCGGCATCCTGCCGCTGGCGCGTGAGGTACTCGATTTGCCGGTGCGCGTGGGGAGGCCGCAGGGACTGCACGGACTGGTGGACACGGTCAACAACCCGGCTCACGCCGTGGGGGCAGGGCTGATGATGTGGGGTAGCACCGAGGAAGCGCGCCCGCAGCTGCGGAGCAGGCCGGGTCCGGCCGGCCGGGGGCGTTTTCTCAACTGGCTGCGGGCATTCTTGCCAGGATAGCGGCGGTACGAGTTGGGACTGGAACGGGGGAGAATGAGGATGGAACGTGGGCCCCTGTCGGTTAGGCGTCGATATGATCCTGTTTATGGGAAGTGTAGGGTAGATCATGTACAGAGAGAGACCAAGAGAAACCGGGACGAAGCGTTCGCATCAGTACAATGAAGGGGGATCTATGACTAGAGCATCACAACCCGAGAGCTTCGCGAAGATCCGGGTCGTCGGGGTGGGAGGCGGCGGCAGCAACGCGGTCAACCGGATGATCGCTGAGGGGATGGGGGGAGTTGACTTTGTTGCGGTCAACACCGACGCCCAGGCCCTCATGCTCTCCGACGCCCCTGTGCGTGTGCGCATTGGCGACAAGCTGACGCGCGGCCTGGGTGTGGGTGGCGACCCGGACATGGGGCAGGAGGCGGCGGAGGAGTCGGTGGACGAGCTGTTCGACATCCTCGAGGGCTCCGACATGGTGTTCATCACCGCGGGCATGGGTGGTGGCACGGGGACAGGAGCGTCGCCGGTGATCGCGCGCGTGGCGAAGGAGGTGGATGCGTTGAGCATCGGCGTGGTCACGCGTCCCTTCAGCTGGGAGGGGTCCGTGCGTGGCCAGACGGCTCAAGCGGGGATCAAGGAGCTGAAGGAAGCGGTCGACACGCTGATCGTGATTCCCAACGATCGGCTGCTGGAGATTACGGACAAGCGGGTCACGCTGCAGAACGCGTTCTCGCTGGCCGACGACGTCCTCCGTCAGGGTATCCAGGGCATCTCGGAGTTGATCACGGTGCCAGGTCTGATCAACCTCGACTTCGCGGATGTGCGCACGATAATGGCGGAGGGTGGGGCAGCGCTGATGGCCGTCGGACGAGCCAGCGGCGAAGATCGGGCTCTCGAGGCTGCGGAGCAGGCCATCTCCAGCGAGCTTCTGGACATCACCATCGATGGCGCTCGGGGGATTCTGTTCAACGTGACCGGGGGACCCGACCTGAGCCTGTACGAGGTGAACGAGGCAGCTTCCATCATCAAGCGGACGGCGCACCCCGACGTCAACTTAATCTTCGGGGCCGTCGTGGACCAAGAGATGGATGATGAGATCCGCATCACGGTGATCGCGACCGGTTTCGATCAGACGGACTCGCGGCCGCGGACGATCCGTGGCTCGGACGGCAGGGAGGAGACGGAATCGGTCGACTTCGACACGCCTTCCTTTGACGCGGACGACATCGAGATTCCGGCGTTTCTCCGACGCCGCGACTGAGGGCGACCGCCTGAGCGCAGCGATCGAACCTGCGTCTTCAGCATGGCTTGGCAGATGGGGTTTGATCGACCTTCTTGGGTGCCCAGCTGGCTCGACAGCCCGGAATGGAGGTGGTCTGTCTGTTCCGCAGTGGCTGGTCGGCGATCGCGTCGGGGTGCCATGGTAGCGCCGGGCGTGTTGCACGACGCCGGGCGGGGTCCGGGAATGGCGCGTTGCTGACGGGGCGGACGCTGGGCGCGGCTGCCGGGCGGTCGGTGGTCATCAGGGGCGCGGGAGGTGGGCACAGGAGGGCTGATGATCCCTCTCTTGGAGGGCCTGTGGCGACAGGGCGAGGGCGGTGTGCGCGCTGCCGGCAGGCGCCCAAGACGCACGGAGGAGCCCGGGAGAGGGTCTCCAAGAGCTTCTGGACGGGAGTTGTCCGTGGCGTACGGCGACAGCCGACGTCTCCTCCGCAGATGCGCAACACAAGGGTGTCAGATCGGCAGGCCCCCCTGCAGGGCGGCAAAGAGGAAGGCCAGAACAAGGACTAGGGCCAGGGTGGCAACCAGCAGTCGCTCGGCGTAGATTCTGTCCACGGTTTCTCCTTTCCAGCCGGAGATGGCGTTTGGGCATGACAGGCAGGCGCGCAGACGGCGGGAGGCCTATGCCATCTTGTAGAGCTCGGTGTGGACGCGCTCACGGACCTCGGCGCGCATCTGGCCGCGGGAGACGGCCAGTTCCTCCAGCGTCGCCTCCACTGCCTCAAGCATCGGTATCGGCCCGCACAGGAAGAAGATGCACTCCCTGAAGTCCTCGCATAGAAGGCGCTCGAGCACGTCTCGATCGATGAACCCACTCTCACCTTCCCAGCCCTCAGGTGGTCTCTCCAAGACGTGGATGACCTGGAGGTTCAGCTTCGCCTCAAGCGTCTCAAGCTCCTCTCGGAAGATGATCTCCTCCCAGGTCGGATTCCCGTAGAAAAACTGTATCTGTCGCTCGTCACCGCGATCGGCCAGTGTGCGAAGCATGCTCATGATCGGCGCGGAACCGATGCCCCCGCCGATGAAGATGAGACCGGCGTCTGGATCGCGGTAGAGGTCGAAGGTGCCGTAGGGGGCATCGACGTAGACCCGCGTCCCGAGGGGTACGTCCCCGATGGTAGAGGTGAAGTCGCCGAGCTCCTTGATGGCGAACCCAATCTGTTCAGGGTGCTCCGCGCTGGAGGCGAAGGAAAAGGGATGCTCCTCGATCCGAAACGGCGAATGACCGACAGAGAGCCACGCCACCTGGCCAGCTTTGAACGTGAGGCCGTCGTGGTCCTCGGGTTCGAGAACGAGGGTCCAGGTGTTGCCTCGCTCCTCGATTACGTCGACGACTCTGTAGGGGCGTTGCAGGAGCGTCCACGGCTTGATCACGCGGATGTATACGATCATGGCCCCCCAGATGCCCGCCAGGGCGATGACGAGCGCGCGCTGCACCGGTACGGAGGTGTAATAGTTGACGTTGAGGATGTGGTAGAGGGCAAACCCCACGACGCCAGCCGAGAAGACGTCGTGGAGGAGGCGCCAGGTCTCGTATTTGATGCCCAGGGCGACGCGCCTGACGGAGGTCAGAACCAGACCCAGGAGGATCACCACGGCGGCGACCCCGGCGCGGGCCCGCCAGGGGGCGGTGAAAACGTTGAGCAACTGAAGCGTGTAAGGGTTCTGGACGAAGAGGACCAGGGGATGGGCCAGGGTCAGCAGGAATGCGGCGATAGAGATGCGGTGGTGGAAGCCGTAGAGGGTGTCGGGTGGGAAGACGTCGCTGAGAAACGGAAGGCGGGCGGTGGGGATGAACTGGAGGCCCATCAGGGAGAGTCCGGCGAAGCCCATGGCCACGGACAGCTCTCGCCAGAAGGTGCGGCCCCCCGGGCGCGGGCCGAGCAGGAGGACGATCAGCGGCGCCAGGGCGAGAATGAAGTAGATGAAGATCCAGAAGAGCTGCTTCGTTCGTCGTCTCATTGGCATTGTCCTGTGGTCTGTGTGCCAGCTCGGCCGGCACGATCATCGGGTGGGATTTGAGTTTTCCGGGAGTTAGTATATACTGCTTTGGGGTCCCCGGCAAATCGGAGCAGGGTTGGAGTGTGGTTGCACGGCGGAAGTGTCTGTGGACCGCCTCGAGGTGAGAGAGACAGGGAGGAGAGAGGGAACTATGAAGCTGCGCAGAGGCATCATCATCGCCCTGATCCTGATCGTCGTCGGCGGCGTGGCGGCCTGGAGTTACGGGTTCTTCGTCGCGTCGGAGTCGGTGGAGGCAGTCAGCGAAAAGTGGACACTATCCGGCCATGCGGACGCTGAGTCGGAGTCCTTCGTTCACTGGGCGGAGGACGAGCCACCTGAGATCCCCGAAGCGTGCGCCAAGTGCCACAGTATGGACGGATATGTTGATTTTGTAGGGGCGGACGGTTCTCCAGCCGGGCAGGTGGACAGCCCAGTGCTGGGCGTGTCCGTCCTCAGCTGCCGTACCTGTCACAACGAGCCAGCGCACCAGATGACCGAGGTGACGTTCCCGTCGGACATCGCGGTGGAGGAACGCACCAGGGCAGTGAACTGCATGCAGTGTCACCAAGGGCGGCAGTCGACGCCGGATGTGAATGAGGCGCTGGTCGGGCTGGAGCCGGACGTGGTGTCGGAGGACCTGGGCTTCATCAACGTCCATTACGCCGTTGCTGCGGCGACACTGTGGGGAGACGATGTCCAGGTGGGGTATCAGTACTCCGGGAAGTCGTACGTGGGGCGCTTCGAACACGTAGAGGACTATGACACGTGCACCGAATGCCACGATCCGCACAGCACCTTCCGCAACCCGGACAAGTGCAGCCCATGTCACGTGAATGTCGTCGATGAGGCGGATTTGCGTGAGATACGGGTGAGCGACGTTGACTACGATGGGGACGGCGACGTGGACGAGCCGATCCTCGATGAGGTGATAACGCTCCATGAAGGGCTCTACGCGGCGATACAGACGTATGCGGAGGAGGTCGTCGGGGAGCCGATCATCTATGAGGACTCCTTCCCCTACTTCTTCAACGATCCCGATGGGGGCGAGGTGACGTTCGCCGACCGGTATGCTTCCTGGACGCCCCGGCTGGTGCGGGCGGCGTATAACTACCACTACGTGCACGAGGACCGGGGTGCATACACGCACAACGCCCGGTACGCGCTGCAAGTATTGTACGACAGCATAGAGGATCTGGCGAAGGTCACATCGGCTGATACGGGGGCGTTCGTGCGTCCCTGAGCAGGCCGGCGAGATCTGACATTGACGGGCTGACGCGGCGCCACAGGCGCCGCGTCGCCGCGTTCTGAGATAGACGAATCAGTGGCTGTCGTCTAGCTCCAGCATATCGATGAAGGCGCCGTGCCAGGTGTGATACCAGACGCGTCCCGTCGTCCCGTGGACGCTCAGCATGCCCTCGATCTCGTCGTCCTTGCGGGTGTGGAGGGTGTAGTAGCCGTAGAACGGATCGGCATGTTCCTCGGCAGTGACGCCCGGGCGATTGACGTCCAGCCACCGTTGAGCGATGGCGACCGCCTCCTCCTCGGAGATAGCGTTCGTCGAGGCAGACCCGCTCATCATCCTGCCTCGACCGTGCATGCCGTAGCGGGTGTTCCACATCATGTTCGGTCCCATCTCCGGAGCGACGGTGCCGGTCTCCTTGTCGATGAGCAGCTCCATGGCAGCGATGCCTGTTTTGTGCTCGCGAGCGATGGCGTAGAAGTTCCCCTCGAACTCCATCACCTCGACCACCTCCAGGTCTGTATAGCCCCGACACGCCAGGTAGCGCTCGACAGCCTGGTGGGCGTCCTCCAGGGTGAGGGCGGCCGACGCGGCAGGTGCGTCTGACAGCGGTCCATCCTGGATGCACGGGACGTCCCGCACGGACCCGCGCGAGCCGACGCGCGGCCTCATGCCCCAGGGCATACCGCCAGGGGTTCGGGCGGTGGGGCAGTCGGCGGCAGCTAGGGACGCCTCGCTATCAGACGCGTACGAGGGCGCAGCGGCCCAGAGCTGGCGCCCAAAGAGTGCCCATCCGCCTACAAGGGCCGCCAGGACCAACGCCACGACGGCCAGGATTCCGATACCAATCCACAATGCTGTCCTCATTCCTCTCTCCTCATCCCTGTTATCAAGATCCCTTCGACCGGCCGAGAATCACTCAGGTCAGACTTCCGGAGTCCTCGCCACCGGCTCTCCTGTGAACTCGGACCCAGGACGGGTCCCATCTTGCCCACGGGCCGCTCCTGCAAACCCCCGAAGTCCTGGCGGTCGCACGATCCGGCCGAAGGCTCCGATATCGTGATGTTAGTGTACCACGGCCGCGGTGCGTCGGGGAGCGCCATTTGGCGGGGGAAGGTCAGGGGAGAACGGCCCACCGCGGCTCGGCTGCGCTGGGCTAGGCTGGGCCCTGAGCTAGGCTTGACCAGGTTGAGGGGGGAGATGGACAGTGACGCGAGTGCCCTCACTGGGAGCCGTGTCGATGTGGAAGGAGCCTCCCAATAGGGTGGCCCGCTCGCGCATCCCCATCAGCCCGAAATGGCCGGCCTGGGTCAGGATGTCGGGACGCCGAGGGAGGTCGAATCCCACACCGTCGTCGATGACGGAGAGGACGACGCCGTCGCGGGTGTCGCGCACCCGGACGACGATGTTGTCTGCACGGGCGTGCTCGACCGCGTTGTTAAGTGCCTCCTGGGCGATGCGATAGGCGGCGACCTCGACGCTGGGGGCGAGGCGTTGGTCAACCCCTTCCTTCTCCAGCCGGACCCGGGCATCGGTCCGCTCATCCGCCTGGCGGACGAGCATCTCCAGAGCGGGGGTGAAGCCGAGATCCTCCAGGTAGGCAGGGCGGAGGGCGCCGATCGTGCGGCGGAGATCGGCGACGGTATCTTGCTCGGCCCGCTGGAGGTCGGCGAGCAGAGAGCGGGCCTCGTCCAGCTCCCCCCGCTCGATGAGGCGCCGCGCCATCTCGGCCGAGTGACCCAGGGCGATGAGGTCTTGAACGGGCCCGTCGTGGAGCTCTCGGGCCAGCCGAGCCCGCTCTGCCTCCTGCCCCTCGGTGATGGCGGTCAGGTAGTCGCGCATGCCAGCCTGGTAGCCCCGGATGCGTTCGGCCATGTCGGCCAGAGCGCAGTGAAGGTCCTGTATCTCCTGCACGCCGTCGCCGGGGCGGTCAGCGCTCCCGTCCATGGCAATGGCGGAGAGGTCGCCCCAGGAGACCTGCTCCGCGGCGTGGGCCAGAGAGCGGAGGGGGCGGATGATGGTACGCCAGCCGAAGGTGAGGATGACGAGGGAGAGGAGGGCAGCGCCGATGGCGACCGCGGGGGCGAGGCTGGAGAGGCGGAGGATGGGCCCGACGACCTCCTCGACGGGCTCCTGGACGAGGATCTCCCAGTCGGTGCCGGTGACAGGAGCGAAGGCGACCAGCACCGGGCCGTGGCGCTCGGCGGGGACGATGACGAATCCCTCGCGCTGCTGGAGGGCGCTGTCGATGCCGCGGGCGGTGATCGCGTCGAGCGCTTCCCCCTGGTCGGAGCGAGCGAGGATCTCGCCCTGGCCGTTGACGACGATCAGGGCGGCGGTCCGCGGTTGGTCCTGGAAAAGAGGGGGGATCCACGCGGACAGATCCTCGCCGTCCGGGCTGACCACGCCGTGGGCGAGGCCATCCTCGACGAGACGGGCGGCCAGGCGGGCCAGGGACAGGTCGCGGTCGGCGACGAAGTCGCGCATGGCGCGCTGGTGGGCATAGACGCCGGTGAAGGCGAGGGCGATGATGAGGAAGGTAACCGGTAAGACAGCCCATAGGAAGAGTTGGAACTGGAGGCTGCGGAGGAAGCGGAGGATGGAGCGGGTCACGGTCGGTGATCCTCGTGTTGTCCTATTCGATGACGATCCAGCCGCGCTTGAGGGCCTCGGTGACGGCCTCGGTGCGGCTGCTGGCATTGAGCTTGTCGTAGACGCTGGCCAGGTGGCCTTGCACGGTGCGGTGGCTGATCCCGAGCTCCCGTCCCACCTCGCGGTTGGTCATGCCCCGGGCGACCAGGCGGAGGACGTCGATCTCCCGGGGTGTGAGGGGCTCGATCTGGTCGACGGCGCTCGCCGGGCGACGGCCGGTGGCCTGGCGCACGACCTTGCTGGCGACCTCGGGACTGAGGGCGGACTCGCCACGGTGGACGGTGCGGACGGCGTCGGTGAACTGGTCTGCGCTGGCGGTCTTGAGCACGTAGCCGTCGGCACCGGCCTCCAGGAGGGCGAAGACGTAGGGGTCGTCGTCGTAGGCGGTGAGGACGAGGACGCGAGTGTCGGGAAAGCGGTCCTTGATGCGACGGGTAGCCTCGACACCGGTAATTTCGGGCATGCGGATGTCGAGCACCGCGACGTCGGGGCGGTGGTCCTCGACGAGGCGGATGGCCTCGGCGCCATCGGAGGCCTCGGCGACCACATCGATGGCCGGGTCGTCCTCCAGGAAGCGGCGGATGCCCTGACGGACGACGGCGTGGTCATCGGCCAGGACGACGCGAATCTGTTTAGCCATAGAAGGACCTCCGATGGGGGCTTACTCATACCATGCGGTCGGCGATCTCCGCCAGGAAGCCGGCGACGGGCGGCACGACGAAGGTGACGGCGTAGCGCATGAGGGCAGGGCGGGGGCTGATGAGGGCTATCTCGACGGGGAGGCGGGAGACGGACCAGAGAGCCCAGGCGGTGACGAAGCCGACCACGGCGCCGATACTGGCGCCAGCTTGATAGAGAGAGGCAACCACGGGAAAGGCCCCGTACGGCGAGCCGGGGAAGAGCCCGCCAGCGACGCAGCCGATGAGGATGCCCCTGACCCCGGCCTGCTCGCCCAGCCAACGGGTGATTAGATCCCGGGGGATGAGCACCTGCACCAGCCCGGCGAGAAGGAAGCCGAGGATGAGCAGAAGCAAGTTGCGGCGCACAGTGTGCCAGGCGGCCAGTAGCCCCTCTGCGGCGACACTCCGTCCCTGGCGGAGCGCGATGAGCAGCAGGACGGCCGCGATAACGGCCAAGACGATAGTCGTGGTGTCCACTGAATTGCCTCCCTCACGTTTGGATGTCATGTCGATTCCCGCTGGAGACGTGAACAGGGCTCATCTGAGCCTGCGTAGCGGCGTCAGATCGGGCCATCGTCGGCGCCCAACGCGTTCATTGTAGTCCGACTCTCGCTTCTGTGCCAGCTGGCTCGGGGCATCCCTCTGCCGACGGTCCCCTCCCGTTTAGCGCACTGGCTTCCGAGGAACGAGGGGAACGCGTGGAGAATGAATGCGCAAATGCTCAAGGCGCGAGAGGGTGTTCGCGGCGCTGATGGGTCGACGCCGCAGGCACTGACTTTGCCTCGGTTCAGGCGATGGTAGAATAGGCGGCAGCAGTTCCTTTCGTGGGACGTGGCGCTGGGGATAGTGCGAAGCCTGGGGGGCGCGGCCGTGGCGACTGTGACGGCGTATTTCGGCTCACTGACGCTGGGCCACGAGCTCCGCAGCGCCGGGATGGCGGCGTTTGCCACCCGGCTCCTGGGATATGTTGCGCTGGCCCTGACGATCAAGAGGGAGGGGACGTCGCTGTTGGCGCGGGGCTGTTGGCGAACCGGTTTGGAGCGGGATGGCTGGGGGGGAACGGTCGCGTTGGTGGTGACCATGGCGCGGTGCCCTTCGTGCAGGAGGCGGTGGAGACGACGGGCTTGTCTCCTGCGCAGTGGGTGATGCTGGTGGCGGGAGCGATGCTGGGTCGCGGATGGTCGCAGGTGGTGAAGGGCGTCAGGCAGCAGGACTGAGCAGTGGTTTGTGAAGCGACGCGATCTTGGTAGAGGTGTCCAGGGTAAGGGGGCAAGAATGACTCGACGCATCGTAGGGGGACTGCTGGTGGTGCTCGGCGTGCTGGGGATCGTCTCGAGTGTCTTGGGGGTGGTCTTTGTCTGGCGTGCGGCTGAGGACGTGGCAGCCGCGGCTGACGACGGCCTGGTCCTACTCTCGGATACGGTGAGGGACGTCGACCGCTCCCTGGACGTGGCCTCCGAGACGCTGGATGGGGCCACGCTGGCCATCGACGGGCTCTACACCACAACGCTCGACGTGAGTCGGACCCTGAGCAGTACGCGGGTGACGGTGGATGAGATGGCCGGATTGGCTGAGGACGATCTGCCGCAGAGCATTGAGTCCTCGCTGGTGGCCTTGGAGGCCCTCGAGGAGACAGCTGGGGTGATTGATCAGCTGCTGCGCGGGCTGCGGATGTTCGGCGTGGGGAGCTACGATCCGGAGATTCCCCTGGATGAGGCAGTGGCCGGAGCAGAAGCGGGTCTCGCGCCGGTGCCGGATGGTCTGCGGGCGATGGGGGCCGGATTGCACGAAACCAGCGCGAGCCTGGGAGAGGTGCAGGGCGGCATCGTGCTGATGGGGGACTATATGATGGGGATCCGTCAGAACGCGGTCGATGCTGATGCGGCCCTGAGCAGCCACCGCGCCAACCTTCAGGAGCTCCAGACGCGCGTGGCAATCGTTCGGCGGAACCTGGAGCGCCCGATTCAGACGGTGGCCTGGGGGGCGACGCTGCTCCTGATCTGGATCGGTCTCTCTCAGCTCGCGATCGTGCGCTGGGGCGTCGGCCTGTGGCAGCAAGGGGCTGCGGGGGCGGAGGCCAGTGCGTCGCCTTGCCCCACAGACTGATTCTGGAGACAATGGATCGCGGGCGGGGACTCTCCCCGCCCGCGATGCGCGTGTATGGGACCTGATGGCCTGACCGGGCGGCTTGGCGTGGCGGGGCAGGGAGGAGTCTTGATCGCGAATGGCCCGAAAACTTGTGCTAGCGCGAAAGGGTGCGAAAGGCGGGAAGCGCGCAGGCGGTTGCCCTTGGAAGTTGAGGGGACGTCAACGGACGGTCAAGGACATAACGAGTTTCGGGCTCGCGCTCTTTGTCAGGGTGGGCTCCGGGACGTATAATGTCGGCAGGTAGAGCCCGGCACCTAGCCCCCCTGCGGTGCGACGGCGCTGTCGGCAGGGCGCCGATCGATGGCGTTCTTCTGTGTTCCGTTCTTCGACGTGCCGCCCGTGAGAGGGTACGGCAGTGAGATCCCCAATGCGGCTCGCATTGACGCGAGAACTCCGAGGCTCTACGGTTTACAGAATCTCCAGGGTCTTGAGGGCCTCGTCTGTAGGTTGAGTGGTTGAAGGAACGCGCACGATGGCCTCGCTCGAAATCTATCTGCTAGGTCGGTTCGAGCTGCTGAGCAGGGACGGCGACCCGCTGCCGCTTCCGGCGACGCTGAATGCGCGATCGCTGCTTGCGTATCTGGTCTTGCACCCGGGTCAGGTTCAGCCCCGTGAGCGTCTGGCCGCCCTCTTCTGGGGCGATCGCCCGGAGGAAAGGGCCCGTCGCTCGCTGTCGACGGCCCTGTGGCACGTTCGACGCTGCCTTCCCAGCGATGACCTGATCCTGAGCGATCACCAGACGGTGCGGTTCAACCGTCAGGCGGACCTGTGGCTCGACGTTGCTGCGTTCGAGGCGCTGGTTTCGTGCGAGGATACAGCGAGCTTGCAGGAGGCGGTGTCGCTCTATCGGGGGGCCTTCCTGGACGGATTCTACGACGACTGGATCATCGAAGAGCGATACCGGCTGGAGGCGCTTTATTTCGACGCGCTGGCCCGATTGATGGCGGGCTATGAGGGGCAGGGGGACCACGCGTCGGCACTGAGCACGGCGCTGCGGTTGTTGAAGGACGACCCGCTACGCGAGGAGGCGCACCGGGCGGCGATGCGGGCCTACTGCCGCCTGGGACGGAGGAACGCGGCTCTGGAGCAGTATCATCGCTGCCGAGAGCTGGTGGAGGCGGAACTGGGTACGGAGCCGATGGCGGAGACGACCGGGCTCTATCGGAGGATTCTGGATGGTCACTTCGGGGAGGGCCCTGCTCCTACTGCTGCACCGGTCGAGGTGCCAATGGTGGAGGCGGGGCCCGGGCCCTCACGGTACGACCCTCTGGACGTGGGGGTGCCCAGCCCTCTGGTGGGCAGGGAGGGAGAGCTGGCCCACCTGGAACGCTGGTGGCGCGAGGCAGAGGTGGGATCGGGCCGCGTGGTGCTGATCCACGGCGAGGCTGGGATCGGGAAGACCCGGCTAGTGGAGGAGCTTTCCCGGCGCGCCAGGGAGCGGGGAGGGTGGGTGGCCAGCGGGGCCTGCTATGAGTACGAACGGACGCTGCCCGGGGGTCCACTGGCCGACCTACTGCGCACTGTGCTCGCGACGGCTGGAGAGGATGTCTTGGAGCAGCTTTCGTCGTGGCAGATCGCCGATCTGGCCCGCCTGGCGCCGGAATTAGAGGTGCATCTCCCGTCCCGCTCCACGGGAGGGGCTCCGGCCGAGGGTGGGGAGACGCGTCTTCTTCACGTCCTGACGTCGCTTCTGCTGCGGCTTTCACAGCGGAATCCGCTCCTGCTGGTGCTGGAAGACCTCCACTGGGCCCACACCTCGACGCTGGCCTGGCTTCACTATCTGGCCCGCCGCCTGACCCGCACTCGGCTGTTGCTGATTGGCACCTACCGACCGGAAGCAGAGGGCGCCGAGCGCCGCGTGAGCAACCTGGGGCGCCGGCTGGAACAGGAAGGAGTGGGGCAGGAGCTGGGGCTCTCGCGGCTCTCACGGGAGGCGATCGCCGGTTGGATGGAGGGCGCCGGTCCAGCGGTGGTCACCAGCGTCTATCGCCACACGGAGGGGAATCCCTTCTTTGTTCTGGAGACGCAACGGGCACTGTTTGAAATGGGGGAGCTGCGGCTGGACGAGGGGCGCTGGGTGACGACGGCGCCTCCTGATGACCTGCCGGTGCCGGATTCGGTCCGTCAGGTGATCGAGATGCGGCTGGGGCGGCTTACGCCGGAAGCGAGGAAGGCGATGGAGGCCGCCGCCGTCATCGGACGGGCCTTCGATCTCGACGTTCTGGCACGGTCCCGCGGGCAGGGCGAGGAAGCGACCCTGGAGGCGCTGGATGAGCTTCTGCGGCGCCGACTGGTGTGTGAAGGGGGCGGGTTCTTCGGGCGGGACTACGAGTTCACGCACCATCTGCTCCGTGAGATCGTCGATGAGCGGCTAGATGAGGGCCGCCGGCGCTGGCTGCACGAGCGGGTGGCCGAGGCCCTGGTAGATCTGCATGGCGGGGATCCCGCGATCAGTGCCCAAGTGGCGTATCACTACATGCGCGCCGAGGATTGGAAGAAGGCGCAGTCGTGCTTGTTGGAGGCAGGGAACCGGGCGGCGAGCGTCGCCGCAGACGCCGAGGCGCTGGACTATTATCGCCGCGCGATGGAGGCGTACGAGTGGCAGGCACCGGGGAGGGGCGCCGGCCGAGAGGAGGGGTCGCTGCGGCGGGCGATCCTGGAGCACCGGATGGGCGAATGCTTGTTCCGCCGGGGGGAGCACGACGCGGCGCTCGAGCACCTGCAGCGAGCGCTGACCCTGCTGGGGCGTCCGCTGCCAGCGTCGCCTGGCGAGGTGCGCTGGGCGATTGCGAGGGCATTGGTGCGCCAGCTGGGCCGCCGCCTGACGCCGTCCTGGCTTCTGCCTGACGGGGCTGACGGGGATCCGGCGGCAATCCGGGAAGAGGTCGATGTCTACACGTTCATCGGCTGGGTGTATGTCCTGCTGTCCGAACACGAGGCATACCTGCTGGTCGCGCTCAGGGCGTTGAACGCCGCGGAACGGATCCAGTATGCCCGCGGGGACGCGGTGGCGGCGACCGCGCTCGGTTTCGCGCTCGACTTCGTGCCTCTCTTCCGGCTGGCGGCAGCTTTTCACCGTCGGGCTGCCAAGAGGGTGAGACGCGTCGATGACCCCGGGACGGCGGGGTTCGTCACCCAGGGCCTGGCGTACCACAGCTACCTAACGGGGGACGAGGAGGCCGCGCTGGACTATGCGCGGGAGTCGGCCGACGCCTTCCAGAGAGCGGATGACGCGCACCGGTGGGCCTTGTCAACGTTGCTGAGCTTCTATGTGCACGAGCACCGTGGCGATCTGGTTGGGGCTCTGGAGTATGCACAGGAGATCGTTCGGACGGGGCACGAGATCGCCGATCGGTGGGTGCTTTGCACCGGCGAGGAGGCGATGGGCATCATCCGGCGCCACCAGGGCCAACCGGAGGCGGCCATCGCCCACCTGCGGGAATCTGCAGCGCTGGCGGAAGAGATTCCAGACCACATGAGCCTGGTCGAGGCGAGGGGAGAGCTGGGGAAGTGCCTGCTGCGGCAGGCGAAGTGGCGCGAGGCGGTGGCGTTGCTGGAAGCGACTCAGGAGATCGCCGGCCGGCATGGTGTGGGAGGGGATTCGCTGGGGCGCTTTCTCAACACCCTGGCGGAGTCTTACCTGGTGGCGGCGGAGCAGGACGAGGCTTCGGCCAGAGAGGCGTGGCTGAAGCGGGCGGGGACAGCCTGCCAAGCGGCTCTGAAGCAGAGCGAGGCCTATCGACCGGGCAGGCCGGAAGCGATACGGCTGCGAGGCAGCTATGCGTGGCTGCGGGGCAGGCCGGCGGCGGCACGACGGTGGTGGGAACGCAGCCGCGATGTGGCGGAGGCGATGGGGCATCGGTACGACCGCGCGCTGACCAATCTGGAGGTGGGTAGGCGGCTGGGCGATCTGGAGCTTCTGCGGCTGGCCGAGGCGGAGCTGGTCGAGATCGGCGCTGGATGGCACCTGGCGCGGACGCGGGAGCTGTTGCAGGCGTAAGGCGAGGGGCGATTGGTGCCCGGTCGGGAGATCAGGCGCAACAGCGAAGATCGGGCACAACGGCGGAGACCCTGCGCTGCAGAAGATACTGTGCAAAGCAGCGCAGAGCAGGCATGACGGCGGAGACCTCACAGCGCGACCCCGCCCGGGGCTGAAGCCTCCGGGCTCAATCAGCGAAGGCCTATCGGCCTGACAACTCGAGTTGCCCAGTAACTCTAGAAGTGGATGACACTGCAGTGGGGGCGGCTGTGATCCCTTGAAGCGGCCTCCCCACTTCGAGCCCGACTTCAGTCCCTCATTCTGCGTTCGCATCCTCACTTCGCGTTTAGACCCCCCAACACCCTCTCTTTTTGACAGTCTTTTGAGATCTTTGTGATAGGTTACCATCGCCGGTCAAGCGGGCTGGTGGACGAACGCCGCCCGTCGTTAGCCTGGCGAATTCGACACCGAGGGTGCTCGGCAGCCGGTCAACTCCGTTCGAGTTGGCCGAACGGTCTGTCCGGATATTGGGAGAAAGCGGACCTCCCAGCGCACCAGGGCACTCCAGCAGGGGAAGAGGAGGAAGCGATGGATGAACAAGTAAGGCTCACCTGGTTGAAGCGCATCCTTTTTGTGAAGGTGCTGCTCACCTTCCTGGCGTGGGGGCTGCCCGCTCTCCTCGGCACAGAAGGATTCCTTCGTCTGTTTGATCTGTCGATGCCAGAGGATGCAACGTACCTAAGGCTGTTTGGGGCAGCGGTGACGGCCTTCGGGGTTGCCTATTGGTTCGCCTATCGTGACCCAGTGCGGAATCGCGCCATCCTCCAAGCTGGGATCGTTGATAATGGCTTGATCACCTTGACCATTGTCGTTCTGGCTATCACTCGGGGCATCGAGAACTGGTTCATGGTCGTCTCAGCCGTGCTGACTGGGTTCTTCTGCCTGGCCTTCGTCCTCTTGATGCCGCTGAGACCCAAGGAGACGTGAGCAGCCACACGTATGAGCGCATGATCCTCGGGTCAGACGAAGGGGGCGCCAAACTGGCTAGAAAGAAGGCAGAAGGCGTTGATGGTTAGTGGTCCGATGCCCGACACTGAGGTGGCGGGGCTTGGGGCGGGGGTTGCTGAGGGGGGTGCTCGTCGAGGGTTCGGGTAGGCTTCTCAGAAGTGTCACCGACCGTGGTAGCTCGGTAAGGTGCAGCGCACGTTGAGGCCGCCGGGCGGCACGCCCGGCTTGAGCATCGTGGAGGTGGGGGCGTCACCCTGGTCATCGTGATGAGGCCGTAACAGGGTGGGTCGATCTTCTGTGAGAGGAGAGATTCCCATGGCTGAATCGTCGTCGGCTCCGCCGGCGAGCACGTTTGTGGTCCGTTTCTGGAGGGAGGGGTCGGCCGGGAGGACACGCTGGCGCGGCCATATCACGCACGTGCAGAGCGGGAACAACGCTCCATTCCTGGATCTGGGTAGTGTGCTCGACTTCGTGCGCGGGTTTGGTGTGATGGCCGAGGGTGAGGGGCAAGCGGCTGAGAAGGGAGAGGGGATACCGTAACGGGACCGGTTGCGCAGGCGAAAGGAGTCAGATGGATAGGAAGCGTCGGAGTCTGCAGGTGCCTGTCGCGCTGCTCC
>CAYMHT010000009.1:0-45173 GCA_964390305.1 uncultured Anaerolineales bacterium
GTCTGCGGCCTTGACTGCGGCACCTGCGATATCCGCCGGGCACCCACAGACCCTGACGCTGCGCAGGTCGTCGTGGCCTGGTTCCAGGAGATGGGGTGGCTTGAGGAAGACGAGGGCATCTCGGAGGCGATCGAACGCGGCATGGTCTGCACCGGGTGCCGGGGCGACCGCGAGCTACACTGGTCGCCCGATTGCCCGCTGCTGATCTGCTGCGTCGATGAGAAGCATCTTGACCACTGCGCTCAGTGTGACGAATTCGTATGCGAGAAGCTTGAGACCTTCGCCAACGACGGACAGGTGCACCACAGGGAGGCCGTTGAGCGCCTGAAGCAGATCGCCAGATCGCGACAAGAGGAGGACCCTGATGGATAGAATCATTGCCTACTGCGGGCTGGTCTGTTCTGACTGCGACGCCTATCTGGCCACGCAAGCCAATGACGTGGAAGCCCTGGAACGCCTGGCCCGGCAATGGCAGCAGGAGTTCGGGGTAGAGGATGCCACCGCGGAGGGGACGATGTGCGATGGCTGCCTGACGGACACCGGTCGGCAGATCGGCTACTGCGCGACGTGCGAGATCCGTGTCTGCGCCGTCGACCGCGCTGTGGTCAACTGCGGCCACTGCGACGACTACGCCTGCGAGACGCTGGAGGCCTTCTTCGCCGACGCACCAGACGCACGCCCTGTGCTGGACGAGATCCGGGCATCACTGTAAGATATGCGTTCTGCCTTCGTCCCAGAGAGATCGATGAAACGACTCAGCCCTGAGCAGTTCCACCGAGCGCGCCACTTCCTTAAGACGGAGGCCAGGCCGCTCGACCGTGCGCTCTTCGAGCATCGCTTCGAGGGAGCGCCTGCCGACCGCGTCACCGAGGCGCTGGCACCCTACCAGAACGCCGACGGCGGCTTCGGGCACGGGCTGGAACCAGATGTCCGCACGCCCAGTTCGTCGGCGCTGGCGACCGGCATCGGTCTGACCGTCCTCAAGGAACTGGGATGCTCGCCCCAGCACACGATGGTCGCCGATGCGGTGCGATTTCTGCGGCACACCTTCGACCAGGGCGCTCAGGTGTGGCGTGTGATTCCCCACGACGCGAACAAGTATCCTCATGCACCCTGGTGGCACGACGAGGACGGCAGCCTGACCCGTACGTTCGACGGCTTCCTGATCATCCCGCGGGCGCAGATCGTGGGTCTGCTCCACGAGTACTCCGCCCTGGTACCCACCGCCTGGCTCGACGCCGTGACCGAGGCCACTGTCGTGGCCATCGAGACACTGAAGGATGACGCGTTCGGCGGTGGCGGCGATACCCTCCGCTATGCCTTGGAGCTTGCCGAGACTGATGCGCTGCCGCAGCGCTTCAAGGATCGGCTCACGCCGCGGCTCCGCGACCTGGGAACCCAGGTGGTCTGTCGAGACCCGCAAGAGTGGGGTGGATACTGCCCCACACCGCTCAAGATCGCCCCGATGCCCCGGTCCCTTACAGCAGATGCCTTGTCCGACTGTCTCCAGACCCAGCTGGACTACGTGATCGACCATCAGACTCCCGAAGGGACCTGGGAGCCGACCTGGACCTGGGGCGACTCCTATCCCGAGGTCTGGGAGCAGGCCAGGCGTGAGTGGCGCGGCCATCTGACGCTGGAGACGCTGACGTCGCTTCGCGCCTTCGGGCGCCTCGATATCTAGCGTAGAGAGGGATAGTTGGCCAAGAGCGAGTTCAAACTGGCGAACGCGTATCCCTACAGCCGCTCCGGGCCGGTGCGTTGGATCATCTCCCACGCCATCCGTTACCCGATCTTTCCGCTGGCGACAATCCTGGCAGCCGTGTTGAACAACTGGGCCTACAGCTATCGCCAGGTACTGATCGGGCAGGCGTTCGATCTGATCACCACCCCCGGCTGGCAGACATCAGCGCTGCTCACTCTCGCCCTCGGCGTTGCAGCAGCGGCGGCAGGGCAAGGGGTGACAGGTCTGCTGCGCAACTTCTCCATCGAGTTCCTGGCCCAGCGCATCGAGCGGGACACGCGGGACGAGCTCTACGTCAGCCTGCTGGGAAAGAGCCAGACCTTTCACGGCAGGCAGCGTATCGGAGACATCATGGCCCGCGCTACCAACGATGTCCGCCAGCTCAACCTCATGTTCAGCCCCGGCCTGATGCTGATCGTCGACTCGGCGATGGCCATTGTGGTGCCCATCGTGCTGATCGCCCAGCTCAACTGGCGCTTGCTGCTCGCCCCGCTTACCTTCGTGGTGCTCTGGGCGCTGACCGTGGCCGACTACAATCGCCGCCTGAAGCCCGTCAGCTTGGGTCAGCGGGAGCAGTTCGGTGAGATGAACGCCGGGCTGGCGGAGGCCATCGCCGGCATCGAAGTGGTCAAGGCCAACGCCCAGGAACGCCACGAGTGGCTGAAGTTCGCTCGCAGCGCCCGTCAGTTCCGAGACATCTTCGTCCAGCAGGGCAAGATTCAGGCATCGTACTGGCCGATGCTGGTTTTCGCGTTCTGCTGGACAGGCGGATTCCTGCACGCGATGCTGTTCTGGCGCACCGGCGGCATCAGCCTGGGCCAGGTGGTGGCCTATATAGGGCTGATGGGCACGCTCCGTTTCCCCACCTTCATCTCGATCTTCTCGTTCAACCTCGTGCAACTAGGACTGGCCGGCGCGCGACGCATCCTCGAGTTGATGAACACCGAAACCGAGTTGGACGAGAACGAGGCTGGCGTCGCGAAGCCAATCCGGGGCGAGGTGGTCTTCGAGAACGTCAGCTTCAGCTACAACGGAAAGGCGGTATTGAGCGAGGTCAGCTTCAGCGCCCGTCCCGGCGAGACCATCGCCATCGTCGGTCAGACCGGCTCCGGCAAGACGACCCTGACGCGGCTGATCAATCGCATCTTCGATGTCGACGGCGGTCGCGTGCTGGTGGACGGCGTAGACGTCCGCGACTGGCGCCTGGAATCGCTCCGCTCCCAGATTTCGACGATAGAGCAGGACGTGTTTCTCTTCTCGCGCACCCTCGCCGAGAACATCGCCTTCGGCTCCGCTGAAGCGAACCGAGAGGCCATTCAGGAGGCAGCCCGCGCGGCCCAGGCGCACGACTTCATTACCGGCTTCAGCGACGGCTATGAAACCGAAATCGGCGAACGCGGCGTGACGCTTTCGGGCGGCCAGCGCCAGCGCATTGCCATCGCCCGCGCCTTCCTGACCGATCCACGCATCCTGATGCTTGACGACTCCACCAGCGCTATCGACAGCGCCACCGAGGATCAGATCCAGCGCGCGATGCGGCGCATCAGCAGAGGCCGCCCGGACGCCCCAAGGACCACGTTCATCATCACTCACCGCCTCAGCCAGATTCGCTGGGCGGACCGCATCCTCGTGCTGCGGCGCGGCAGGCTGGTGGATCAGGGCACGCACGAAGAGCTGATGGTGCGGAGCGAAGATTACCGCCGCATCTTCGCCCGTTATGATTAGTGAAACCTAAAGCGTAAAACGGAAGAGGTTAAGGGCAGTATGAACTATCGGGATTGGGAAGCAGCGGTTCCAGAGACTATCAAGGAGGATTCACTGTGGAGGGTTAAGGCGTATCGGCTGGCTTTGTTCCTGGGCGATCCGGGATGGCGTGATGTAACCAATCTGAAGCAGGATAAGCGTACCGTGGCGCTATCCGATCAGCTGTACCGGGCGCTGCGATCGATCAGTGCGAACGTGGCCGAGGGGTATTCGCGCGGCACCGGCAAAGATAGGGCTCGCTTCTACGAATACTCCCTGGGCTCGGCTCGCGAGAGCCGAGACCGGTACTACAGGGGACGACACATCTTGGGGAACAATGTCGCGGCACACCGTCTGGAACTGCTGACCGAGGTCGTCCGCCTACTGCTGACAATGATCCCGGACCAGTGTGGGCGGGTCTTGCACGAGTCACGGGCTCCGTACGATACCTCACCAGACACCGGTGAAGTGAACGGCCTGTTGAAGAATGTACCCATGCCTGTCCCGTTGCCTTACGTTTCACGTTTCACGCTTTAGATAACTATGGGTTTTGTGCTCGACGGCCTGGACACCGAATCATACGACCGCACTTACAGCGACCGAGAGCTCGTCCGGCGCATCGTCCGCTACTTCCGGCCACACACTCGCCGGATGATCTTGGTCGGAATCGTGATCGCGCTCAACTCGGCCGCGGGGAGCGGGGGACCGATTCTCATCTCCAGAGCCCTCGATCTGATCAGGCAAAGGCCCACGGTCGAGTGGATCCTCCTGATGACCAGCGGCATCCTCCTGATGGAGCTGGCAGCCTGGGGCTTCAACTACATCCGCCAGTGGTTTTCGGCCCAGGTGGTAGGAGATGTCGTCCTCAAGCTGCGAGAGGATGTCTTCGGCGCCACCATCGCGCACGATCTCTCCTTCTATGACGAGCACCCCTCGGGCAAGATCGTCAGCCGCGTCACGTCGGATACGCAGGACTTCTCCGCTGTTGCCACTCTGGTGATGGACCTCCTCAGCCAGGTGATGCTGGTGGTGATCCTCGTCGGATGGTTGTTCGCCATCGACGCTCGACTGACGCTGCTGCTCCTGGCCATGACCCCGTTCGCCGTCGGCATCGCCCTCAGTTTCCGGCGCGTCGCGCGCCAGGTCACACAGAACGCCCGCCGCGTGACAGCCAAGATCAACGCGCAGATCCAGGAGTCGATCAGCGGCATTATGATCGCCAAGAGCTTCCGCAAGGAGCGCGCTATCTATGACGTCTTCAAGGAGAACAATGCCCAGGCCTACCAAGTGGGCCTCCGGCGGGGCTTGACGCTCAACACGATCTTCCCGGTGATGGGTATCGCGTCCGGCGTCGGTGTAGCGTTACTCGTCTACGCGGGTGGGCTGGCCACCCGCGCGGGCGTCAGTCCCGGCAACTGGTATCTCTTTATGCAAGCCGTCGGCTTCTTCTGGTGGCCGATGATGAATATCTCCTCTTTCTGGAGTCAGTTCCAGGATGGGCTCTCGGCAGCGGAGCGCGTGTTCGCGCTGATCGATGCCGAGCCGCGTGTGGTGCAAGACGCCGAGGAGCCGGTCGAGCAGCTCACGGGCCACGTCCAGTTCCGCGATCTCACGTTCGCCTACGACGGCGACGAGGTTGTGCTTCCGGACTTCACCCTCGAGATCGCCCCGGGGGAGACAATCGCCCTGGTGGGGCACACAGGCGCCGGCAAGAGCAGCGTCGCTCGCCTGATCGCCCGTTTCTACGAGTTCCAGGACGGCGAGCTGCTCGTCGATGGCCGGGATATCCGCCGGCTGGATCTGCAGGAATACCGACGCCACATCGGCGTCGTGCCGCAGGAACCGTTTCTCTTCTCGGGCAGCGTGGTCGACAACATCCGCTACGGTTGGCCTCAGGCGACTGACGAACAGGTCCGCCACGCCGCACGACGCATCTCAGACGGCGCTTGGCTGACCGGCCTGCCCGGCGGACTGGAGACCGACGTCGGGGAGCGTGGGGCGAGCCTCTCTATGGGCCAGCGCCAGCTGGTTGCCCTGGCCCGGGTGCTGCTGAAGAACCCAGCTATCTTCATCTTGGACGAAGCAACCGCGAGCGTGGATCCCTTCACGGAGATGCAGATACAGGAGGGACTCGAGGCCATTATGAGCGACCGCACCACCATCGTGATCGCCCACAGGCTCTCGACCGTCAAGCACGCCGATCGAATCCTGGTTATGGACCACGGGCGTATCATCGAGGAGGGGACGCACGCGCAGTTGATGACCAGGGGCGGCCACTACGCTCAGCTCTACAACACCTATTTCCGGCACCAGTCCCTGGAATACATCGAGAGTGCGCGGCAGTTCGATGCCCCCTGAGCCACTATCTGACCGAGCGAGAGCGCTATCGCTACTGCCTGAACAGCTCCTCCACTAGCGGATCGATAGCCTCCCACCGCGGCAGGAGCACCGCACCGCCCGTGGGCGTGGTCCAGGGTCGGGCCATGTCGCGATCGATCACGTGGTGCTCGATACCATCCGCTCCCACCTGGAGCATTGCCACCGATACCCGGAGCATCTGCACCGGCCCCAGGTTCGTCTGCACGTTCTCCAGCACGGCCCAGCAGACGGTGGGAAGGCGAAGCCAATTTTCGGGAGCCGACAACCGCCTCACCAGAGCCATCGTGACCTGCTGCTGACGCGCGGCTCGCTCGAAGTCAGAGGCGCCGTGGCGGGAACGGACGTACTGCAGCGCCCGCTCACCGTCCATATGCTGCGGCCCGGCGGGAATCTCGATGCGCATCGTGCCATAGTCCTCTGTGGGGTAGGCGTTGTCCACGATCCGCTCCTCGACCGTGACGTCGACGCCGCGGGCGGCGTCGACGACAGCACGGAACGCCTGGAAGTCGAGACGCACGTAGTGCTGCACGGGTATGCCGAAGTTCTGAGCGACGGTCTCCATGGCCAGATCGGGACCGCCTCCCGGCTCCTCGCGCTCTCCGACGAAGTGAGCGGTGTTGATGCGGCTTTGGCCGTGACGCGGAATCTGGACGTAGAGGTCGCGAGGGATAGAAAGCAGCGCGACACGAGGGGTTTGCGTCTGGGCTGTCAGCACCATCACGGTGTCTGATCGGACAACGTACCCTTGCTCTGGCCGCCGGTCGAGGCCCAGGATCAAGACATTCGTGCGGCTCCCTGACTCTTGGGACAGCCAGACCCCGGCCAGGGCGAGACAGCCGCAGGATAGGAGGATAGCGAGCACCGCCACCACAAAGGGCGACAGACACGAACCGCCACGTTGCTCCGTCCCCGGCTCCGTTCGCTCGGGTCTGTCGTGGCGCGACCGCTGTGCCTCGGGCCCGCCAGGGCGTCTCCGCTCTCCTCTCATGCGGTTTCGTCGACCTCCCGCGCCACCCGACGCCCCATCTCCACAGCGTAGTTGGTACCCCGATCCCAGGGGTAGACCTGGCTCATATTCGCCATCCAGAGGCCAGGGAGAGGCGTCCTCAGCGGGGGGACGCTGCGCGAGTGATTGACCTTGGGGACTGGCTGGGCGTACTCCTCCGTGAACATCCAGCAGGCTCGCACCCAACCTGGGCGGAAGCTCGGGTTGATCTTCTCCAGGCCAGGAAGGTAGGTCTCTAGCAACTGCTCCCTGTCGCAACCGAAGTACGGATGGTCAGGGGGGAGATAATCGCCGCAATAGACCAGGTGGTCGCCCCCGTAATGCTCGCGGGAGACGTAATTCGTGTGCTCGACGAGCCCCATAAACGGAATCTCCGCTCCCTTGGGCAGGTTGATCCAGTAGTGGCCGTCGGTAAGGCTGCGCTCAAGGGCCAGAACCAGTGCCACGGCACCCATCGACTCCAGATCCCGCAGTTTCGACGCGTAGGCGCCCGTCAGCTCTGGGATCAGCTCCAGCATGGTCGAGGGTGAAACCGTGGCGATGACCGCGTCGTGCTCCGCGCCTCCGGCACTCAATCCCAGACGCATCCTCCCTTCCGCGGGCTCAGATCCTCGCGCATCGACCCGATGCACGCTGCGGACAGCAGAATTAAGGCGGATCGTGCCTCCCTGTTCCTCTATCCTCTTGGCCAGCAGGTCGACGAAGGCCTGAAATCCACCCTCGAAGTAACCCAGGCTGGCCGTGCGCTTATACAGCCTGGCCCACATCCAGGCCATATTGACGTCTCGATAGTGCTTCTCGCCGAACTTGCTGACCAGCAGCGGTCTCCAGAGCACGTTATAGGCACGCTCCCCCACCGTTCTGCGCATCCACTCGTGCGCCGTCACCCGCTCGAGTCGACGCCAGTCCCGAATCATCGTCACGTACGCCCCTACCAAGCCGGCGCGCATCCGCTCAACAAACGACAGCGGCGTGAACTGGAGCACACGGACGGCCCGGTGCAGTGGTGGGAACGGGATGAAGTCGAGCCAGGGAACGGGGCTGTCTAGAGGATAGAGCTGGCCGTCGCAGTAGAGACTGGTCGTCGGGCGCCGGAAAAAGAGCTTGTCGCTGGCATCCAGCTCCTGGATGAGCCCGATGAGGTCATCATCGGAGGCAAACCAATGGTGATAGAACCGCTCCAGGTGCCAGTCCCAGCCTTCGTCTCGGAAGCCCGCCGAGAGACCCCCAGGATAGGATCGAGCTTCATAGACAGTCACGTCGTGACCCCACCCTGTCAGATCGTAGGCCGCCGCCAAGCCGGTCACACCGGCACCGATGACGCCAATATCCATCCTCAACCCCGCCAATTCGGATAGTCGAAGTTCATCAAGCCTCGGATCTGGTCCGTTCAACCCCCCACACCTCGGCCCACCGCACACCCTCTCGGGCCACGAACACGATGCCCAGGAGCGTCACCGGGATGAGCACGATCGCGTGGAGCACCAATACGTAGCTTGCCGCCGGTCCGGCGGGGGCTCCCACCATTGTCAGGGTTCTGATCCCTCCCGCCTCAAATGTGCCGATGTAACCCGGCAGCGACGGAAGCGCTGTCAGCAGATTTACCACACCTCCCGTGAGCAGGATACCGAAGTAAGGCAGATGCAGATCAAAGGCGAAGCTGATCAGCCAATAGTTGACCATCTCGAGGACCCAGACGCACAGCGTCACGGCAAACAGGACCAGCACGTCGCGCCCGCTGCGCAGGCTCTCCAATCCATCGATCACCCCCTCGACCAACTCGAAGAGGGGATCACGGAACCGCTCGGGCACCAGGGTCTCGATGAGACGATGGGTTATCCGAGACAGCAGCCGAGGCCTGGCCGCCAGGGACAGGAACACGACCAGGGCACCGAAGAAAACGACGCTGGCGACGGTCACGAGATGGCTGAAGAAGGGCGACATCGGAACAAACAGCAGGCCGAACAGCACGAAGAGCACCATGGTCAACCCGTCAAACAGTCGTTCCAGCACAGCCGTCGTCAGCGACGTACCGATGTTGACCCGCGCGCGGCGCCAGAGGACGTAGGCCCGCAGAACCTCGCCCAGCCGAAGCGGCAGCACGTTGTTGCCCATATAGCCGATGACGACCACGGGAAACAGCCGAGTCGCGGAGATGGGCTGGCTTCCGCGCAACAAGAACCCCCAGCGCCAGCTCCGGAACCAGACGGAGACGAAATAGACGGCCAAACCTGGCACCAGCCACCAGTAGTTGGCCCCTCTCAGCGCTTCCAGGAGTTCATGCAGCTGAAGATCGCGGAACGCAAACCAGAGAAGACCTGCGCTCACCAGGAGGCCGAGGATGAGAACCGCCCAACGGCTCCTGAGCTGACGTAGAGGACCCTGGGTCACGCCATCCCGCCGTTCAGGAGACCCCCGGAGGCGGTCACCGGAGCTCGCCGGCGACCTGACGCTGGCGCAGTGCCTCGTAGAGCACCACCGAACCAGCTACTGACGCGTTGAGTGAGGTCACCGCTCCGCGCATCGGTAACTGAACCAGGAAGTCACATCGCTCGCGAACCAGGCGACGCATGCCCTTCCCTTCGCTGCCGACGACAACAGCAAGGGGACCCGATAGATCGGCCTGGTCATATCGCTGAGCTCCGCTCACTGCCTCCATCCCGGCGACCCAGACCCGCTCCTCCTTGAGCCGTCCCATAGCACGGACGAGGTTCGTCACCTGCCCAACGCGCAGATGCTCCACAGCACCAACTGAGGTATGGACAACTGTGGGTGTGATGTCCACAGCGCGCCGCCGCTGGATGACAACGCCGTGAACGCCCACAGCCTCGGCGGTACGGAGGAGGCTCCCTACGTTGTGAGGGTCTTTGAGGAGATCAAGCAACAGAAATAGCGGCGGCTCATCGTGTGATCCGGCGAGAGAGAATATCTCGTCGAGCGAAGTGTAGGGATATTCACTGGCCTCCAGAGCCACGCCTTGATGACTGAAGTTCCCGAAGCGGTCCAGCGTCTGTCGATCGACACGCTCGATAGGAACACCTGCCTGCTCCGCCAGCTCGACGATCCGGTCAATGATGGCGCTCTCGCGGATCCCTTCGGCCAGCGACAACGTGTAGAGATCGCGCCGTCCAGCTCTCAGCGTCTCATAGACGGCGTTGCGTCCGTAGAGGACCTCCGTCATGCGCCGGCGTGCTCCAAGCGCCAGGTTGTCCCTTCCGGGCGATCGTCGACGGCAATCCCCAGGTCGGCCAGCCTATCACGCAGCTCGTCGGCGCGTTCCCACTCCTCAGCCTGACGATACTGCTCACGGACGTCAAGGATGATGTCCACCAGCCCTTCGACCAGTTCACCGCTGACCTCTTCCGCCAGATCGTCAGGAATAATACCAAGAATCTCGCCGCCTAACTGACGATACATGTCGTCAACAGCAACCAGCGTAGCGTGGCTCAGCGCCGTGCCCGAGTTCAGCAACTGATTGACCTCTCTGTTGAGGTCGAATAGAGCAGCAATGGCCTGGGGCGTGTTGAAATCATCGTCCATTGCCTCCATGAAACGCTCTGAGTAGGGTATCAAGTTGCCGACATGCGAGGGCTCCGCCGTTTCAGCGGGTTGGACCTGCTCCTTCCGCTGACGGAGTGCGCGCACCGTGTTGTGAAGTCGTTCGACACCCCGCTCCGCGGACAGAAGAGCTTCTTGGCTGAAATCGACAGGTTTGCGATAGTGGCTCGACAGAATGAAGAAGCGAATTGCCTCGGGGCTGTAGAGCTCGAGCGCCTCCTTGATGGTGACGAAATTGCCGAGACTCTTGCTCATTTTCACATCGTTGACTGTCAGGGAACCGGTCAATACCCAGTACCGGGCGAAAGGCTTGCCGGTGGCCGCCTCGGCCTGAGCGATCTCGCACTCATTGTGGGGGAAGACGTTGTCCAAGCCGCCGCCGTGGATATCAAACGTCTCGCCCAGGTACCTGGTCGCCATCGCGGTGCATTCGACGTGCCAGCCAGGATAGCCCCACCCCCACGGAGACGGCCAGCGTAGAACGTGCTCTGGCTCCGCGTGCTTCCACAGGGCGAAGTCCGCGGGATGGCGCTTCTCTTCTCGAACCTCGACCCGCGCCCCAGCCTCAAGCTCTTCGACATCCCGGCCGGAGAGCTTGCCGTACCCGTCGAACTCCTCCACCGAGAAGTACACGTCGCCCTGCTCTGTTTCGTAGGCGTACCCTTTCTCGAGAAGCTTCTTGACGATCTCGATCTGTTCTGGAATGTGCCCGCTGGCGCGCGGCGAGATGTTCGGCCGCTTGACACCAAGGGCATCCATATCCTCGAAGTAGGAGCGCTCGTACGTCGCCGCCACCTCCATCGGTTCCACCCGCTCAAGGCGGGCCTTTCTGAGGATCCGATCTTCGCCGCTGTCCAGCAGGTGACCAACGTCCGTGATATTCTGAACGTACCGCACCCTATAGTCCAGATGGCGCAGGTAACGCACAATCACGTCCAAACCCACGTACGTCTTGGCGTGGCCCAGATGCGCATGGTCGTAGACGGTTGGGCCGCAGGCATACATCCCTACGCTCCCTTCCTGCAGCGGCTCGAACCGTTCCTTCGTGCGAGTGAGATAATTGTAGATCGTCAAAGCCATCGACCTCTCCTCAAGATATGAGTGCGATAGGAATGATCTACTGCTCTATACGCGCGAACAGCATGCGACCAGCCGCCGTCTGAAGCACCTTGGTCACAGTCACCTCAACCCGCTGACCGATGTACGGCCTGCCGTCCTCCACGACGACCATGGTGCCGTCATCCAGGTATCCCACACCCTGACCCACCTCCTTCCCCTCCTGGATGATCTCAATATCCAGCGACTCGCCCGGGAGGAAGAGAGCTTTGACGGCGTTTGCCAGCTCATTGATGTTCAGCACGCGCACGCCCTGCAGCTGGGCAACGCGGTTAAGATTGTAATCGTTGGTCACAATCGGACACGCCATTCGCTTCGCCAAGAGCACGAGCTTGTCATCCACCTCGTGGACGCCTTCGACATCCATATCAGCAACTCTCACCGGCGTCACCGAGTCGTCCTGAAGCCGCCGCAGCATCTCCAGACCGCGTCGCCCTCGCCGACGACGGAGCGCATCAGAGGAGTCAGCGATGTGCTGCAGCTCGTTGAGCACAAAACGGGGTACCAGCATCTCTCCCTCAAGGAAGCCCGTCCGACCGATGTCGGCAATGCGCCCGTCGATGATGACGCTGGTATCGAGGAGTACCGACCTGGCGTCGGGCACCGGCTGCCTCCTGCCACTTCGATCCGGCAGCTGCCCACGAATCAGACCGAAGATGTCCTGCTGACGCGTGATCATAACCATGATGCCGAAATAGGCAAACAGAACCGCGACGACAAAAGGCAGGATCTGTTTGAATGGCGACGGCAGAAGAGAGAGGGGAAAGACGAGCAAGGCAGCTATGATCAAGCCGACGACGAGGCCCAGAACGCCCGCGAGAAGCTGCTGGGCTGGTGCCTGACGGATTCGCTTCCGAAGAGCAAGGAATGGTCGCACCGTCAGATAAGGTGTCAGTACCAACCCTGCCAGCGCACCAATCAGGAAGAAGATCGCCGCATACTGGTATGGCTCCCCGCCAAGCTGCGCAGCCAAAAACGTCCCGAAGAAGGTCCCGGCGATCGCCAGAACCAGCATTCCGATGATACGAGAGATGAAGTCCGCACTCACGACACACCCCCTGGAACAGACAGTATCAGATAACAAAACAGGTGGGCACCAGAAAGACCTCACCTGCCAGGGGCTCCCCGCACCAGCCGGATGGCTACCGCGCCTGGGTGCAGATTTTCACCTGGGTGCAGATTCTCATCCGAGAGAATCGCAACCCGTGTCTTCGTAGCGGAATAATAAAGAAAATGAAAACACGCAATCAGACCGCAGGCGGGGGAAATGCCCCCGAATATAAGGCCGACGAACATATCTTAGCATATGCAGGGCCAAAAGTCAAAGCTCCTGGCACGCGACCCCTGCCGCGTTCTTGCTGGAGAAGCCCGCTCGTGGGACAAGGACACACCAGTGCTCAGCGCTCATGCCGACTGGGGCCACCGAAGCGCGCGATCGCCCTTCGGTCCAACAAGGCGTGAAGCCTTCCCCGCGAATCTCCCGGCCATTCGAGCCAGATGTAGTGGTCGACTCCTTGCTGCACAGAACACGAGGAGCCCCCTGGGCACGGCGTGCCCAGGGGGCTCCTCACCTCTCCCTGATCCCACGTCACTCGGTAGCCGGTTATGAATCCTTACCTCTCGAGCTCACGTGTGGCGGCCTCCCCGAAAATCGAGTTCGGCCATGCATCGACGGCCTCATTGAAACGTCGAATCGCCTCGGCCTCCCGACCCGTCCGGCGGCATGCCAGCCCAAGGTTGTAATAGCAGGCGGCCCAGTGTCTGGCACCAATCCGTCCATCGTCTTCAATCAAGGCCTCGGTGAGCGTAAGAGTTGTGTCCCCGGCGCGGGGCAAGAGGCTCAAACACGCCGACGAGCACTGACGCCACGCGCTCGCCCGCGGCTGAGGAAACGGCTGGTTGCGAGGCTCCCTCTACTTCGAGGATGAGAGTTTGATGACTTCCCCGGTGTTATCCATGGTCACCCGGACAAGACGCTTCAGCCGGCTTCCTCCAGGCAAGTGGACATCCTTCTCGAACGTGAGGATGTAGCGCGTCCTTGCCTTCTGGTCTCCTCCCAGCTTCCCTTTGCTCTGGGATCGCTTCTCAGACACGGAAGGCTTGGCGCCAGCCATCTCTGGGAACTTCTCAAACACAAGCCTCTTGGCCTTGGCAACATGTCGATCATCCAATCCAGCCATCGTTCAATTCCTCCAGCCAGCCCGCGCATGAGCACGAGATCGCATAAACGCTGGCACGGCCAAGTCGTCGCCAAAGACCTGAGTCAGAGAAACACCCTCCGTCTTAGAGGGACTGGTGATGGTCCTCTCGATGCCCAGGCCGGTGGCGATTAGCGTGATCTGAACGCGACTCTCCATCTTCGGATCAACCACAGCACCAAAGAGAATGCTTGCCCCGGGCACAGCCGCTTGAGATATCAGCTCCATCGCCCGATTGACCTCTGCCAGTGTAAGGTCCTCCCCGCCAGTGATGTTAACCAGCAGGCCATCGCTGCCCTTGATCGACTCAATATCGAGGAGTGGACTTCGAAGCGCCATCTTAGCGGCCTCACTTGCTCTCTCCTTCCCCTCCCCATACCCCATCGACACAAGAGCCCCACCGGACCTACCCATGATTGACTTGACGTCGGCAAAGTCAAGGTTGATCAACCCCGGGCGGGTGACCAGTTCGGAGATCCCCTGAACGCCCTGACGCAGCACCTCGTCGGCGATGCGGAAAGCGACATCAAGGGAAACGTGTTCGTTGACCACTTCGAGCAGTCTATCGTTGGAGACCACCACCAACGTGTCGACCTGCTTTTCGAGACACTCGATTCCCTCCTGGGCGACTCGGCGACGCTTTCTTCCTTCGAACGTAAAGGGCCTGGTCACGACAGCAATGGTCAACGCTTGCTGCTCCCGTGCGATTCGAGCTACCACGGGTGCAGCGCCGGTGCCAGTGCCTCCCCCCATCCCTGCGGCGATGAAGACCATATCGGCACCGCGCATGCCCTGCGCGAGTTGTTCTCGACTGCGCTCAGCCGCCTCAGCCCCGATCGCTGGATCTCCGCCGGCACCCAGGCCCCTGGTGAAGCCGCCGCCCAGCTGAACCTTGCACGGTGCCTCTGATCTGGAAAGCGCCTGTCCGTCCGTGTTCGCAGCAACGAAGTCAATAGCCGGTATGCCCACCTGGATCATCCGATCCACGGCGTTGCTGCCGGCGCCACCAACACCGATGACCTTTATGGACGCCCCATTCAACCTATCTCTATTCTCCACTGTGACCCCCGTCTTGCATACGGCTCTTCGCCGAAACTAAATCCCGAATTCACTCAGTTGCTCCGCCAGGCCGACGGCATCGTCGACTGACTCTGATCTGATCTCCCGCCAGCGTTCTGGACTCCACATCTCCAAATGGGAAAACAGGCCGACAATGATGACCTCGTCTTCAATGTCCGCGTAATCCCGTAGTGGGCCCGGCAACAGCACCTGGCCTTCCTGATCTGGCGCCCAGCGTAAGGCCCCCGAGAACATCAAGCGGTTGAACGCCCGAGCTAGCTTGCTGGTTAAAGGGAGCTGATGCTCGATCTTCTCAGCGAGCATCCGCCACTTGGCGGCCGGGTAGACCACCACACAACGGTCAATCCCCCGAGTGACGGTGGCCCCATCCGCGAACTCCGCGCGGAACTGCCGGGGAATCGTCAGCCGCCCGTCCCGATCAGTCGTGCAGCGAAACTCTCCCAGTAGCATAGTCGTTCAGTCCAAGGATCTACTTGGATACGACGAGCTTCAGAACGTGACCGTCCTGATCAACAACCGCTCTCACCACCTGATGGTGCTGGCCATCACCGGCAACCTGAATGGCCTTCTCCAGCGTGACGGCCCATCCCGCCCCGCGCCCTGGTCCGGCCTCCCGCTTCCGTACAGCGGGCGATGCCTTCTTCTGACGCCCTGTCGGGATTCTACAGGGCCCATCGCATTTCCCATCGCAGAGGGGCAAGGGTTTCGCTCGAACCCGAGAGTTGGACATATGGGGTAGGCTTGCTTCGATCCGGGACTTCACAATGGCAACCAGTTCGTCAGACACCAATCCATCTTGGGCCTGGGCTTCCCTGCCGCAGATTATGGGAGGGCAGAGACTCTTGCTCACAGCCTTGACAGGCGCGGTCCCCTGGACAGCTCTGATGGGTAAGGCGGGATCGCCATACAGCACGAAACTGATGAGAGCTTTCTGGTCCTCGCCGTCAAGATACCCCTGGCGCTGCTGCATCTCTGTTGCCAAGTTAGCCTTGGCCTGCTTCAGTGCGTCTCCTGCAGTGAGGTGCGCCCGGAGCCCCTCCCAGAAGTACTTACCGATCAGATCAGCTCCAAGCAGAGGGGGCGCAATGGACCCGTACGATACCTTGGTAGAGCCAACCACGGCCAGGGCGCGCGCGTCCAAGAAGCGTAGGGCCATCGAATCACTGACATTCTTTCCCAAGATATTCGCCCCGTAGCAGGCCTCGGTGAAGACCACTGAGTCAATATAATCATCGACACGTAGGTCTTGAGGGCGAAGCGCCAGCGGAAACAGCGGGTAGTCGGCTGGAAACAGGGTGTCTCTCTGACCGTACCAGTTGGGACCATCCTCAATCCCATGCAAGTTGAAGTAGCTGAAATGCGGCCGCTCACTGATCTTGAAGCCCTCGTAGGTCAGAGGGGGGCAAGTACGCAGCTGGCTATCATCTCCAATGATACGGAAGACAGCTCGCGAGGCCTTCCGCCAGATACTTGCGGAATACCCCAGTCCCTGACCTTCCGGCTGCATCTGCGTCAAGGCATGGAATGCATGGCGCAGATCTGTGATGGGTCCACCGAGGGCACCTAGCAGTCCCTTGGGCACCATTTGGCTGCGGTGTCCCTCCGCCGACACCCGGATAAGGGAGTGAAGAAAGCCCAGTCCTTCGCTCTCGCCATCCGGTATCCGTCCAACCGCCCTCTCCGGGATGAGGTAGGATGCATCACGAGAGGCGTATGGGTTATCGGAGGGGATATCTTGGTCCTGGTCCTCAACCGGGTTGGGTAGACGGTGGAAGGGAATCACTCCATCGCCACCAACGATGAGCAGGTACCGTATCTCCCCACCTCGCCCTGTCAGTTGAGCGTCCACGCTGTCCACTATTCTCTTGATTTGCCACGGGTCAGGCGAATCCACAGGAGGCAGGGCGTACCTGGCCAGAGACGGGCCGTCGTCCACATACACGACTGCGCACTCGAGACCGACGTGCCGCTCGATCGCGTGTTTGAGGTCGCGCAAATCGTTGTCCACCTGCTCGAACCCGAGCTGACCGTACTTCTGTGTCAACGCTCCCCTGCTTGAGATGATCAAGTAGAGATCGCGAGATTCGCCAGGCTGGTCGCCTGCAGACTTCGCCCGGGTCCTGTCCCCCGCCTCTCCCGACAAAGAGGCGATAAGGCGGTCGAGCTCAGCCTGTGCCTCCTCGATTTCATCTGGGACCTGGCCGACGTTCTGCTGCCTCTCGCTTCCGATCCGCTCAAGTGAGGACAGTCTCGCTTGCCCCATCGTCTGCCCCTTGGCGTGGTTAGCCATCTTTGCGCTCACGGCAGATGAAAGACATCGCGCTCACCGCCGCCCACTGCTTGTAGGCATCGGCGTGGCTAGGCTGCAACTTGATCGCCCTGCGAAGCTTGGCCGCCGCCTCAGGATAGTGCTTCAACTGCTTGAACATGACGCCGGCGCTGTACGAATACTCCGCCTTATCCGGATCCTGGTCCAATGCCTCAAGGTAGGCCTGCAGAGCCTCGTCGTATTCCTCACGCGCCTCGTGAGCCTTGCCCAGCTCGTAGTACGCTTCCGCGTCTTCCGGCGCCAGGCTGACCATCTGGCGAGAATGGAGCAATGCTTTCTCCAGATGTCCCAGCCTTCGACACAACCTGCTTATCCGGGCGTGATGGCTCGCCTCATCGGGAGCTGTCACGATTGCCTGTTCATACACCTGCATGGCCTCGTCATGACGCTGCTGCGCCTCATACACCTCGCCTAGCTGTCCGTAGGCCTCCGTCATTTCTGGATCTAGCTCGACAGCGGCTTCGAGCTGTTCGGCCGCTTCCTGATACAGCTCCAGTTGCTTGAGCACGGCCCCCATTCTCAGGCGATAGAACGCGCTATCAGGCTCGAGCCTGGACGCTCGCTCATAGGCTTCAAGTGCCTCAGGCCAATTCCCTCTTGTCTCATGCAAGTTACCGAGCCGGTGATAGGCTGCCGTGTAGTCGTCTCTTATCCTTATCGCCTGCTTGTACTTTCTCAGCGCCTCCTCGCTGTCGCCTAGCTCGAGAGCCACATCCCCAAGGCTCAAGACATAGGCCGGCCTTTCGGGAGCCAGTTCAGCAGCCCGGACGTACTTCTCTCGAGCACTACGATGCTTTCCTTCACGGCGGTACATATCACCCAGGCTCGAGAGTAGCTCCGGATCGTCTGCACGGAGTACGACCGCTTTCTCCAGAAGCTTAGCAGCCTGCCTCGCGCACCCCATATGACCATAAGCTTGGGCAGCGCGATGGAGGTATTCTGCACTCTCTGGCTCGGACTCAAGAGCTCTAGCGAATTGCTCCAACGCGAGGTCGAAGTGCCCTTGCTCGGAGTAGACATCGCCCAGCGCGGCGTGCCAGACTGCCACGCCTTGCCTTAGGTCCACACTCCTTTCGAAGCAGTCCCTCGCCTCGTCCTGGCGGCCAGCCTTACGCGACATCTGACCAAGGGCATAATGATACATCGCCACGGAGGGAGCGAGACGGGTTGCTCGTCTGAGAGCTTCTAGCGCGTCATCGAACCGACCGACCCTCTCCAGGGTCAGAGCCAGCTCGTACTGGGTCTCAGCAGAATCTGGGTCGAGGCTCTCGGCCACCCTCAGCTCGCGGACGCTGGCCTCATCGTCTCCGATCGATCGGTAGGCCATGCCCAGAGCGCGATGATGGAAGGCCTCCTCGGGAGCCGCCTCGACGGCTGTTCTCAGCTCGCGGACGGCCTCCTCTCCCCGGCCCTGCAGCAGTTGAAGAGTACCGAGCTCGGCATGCACCGTCGCCGAATCTTCGCCCAGATCCGCCGCCGCCTCCAGGGCGGCAATACCCTCCTGATAGGAATCCGGATCGGGAATTGGCTGCTCAGCGGCCTGCTTCGGAATGGCAGCCTGCGTCAGCATCCGCGCGTGCAAACCAATCTTCCGCCAGATCGTGCCCAACTGAAGCCAGTACCGCGGTACGCTGGAATCGAGAGTGGTCGCCTCCTCATACTCGCGTCGAGCAGCATCGTACTGGCCCTGTGCCTCAAGCGTGGCCCCAAGTTCATAGTGGGAGTCAGCATCTTCCGGATCGATGGCCAGCGCTTCTTCCAGGGCTTCTGCCGCGTCGCTGTAGCGCCCGAGCCCACGCAGGACCCTCCCGCACGACCGTAGAGATCGTCGTCCACCCCCGCCTGACTCGGCCGCCTGACGGTACTCAGCCAGGGCATCCTCCAGACGACCCTCCGCCTCGTAGGTCCCGCCCAGCAGCTGGTGGGCTTCCACATCCGAGGGGTCAAGAGAGACAGCCTTCTGCAGAGACTCGACGGCCCTTTCCCGATCGCCCAGCTCCTGGAATACCAATCCGAGATCGCGACGACAGGCAGCATCGTCCGGCGATAGAGCAATCGCCTCTTCGTAGGCCCCCAGCGCATCACTGTGACGCCCCACCTTCCTGCAAGCACGACCGAGCAACAGATAGGTCTCGGGGTCCTCAGGGTCTAGCCGGAGCGCCTCGCGCAGAGCTGCAATGCCTTCCTCGTATCGGCCCAGACGATACAGGACCGAACCTGTATGGCGATAGTAAATCGCGCGATCCGGAACGATTGTCGAGGCCTTTCGATATTCCGCCAGGGCCTCCTCGTAGCTGCCCTGTTCTTCGAGTACGACCCCGAGACGATAGTGAGCCTCCGGATCGTCCGGGTCCAGACTAATGGCCTTCGCCAGAGCCTCTCCAGCGCTCTGCACCTCGCCCACTTCGTAGAGAGCTTCGGCAAGGTGGAAATGGTAAACGGGTTCGTCATCCGCGATCTGGTCGGCCAGTTCTGCGGCTTTCTCATACGCCGCCACCGCCTCACGCCTCTGTCCCAGGCGGCGATACGTCCGACCAAGCTCGTAGTGCACGAGAGGGTCATCGGGGCTCACCTCAACAGCCTCCCTGAGAGCTATCATCGCGCGATCCAGATCGTCAAGTGCACGCCACGTCCTTCCTATGCGACACCGATAGCGTGCGTCGTCAGGGTCCAGCTGAACTGCGCGCTCATACTCGTCAATGGCTTCGGTCAGCCAGCCCTTGCTGACGAACGTGTCGGCAAGCTCCCCACGGAGGGAAGGATCCTGTGGATCCAGAGCGACTGCTTCCTCGAGATGTGCGATGGCCTCATCCACGTCGCCCAGTTCCTGACAGGCGCGCCCTATTGCACGCTTGTAGAGAGCCTGCTTCGGAGCAAGCTGTGAGGCGCGACGGTAATGCCGCAGAGCCTCACCTGGGTCTCCTTGCTCCTGGTAGGACCGTCCGAGGTGGTAGAGGGCATCAGGCCAGTTGGGCCGCATCTTCAGGCCGCGCTGCAGGGCAACGACCGCTTCCTCGTGGTCGCCCAAACGCTGGCAGAGTCTCCCGTAATCGTAGTAGGTCTCTGCCCTCTCCGGGGACAGCTTTACTGCCGTCTTGAGGGCCTCCAGCGCCTCGTCGTTCCGATCTTGAGCCGCGAGAATTGCCCCTAGCTCATGGTAGGCTCGTGACGATTCTCCATCGAGCTCTATTGCTTTCTCCAACTCCTTGACCGCCTCATCGAATCGCCCTAGTTCGCTCAAGACGGATGCTCTATTACGATGGTATCGGGCTTCCTTCGGCTCTAGAGCAAGCGCCTGCTCGTACGTCGCCAGCGCCTTCTCATACTGATCGTCGTCCTGATACAGTTGACCCAACTGACTGTGCAATTCCGCATCGTTCGGTGCGGCTCGCAACCCCGCCCTGAGCGTATCCGCCGCTTCGTCGTGTCGACCACCCTGGCGATAGAGCGCAACGAGCTTTCCGATATACGTCACGTCGTGGGGCGCCAACTCAGCGGCACGCCGGTACTGAGCCAATGCCTCTTCGGCGTCGCCTTTGGCCTCCGCGATCAGGCCCAGCTGGGCCCGTATGTCAGGTTCATCGTGGTTCAGCTGGAGAGCTCGACGCGTCTCATCCTGGGCTTCGTTAAGCCGGCCCAGGCGGTAGGCGACGTGGCCAAGCCTGGAGCGGTACGTCGGATCCCGTGGCTTCAAGTTGACAGCCCTTCGATAGGCTCCAAGGGCTTTGTCGAGCTTGCCGAGATGGTCATAGCTTAGCCCCAAGTGGTAGCAAGGAGTCGGATTCCGAGGTGTCAAGTCGCACGCCGCCTTCAGCAACTTCAGTGCATCCTCGTGCCGCCCCAGTCTTTGACAGACAATCCCAGCCCGCAGCTTGTATTCGCCCCTGGCTTCAGATTCCAGGTCAGCGGCTTTCCCATAAGCGACCAGCGCCGCATCGTGGGCCCCGAGACTCTCATATATGAGGCCCTGCTGGGCGTACACATCGCCTGTGAGCGAAGTGAGCTCGCCGACATCCGCAACTCGACGCAGCGTGGTAAGGGCTTTATCCTGGTTGCCGACGCGGCTGTAAGCAACACCGAGATCACGACAGTAGGAGGCCTCCTCAGGAGCCAGAGCGCAGGCCAGCTCGTATTCCTCGAGGGCCTGCTCGAGTCGTCCTGAAGCCTCGTGAATGAGGCCCTTGAGATGATGCGTTGGCGCATGGCTCGGCTCCAGTGAATCGACCTGGTCCAGGGCCCGCATGGCTTCCTCGTAGCGACCAAGATGGTACAGAGCCTGCCCCGCACCGTAGCCGTATTCGGCTTCCTTCGGATTGGCCTCAGCGGCGCGCCGATACTCAAGCAACGCCTGATCGTATTTCTCCATTGCGGTCAGCGCGCGGGCCAAGTCCGCGTGCCATCGATCCTGATTGGCGGAGAGCTCCACAGCACGACGCAGATAGGGAACCGCTTCCTCGTACTCCTCCGAGCGGAAGTAGGCGAGGCCAAGATGGTGGTTGTAGTCCGGATGAGTGGGATTCAGGCTCACAGCGCACTCGTACTCCTCAATGGCCTCCGGGATCCGACCAGTCTTCTCGTACAGGGATCCCAGTAGGTCGCGCCAACTAGCCTCCGAGAGCGGAGTGACCTCATCATCTTGCAGGGCCAGAGCCTCCTGGAGACGAACAATCGCCTCCTCTTGCCGCCCCAAGTGGTCCAAGACAACCGCGGCTTCATGGCGCACCCGTGCCCCCTCGGGATCGAGTTCTATGGCGCGGTCCAGGACTTGCAGGGCTTCGCCATACCAGCCCTTATGCCGGTAGGCATAGCCCATCTCTCGACACACCTCCGGTCGGTCCGGGCTCTGTTCGAGGGCAGCCTCCAACCTGCTCAAGGCCTCCTCAAACCGACCGAGCCGGTTTAGAGCGACTCCGGCTTCGTAGAGGTATGTGCCCTCATCAGGCATCCGAGCCAAGGAGCGCTCAAAGGCATCCAGCGCCTTGTGATAGCCATCTCGTCGCTTGAACAGCAAACCGAGCTGATAGGATATCTCAGCATATAGTTGATCAGCTTCGTGGAGAGCGCTCTCGAACTCCGCGACACCCTCTTCATAGCCGCCGGACTCCCGGTGCGTGATAGCCAGGTCGTAGTGATGACCAACTTGGTCTGTGTAGGTCTCAACGCTCATAACAAAGCCCCCCTAAAGCATGGAAAGCATCCAGAAGGCTGCGAGACAGAGAGCTCCCCCAGCCAGACAAAGAAAGACTCCGACCCCGACCGACGTCCGAATCAGCAAATTGATGGCCTCGACCAATCCGGACATCGCCTCAATCAACGGAGCCAGCCCGGCATCTGTGACCGCCTTACTGCTGACCTTCGCCGAATGGGCTGAGATACGCTTGAGTGCCTCCTGATACTGCTTCGCCAGAATCGTCCATAGGCCCGCTGCGCACGAAGACAGACCCAGTGCAAACAAAGCGACTGACATTAGAACCTGGAGCATCTCGATCATGATTCCCTTCCTTCCACCGACTGAAATGTCTCTAGCTCCTCAGACATCAGCTTGCCTTTCAAGGACACCAAGTCCCGCCGAGCCGACTCGCGCTCTAGCAGCGGCAAGCTGATGTAAAACGTGCTCCCCTCGTCCAGTTTACTTTCCACCCAGACCTTGCCGTTGTGCCGCTCCACGATCGACTTGACGAGGGCGAGGCCCAGGCCAGTTCCAGACGCGTGCGCTCTATTGCCTCGCCTCGTGCGGTAGAACTTCTCGAACAGTCGTGCCTGTTCATCCGGCGCAATACCGATGCCGGTATCCGCCACAGCAATGATCGCTCGATTGCTCCCATTGCGTGCGTTCACAGACAATCGTGCCGAGATGTCCCCCCCTTCAGCCGTGTACTTGATCGCGTTGTCGAGCAAGTTGACCACGGCCTGACGGAGAAGCGCCCGGTCACCGCAAACGAGCACTGTGTCGCCCACGCCGCGGGACTTGACTGCCGGCTGGAGCTCCAGAGAAATGCCCTTGGCAGCAGCCCGATTTCTAACTCCGCTCACCGCCTCGGCGAGGACGAAACCAAGGTGGCAGGGGCTCTGCTCTACACCCAGGCCGGCTTCGATGCGGCTGAGATCAAGCAGGTCGGCCACCAGGTCGTCGATCCTCTGGACGCCATGCAGGATATTCTCGACATAGCTCCGCTGTACCTGATTGAGTTCACCCACAGCGTCAAGCCGGTGCGCATAGCCGCGCATGAAGGTCAGCGGTGCGCGGAGGTCGTGGGAAACGGTGGCCAGGAACTCCGACTTCATCTCGTCCAGTTGCTTGAAATGAGTGATGTCACGCATGACAGCCACAAGACCGGCTTTCTCTCCCTCTGAGTCCCTTATCTCTGACACGTTGGCGTACAGCACGCATCCATCTGGCAGCAGCACCTCCTCCGGAGCCTGCCCGGTGACTGAGACACCCGTCATCACCCGTTTCACCTCGGGTGCCAGGTCGGTCTGCTGGACCTTGAGTCCCAAGGCAGTCTTCGATCGAATCCCAAGAGCCTGCTCTGCGGCCGGATTCACCAGCAGCAACCGATCGTGGCGGTCAGTGACCAGAACAGCATCTGACGCGCTCTCCAGGATTGCTGCCAGACGGCTGCGCTCGCTCTCCACTGCCTGAAAGAGACGAGCGTTTTCGATCAGTACGGCTACCTGGCTGCTCAACATGGAGAGGAAATCGAGCTTGGAGTCCTCGAATTGCTGGACAGTGTCGTATCCTACCCAGATTATGGCGAGCATGCGTTTCTTTGTGCACACAGGCAGCGCAACAACAGCCTTGATCGGCCCGTCCAAAGGCTTTCCATCGTGTCCGAACCTTACTTTGCTCAGATCTTCAGCGATAAGCGGGCGCTGGTTATCCTCCAGGGTCGTGACCAAGGCGCGGTCAAGTCTCTCCAGGTCCTGGTCGAGCTCCCCTCGTCTGATAACTGTTCTCGGGACCTCGGCATCCGCGACAAACACGGCGCGGGCGACCTGGGCCTCAGTAGCCTCCAGGGCTCCTTCAAGCACAAACGACATGCCGGTGGAGAGATCCAGCGTCGAGGAAACTGCCTGGCTAACCTCAAGGAGCAGAGAGAGGTCACTCATTCGATCCTTGAGCCGGGCACGCATGTCCTCGAACGTGCTGCCAAGCCGTCCTACCTCATCGGAACCAGCCACGTGGACCGGCTCAGTGAGCGTTCCTGCAGCGATACGCTCAGCGGCATCAGCCAATCGCTTGAGCGGATGAGTCATCCGGCCAACCAACAGAACGGTAGCGGTCACCAGCCCGGCCCCGAACATGGCTTGGAGAACAAGCAGAGGCACCGCGACCTGCCTGGCCTGCTCCAGAACAACCGCATACGGTAGGCGGATCACGACAGACCAGGGATATCCGTCTGCAGGCAGAACGTAGAGGAGCTCCCGGGTATTCTGAATCGGATCGCGACCCTCGCACACCAGCCCCTGGGGTTCGGCGTCCGCGACACAATGATGATATCTCTCCTGGTCCCACGTCGTGAGAATCGCGCCTGAATCTGGATGAGCTACGATGTGCCCGCTGGCATCTACAACGAATCCCTCGCCCCGGCCTCTGGTCCACTGAAGGTCGGCCAACAGCCGGCTGATGGCAGGGTTGACCTGGAGGTGGGTACGACCAAGCAATGCCCCCACATTCGCTCCCCCTTCCCTTTCCGACTGAATGGGCATCAGGAACGACACGAGAGCCTCGCCTCGATGCGACTCGTGCCCAGAGCTGATCTGCGGGGCTCCGTCCTTCAGCACCCGTCCCAGGAGCCTGTCTTCGTGCGCTGTCAACCGAGAATCTCCTGAGGGCGCCGGAGGATACATCGCCAGGAGCCGTCCATCGGGATCAAATAGCATCAGCTGGTCGAAGAACGCACCAATGCGAAGATTACTCTCCAGCAATCGTTCCAATTGGTCACGGTCGGCGTCGAGCAGTCGCTCGTCACGGACGAACTCCGTGAGCAGTCCCTGCCCTGTGTGAATGAAGTTCGGAATCTCGTCAGCAGCGCTCCTCGCATCTCGAGCCAGGTCACGCACCGCCTGTGCACGCGCCCCGTCCAGCGTGACCGTGGTCATTGCGTACACGAGCGTCAGCGTCATGGCTACGATCAGAGGCACAACAACCACGAGCAACTTACGGCTCAAGGTACGACGGAAAGGGGACACTCGGCGGGCAAGCTCGACCGGGCGCAGCGACGGACTAGCGACGTACAGGATTTGGACAGCCACAGCTGCGACCAGCGCCTCAAGCAGCCCGCACCCGATGTTTGCTCTCATCGTCTGCAGCGCATAATCGAGACCTCCCAGCCCCGAGTTCGCCACGCGGGCCCACACTGAAAGCAAGAGCAAGAAACTGGCGAGGGGCATTGCCACCAGAGCTGCGACTACGGGCTGACGGATGGCGGCCTCCAGCCGTCCTCGGTAGTCCTGGCGAAGACAAGACGAGACAAGGAAGCCAAAGAAAGCAAGATAAAGCGGGTCAGCAATCCCGCCGGTCGTCGCACCCGCCCGTAACGCGCCGCTGATCGCTCCGACAAGAAACGCCGGGCCAGAACCGAGGAATACCCCGGCGGCGAGGATAGGACACGCGCTCAGTAGCGGTGCAGAAGGCGACTGCGGCTCAAGGGGTATGCTGGGAGGCGGAAGCAGAGCGCGGGACGAGAAACGGGCGACGAAGAGACGGTTGGTCACCAGTGGAGCGGTCAGTAGTCCCAGCAGCAGCGAAATCTTGGGCCAGGACTGGATTAGCTCGATGAACTCGTCACGTGAGCCGATCAGGAGAGATATTGCCGCCGCGCCATAGAGCACGATGAGCAAGTACTCCAGCATGACTGGTTCGAGAAATGCCAGGCTTGGCCAAGAGTCCCAAATCACGATTTCCATAACCCTACCCCTGTCAGATAGCGTCCGGGTCCTTTCACTCTTATATTGTTGCAAGAACCGTGCCAGCGATGCCCACGTAACGCTGACGAGGGAGAGGAGGGCATCAATTCTAGTGCGCTATTGCGTTGGCGAGCTGGAAGGTCGGACGAGCGGGACCCGATTCGAAATCCATTGAACACTGGACCATGCCGAGGCAGCTTGCGGCAATACGGCGGTACAGCGTGAGGCGTGGGGTAGATGTAAGGGTGCACAACGGACCGCGTTGCATATATGGGATGGAGGATGTCGTCACAACGCCAGCACCAATTGACGCCGTGTCAGGAGGGATTAGGAAAGCGACGCTCCAGAGATGAACATACAGAGAAGTCCACCCAACGGCAGCAAGAGCAGGAACAGAGGAGATTCGACGAGCCCACGCCGCGGGTCAGCGATCCCGTCGTCAGGTCCAGATCGTGAGAGGTGGGATTATTCCCCAAGGTGTGCAAAAATCCGCAATCGGACAGGCGTCCTGATAGTCAGGCAAGCCCGTACTTCTCCAGACGATAGCGCAACTGATCACGTGAGATCGACAAGAGCCTGGCCGCCTCGGTCTGATTCCCGTCTGTGCGCTCGAGCGCCTCCTCGACAAAGCGGCGCTCCAGGTCGGCCACTGCATGCTCGAGATCGACCCCCTCGAGTGGAAGATCCGCCTGCGGGTCTAAGCCCCGCGCCCTATCCGCGGTCCCATAGACATCGCTGAGCTCAGCAGGAAGATGCGCCGACTGAATCTCCTCGCCCTCGCAGAGGACCATCGCCCGTTCAATCACGTTGCGCAACTCACGGATATTCCCCGGCCACGCGTAACGTCTCATCAACTCAAGGGCTTCGCTGGACACCCCACTGACCCTCCTCCCCATGGAGCGGTTGAACTCGTCGACGAAAGCCGCAACGAACAACTCCAGGTCTTGGATCCGCTTGCGGAGCGGAGGAAGGTCAATGACAACCACGCCGAGACGGTAGAAGAGGTCCCTCCGGAGTGTCCCCTGCTCGACGGCTTCCTTCAAGTCACGATTAGAGGCGGCAATAAACCGCACGTCAACTTTGACGTCACTAGTCCCACCAACCCGACGTACCATTCTTGTCTCGAGGACGCGGAGGATCTTGGCCTGCATCTTCGGAGCCATCTCAGCTATCTCATCGAGAAAAAGCGTCCCCTCATCAGCCACCTCAAGCAAGCCTTTCTTTCGGCGCTTCGCGCCCGTGAACGCTCCTTCCTCGAATCCAAACAACTCGCTCTCCAACAGATCCTCGGGAATAGCAGCGCAGTTTATGACTGTGAAAGGTTTATCGGATCGAGGGCTCTGCCGATGGATCGCGTGCGCGACGACCTCCTTGCCAGTCCCGCTCTCTCCCTGGAGTAGAACCGTCGCTTTCCCTCGAGCCACCTTGTGCACCAGCTTAGCTATGCGACGCATCTCCTCGCTTTCACCAACGATCCATCCCTCGGGATATCCTGCCGACTTCTGGCGAAGCCGCTGGATCTCACGCTGCATCGCCAATTCTTTGAGCGCTCTCCTGATAACCAGCTTCAGCTTCGAAGCATCAGACGGTTTGTCTATGTAGTCGTACGCACCGAGCTTCATCGCCTCTACTGCGCTTGGCACAGCGCTATACGCGGTTAGGACAATGACGTGTACGTTGAGCTCCTCGCGCTTGATCCTCCGCAGAATGGTCAGGCCATCAATGTCCGGCAGACGAAGATCAAGCAGCACAATGTCCACGGGCTTCTTCCGCAGGAGAGCCTCCCCCCTGGCGCCGGTAGCAGCAGACAGGACTTCGTAGCCTTCCTCCTCCAAGAGGCCGCTAAAATAAGAGCGCGTCATATCGTCGTCATCAATGGTAAGAATCGTAGCTGTCATAACCGAACTCCTCTTAACAACTTCTGCCGAAGCTTGGCCGTGCCAGAGTTATAGTGAAAGGCCTCAACCTTGTCAAATCGTGTCCGCTCCAAAGTGCTCAACGAAGGCACACTCAATCATCCTCGGCTGAGGACACCTCACGAAGCAAGCGGGCGTTGCGACACAGTGTGACCATCAGTATCTGGGCAGATGAAAGCAGAGAAGGCTGCAGAAGGGCCCTTGGAGGGGGACGGAGGCCTCGAGGCCGACAGACTCTCCCGAAGAAGCGGCGGCCGCGACAGGCCCACTACCAGGAGCTTCAGGGACGACCTGACGACGACTGCCTTATGACCAGGGGCAGATATACCGTCTCTTGCGGGGCAAGCTCATCCGCGCCGATATCGGGAGCCGATCCGGACGGTCGGGGCTCTCCCTCCATGTCGATCCAGACATCCACATTGTGGCCTTGGTCGACAGCTGCCGAGTCGCGCTGGATGTGATAGTCTGCGTCGAGGGCGTTCACAAACCTGGGATCACCAAACAGGTTACCCACGCAAGATGCACCAGCCATGCATGGAGTATTGACCTCATGAAACAGGGTCTGATGGGCTGCTGCACCAGCGCCGCAAAGCCCGGCGCTATGGGACGCAATGATAGTGTTCCGGATACGGGCTGAACCGGTATCGATTTCGACGCCGAGATCAGCGATCACCCCGTAGCGACCGTTGTCAGCCAGGGTCCAGTGACTCGCGGCGAGATGGCCACCGCGGAGATAGATCCCGGCCTCCGCCAGAGCATTCTGTACCACAGTGACATTGGCACCGTCCAGAGCTCCGCCACCCAGAGCGATCGCACCACCCACGGGGCCAGCCTCGTTACCTATGAAAGCGTCCCCCTCAAGCGAAACATTGCCCCCTTCGACGTAGAGACCCCCGCCGTATCGTGCTGAGTTACCTCGAATGACGTTGCGGCGCATGGTAACCTGGCCGTCAAGCACAAATACGCCTCCGCCGGACATCTCGGCGGTGGAGCTAACTACGGAGTTGTTCTCCATGACCACGGAGCCGCCGGCAACATAGATTCCACCCCCGTCGGATTCTTGAGCGTGCCCTCCTCGAATCTGGAACCCGACCAGCGTGATGGTGGGCACGTTGGTTCCGTCGATGTAGATGCCCCGACGCCCTGGGACTCCTTCGGCGTCGACGGTGGTACGCTCCGCGCCAGCAGCCGAGATGGACCAGTCTTCCACTCGGTAACCGCCGACGAGGCGAACAGCCTTCTTGATGGCGACTACCTGGGATTCAGTGGTGGTGTAAACGCCCTGCCCGACTTCAATGACGGCGCCTTCCGGAGCAGCGTCAACGGCGTCCTGGATGCTTCCATAGCAAGGGGACCGCGCCTCGCAGCTTGCAGACGGTGCAACGAAAAGACGAGACAGCTCCGGGGCAGGTGTTGCACGCTCACCCGGCTTCCTGCTGTCCACAGCAGCACATGTCGCGACGACAAACAACAGGATGAGATTGATGAAGACTGCCAGCAGTCTCTTTGCATCCAAATCTGGGCCCTCACGTGGACACTCGACTTACCTGATGCCAGTTCCACTTGACCCGGCGAGTTGCGCTGTCGCTGACGTCGCACGATCTAGCTCAGTGTGGGAAACCCAAGCCACCGGCTCTCTCAGAACTAGCGGGACAGATCCTTCGCTCGGCGTCGCAGCGAATACGGCAGGATGCCCAGCGCATTCCGATATTTCGCGACGGTGCGACGAGCAACGTCATAGCCCTGCTCCGATAGTCTGTCGGCAATCATACTGTCACTCAGCGGCTCCCTCTCCCGATCGACCAGCTCCTCAATCATACGCTTGATCGGGGCAGCACTATCAAAGAACTTCTCCATAGGCACGACCTCTCCGGAAGGGAGCTGAACGTACTTGCCGGCCACGGCCCGACTGACCGTTGACTCGTGCACTCCCATCACATCGGCCACACGGGCGCGAGTAAGCGGCTCCAGGTGGATCTCTCCGCGGGCGAGAAAATCGCGCTGAAAGTCGATCAAGCAGTCCGTGAGCTCACGAAGTGTCTGCCAGCGCTGCTGGATGCTCTTCACGAATAGGCGGGCGCGCGCACGGCACTCGCCCCATCGCTCCCATCCCTGCTGATCCGACGGATCGTGATTGCCACCAAGCCCATCCACCGCCCCACGGCAGGCGGAACTGACCCGCAGTCTGTGCTTGTGTTGCTTGGGAAGCTCGACTTCATACTCTCCCTGGAGGGTTCTGCTCTCTCGGATAATGACGTCGGGCTGTGGACACACGGCTGTGTCTTGAGTTGGCGAATCATGCACGCCAACCCATGATACGTGTGCAGGGAAAGGGTTGAGATTCTGCCTGATGAAACAGAGGGCTCTATGCACGTCATCGGTGGTGGCCCCCACCTCCTTTGCCACACGCGAAAGAGAGTATCTACCCAGTGTCTCCCAGTGTTCTGCAATCAGAAGCTCTGCCAGTGGTTGCTCGACGCCGGACTCGCGCAGATGCGCCATCTGAATCAGGAGACACTCTCGAGCATCCCGTGCCGCGATGCCCGCGGGATCGAGAGACTGAACAGTCGACAGGACTCGGTCCACGCGCTCCCGCTCCACGCCGATGGTGGAGGCCACCTCATCAAGGTCACAGCGGAGAAATCCCCTATGATCCAACCTCTCCACAAGATAAGCACCGATGACAACGTCCTCGGGTGGCAAAGCCAAGCGCGCTTGTCGGAGCAGATAGTCAGCCAGGGTCGTGCGTGAAGCCAACCCCGATATTGGATCCTCCCAGTCTCGAGCAGCACTGGGCTCGAACGACTCGTAATCGCCAGAGCGCTCGCGATCACGTCCGTCCATCCATTCCTCTTCCCGCTGCCCGTCAGGCGCCCTGCACGAGGAGCAGTATCCATCGTGCATCTCAGCACCGCAATGAGGACAGCGTCGAATCTCGCTCAGCTCTAGCGCCGGATTCTCAGCCAGTTCTTGAGCAATGGCCTGCTCCAGCTCCAAGGATGAGAACTGCAACAACTCGTTCGCCAGCACCAGCTGAGGAGACACCGTCGGCGTCTGTCTAAGCGTTTGACCGAGTCTCATTGATACCTATCAAGAAGCACGCTGAGCTAAGCTCGCTGGATCAGGCCCTCAGTCTGGACGTCGGTGCTCCCGACCATCCCGCCCACGAGGGCCCGTACTGGTCCGGCTCGAGCAGCGCCACCAGCGAGCTTCCGCCGTCGCTGATGGCGAACATCAGAGGCTCCCGCTCGAATGCCATGGTGAACTCTTCCCTTCGGGCCAGACCGGGTAGTACACACCGCCTATCTCCCGGGTGTCGTCGGACTCCAGGTAGTCCAAGTCGGCAACGAAGATAGCGTTCGACTGCTGGTCGTAGCATCCCACCAGGAGACGGACGTAGCCGATATTCTCACCCCGGACATCCACGCTCAGCAGCACCGACCGGCCCGGAGGAGCCACGGCGTCGGAGAAGCTGATCGCAGATAGCTCCATCTCAGCGGGGCGCTTCTTTCCCAGGCTGTCACCTGCGAGTTCTACGCAGACGCGGACCGCCTAATCTCCCGCACACCCATTCTAACAGACGCACACGTCACCAGCCAAGCGACGAGAGGGCCTCAGCCCACAGCGATCCTACGGGCTCGAGACAGGGCCGAAGCCGGCCCTAACCCTCCTCCTCCAAACGCTCAATCGCCGCGCCCAGTCGCCTCAACACCTGCTCACGCCCAATAGCCGCCAGCGTCCCGAAGAGCGGCGGCGTCGCCTTCCGATTCGTCGTCGCCCATCGCAACGTACCAAGCAGTTGGCCTACGCTTACCCCCAGTTCATCCGGAAGGTCGCGCAGTGGCTGCTCGATCGTCTTCGCCTCGAACGGTTGAATCCCCGCCAGCAGATCCCGGGTCGCCGCCAGCATCTCAGCGCTCTCCTCAGGTGTCATCCCTTTAGGCACCAGCCTGTCCACTGGCGGCGTCTCAATCTCGACGAACATGAACGCCGTCCATTCGATGACCTCATCCAGTCTCTTCAGTCGCTCCTGGACCAATGGAACGACGCGCTTCAATTTAGGGTGCATCTCCTCGGGGCAAGGGTCTGGCACCAGACCTGCTCGCTGCCAAAAAGGCACCAAGCGCTCGACCAATTCCTCCTCCGGCAGGTTCCGAATGTACACCCCGTTCATCCAGTTCAGCTTGTCGTAAGAGAACGTCGCTGGGGAGGTGCTCACGCGGAACAGATCAAAGCGCTCGACTAGCTCCGCCCGACTGAAAATCTCTTGCTCCTCACCCTCTCCGGGCGACCAGCCGAGCAAGGCCAGAAAATTGAACAACGCCTCGGGTAGATACCCTTGCTCACGGAACTCGGTAATCGACGTGGCGCCGTGTCGCTTCGACAGCTTCTGACCGTCAGGGCCATTCACCAGGGGAACATGACAGTACATCGGAATCTCCCAGCCCATCGCCTCGTATATGAGGACGCGCTTAGGCGTGCTGGAAATCCAGTCGTCACCGCGGATAACGTGGCTGATCTCCATATGATGGTCATCCACAACCACTGCTAGGTGGTACGTGGGATAGCCATCGGTCTTGACTAGAATCTGGTCGTCAATCAGTCTATTGTCGAAGGCCACGTCTCCGCGAATGGCGTCGTGAACGACTGTCTCTCCTGTCAGCGGCACCTTGAGCCGAATCACGTGAGGTTCGTCAGGAGAGACCGGGACCGCAAGGTCACGGCAGTGGCGATCGTACATGACATGCTCGCCGGAGGCTCGCTGCCGCTCTCGTACTCGCGCCAAGCGTTCTGGCGTGCAGTTGCAGCGGTAAGCCCAGCCACGCTCGATGAGCTCCTCCGCTACGTCCCGATACATGCTTAGCCGCCTTGACTGAATATATGGTCCGCGCGGTCCACCGACGCCATACTCGGCGGCGTCTTTGACACCAGAATGCTCCAGCGCTTCCTGACCGGGCCCCTCGTCCCAATCCAGCCCTAGCCACTGTAAGCCCTCCATGATCACCGGGATGCTCTCAGCTTGGTAGCGCTCCCGGTCGGTGTCCTCAATCCGCACGATGAACTGTCCGTCGCTCTGGCGCGCAAACAGCCAGTTGAAGACCACAGTGCGGATGTTCCCAATGTGTGGCTCTCCAGTCGGGCTGGGGGCAAAGCGAACGCGAACCGTCACACTCTCCTCCATTTTATACTGCTCAGTCAAGCTAATCACCTGACGATGCCAGGAAGGCAGCAGGACGGAGCTACCTCTGGCCCATCTTCTCCACGATCTTCGCCCACGTGCTTCTCAGTGGGACGGTCCGGTTGAAGATCAGTTGCTCGTCGGTCGAGTCAGGATCCACGCAGACATAGCTCTTGCGATAGAACTGGAAGCGGTCTCCGGGCTCAGCCTCCGCCACACCAGGCTCGGCCTTGGCGGTCGTCACCTCCAGCGAATCCGGGTTCAAATAGTCCGTGAAGTGCTTCCCCTCAGGGATATCTCCCATATCTGCCCTGGTGAAGAGCCGATCGTAGAGCCGCACCTGCACGTCGAGTGCGTGCTCGGCCGAGACCCAGTGGAGTGTCCGCACGTAGCGCCCGTCCGGAGCCACGCCGCCGTACGTCTCCGGATCGTAGGTGCAGCGGAGCTCGACAACCTCGCCGTTCTCGTCCTTGACCGCGCGCTCACACGTGATCAGGTACGCCCGTTTGAGCCGCACCTCCCGGCCCGGCGCCAAACGCTGGAACCTCTTGGGCGGATGCTCGCGGAAGTCGTCCCGCTCGATGTAGAGTACGCGAGAGAATGGGACCTTCCGCTTACCCGATTCGGGGTCCTCGGGGTTGATATCCACCTCGAACACCTCGGTCTGGTCCTCCGGGTAATTCTCGATCACGACCTTTAGCGGGTCCATCACGGCCATGACCCGCGGCGCGTTCTGGTTGAGATCATCACGAACGAAGTGTTCCAGCATATCGATGTCGATCAAGCTGTCGGCCTTCGCGACACCGATCTCATGGCAAAAAGCGCGGACCGCCGTAGGCGGGTAGCCGCGCCGCCGCATGCCGGAGATGGTGGGCATTCGCGGATCGTCCCACCCTTCGACGTGCCCTCCCTCGACCAATTGGAGAAGATATCGCTTGCTCATCACCGTGTGGCTGAGGTTGAGCCGCGCGAACTCAATCTGCCGAGGATGGTACACCCCCAGTTCTTCGAGGAACCAGTTGTACAGCGGCCGATGGTCTTCGAACTCGATCGAACAGAGCGAGTGGGTGATCCCCTCAATCGAGTCCGACTGACCGTGCGTCCAGTCATAGGTCGGGTAAATGCACCAGTCGTCACCCTGCTTGTAGTGCCTCGCATACAGGATGCGGTACATCACCGGGTCGCGCATGTTCATGTTGGGATGCGTCATGTCGATCTTAGCTCGAAGAACCCGTCTCCCCTCCTCAAACTCGCCAGCGCGCATGCGCTCGAAAAGATCGAGATTCTCCTCCAATGACCGGTCACGATAGGGGCTGTCCTCGCCCGGCGTCGTGAAGTCACCGCGGTACTCGCGGATCTCCTCAGCACTCAGATCGTCAACGTAGGCCTTGCCTTTCCTAATGAGGTCAACCGCCCACTCATAGAGCCTCTCGAAGTAGTCCGACGCGTATAGCACCTCGTTGTGCCAGTCGAAGCCCAGCCACTGGATATCCTTCACAGCTGCCTCGACGTATTCCCATTTCTCTTTTGTAGGATCGGTGTCGTCCATCCGAAGATTACAGAGCCCACCGAAGTCCTCAGCGATGCCGAAGTTGATACAGATCGCCTTGGCGTGCCCTACGTGCAAGTAGCCGTTAGGCTCTGGCGGAAACCGAGTGTGAACCCTCCCGCCGAACCGTCCTGCCTCGATATCGTCCTGTATGATCTCCCGGATGAAATCTGGAGGTCGCTCGTCTACCACACTTTGCGCTCCTCTACAAGCCCCGCGGGGCAGGCTGCAGGTATCCCTCGACTCGGTCTATATGGCAACGGCGCTCAAAAGGCCGCCACTGTCGCCAGCGGCCCTCGGGTTCGCCAGTGCCCCATCACCAGGTTCTTTATCGAGAGTGTCACAATGACCACGTCGTGAGTCTTGGGCGGGCTGACGGAGATACGATAATCCGCCTCCACACCTTTGCGGGCCAAGTAGACAGTAACAGGCCGCAGGCGACGATCATCATAGACACGCACAGGCACGCCCTCGTCGGCGTTGAGATCCACAAGATCAACACCGCAAGCACCAACCAGCGATTTGCAGTCGAAGTTGCAGTGGCCATGCTCAGCCGGGGACACCGCCGCATCCTCAGCGATGATCGCCGTGCCGTCGCAGCGAGCGCGGCCGAAATTGAGCACGGCACGGACAGCGTCCACGTGCGTTGCCGCCAGCTGGCGCTCACCAGAGACGAAGTTTGGCTTAATGAGAAGGGATCGAACGTCCCGCAGATCGATCTCACCCTCGAAGGCGCGGAGTGCCTGGACCACGCTTTCGTAGCGACAGCTTCCTCGTGCCAGCCCCACACGTGCGTGACCGTCCTCCACTCAGAACTCCAGCTTCCGGTGGCGCATCGCGACGTTCTCCGACAGCCCGATACCGATCATCGTGGTAAGCAGTGCCGCCGGGCCGTAGCTGACAAAGGGCAACGGCAAGCCCACAACGGGCAGCAACCTCAGGTTCATACCAATGTTGACCGCCGCCTGAAACAGAATCATGGCCAGCGTCCCGGTTGCGATCATGCGCCCAAAGGCATCCGAGGCGATGAGAACGATCCGCAGCAAACGATAAAACAGGACGAGGTAGAGCCCGAACAGCAACATCACCCCCGCAAAGCCGAGCTCCTCTGCGATAACGGCAAAGATGAAATCGGTGTGGCGCACCTGTAGGTAGCGCAGCTGACTCTGGGTTCCCTGAGCGAGTCCCTTGCCCCACAGCCCTCCGGAGCCTATGGCGATCATCGCCTGCTGGAGCTGACGCGCAACGTTGGGATTGCTGCTGGGACTGATGAAGCCGAGGATGCGCTCCTGCATGTATCCGAAATCCAGTGCATCCATCGCCTTCCAGATTGGATACAGAGCACCGACTCCCGCCAAAATCGTGATCACAATGTATCCTGCACCCAGGTCGGACTCAAAGACCATCGCCAGCCAGATTGCAACCAGCACGGCGGCTGTCCCCATATCTGGCTGTCGAAAGACCAAGCCCGCCAGCACGACCATCATCGTTGCCGATGCAACATAGTTGCTCAGTCCAACCTCGTCGGAAGAAGCCATTGCCGTACTCGTCTTGGGTGCGCCGAACAAGGGCGCGGAGGACGATCTCCGCCTTCGCCCGCGGCTGAGCACCGCACCTACCGAGATGGCGAGTAGATTCATTGCCAGGAACGAGGGCTGAAACTGAATGAACCCCAGATCGAACCAACTCCGCACTCGACCGATCTCGCTCTGTCCAAAGAACAGTACAAGCACCAGCAAGGCCACAGCAACGAGATAGGACAACCACCAGAAATCGCCCAGCCAGTGGAAATCCCTGGGGAAAAGCGCGAGCAGCAACACCAGTCCAACCCCCACAGCGCCGAAAATCGCCTGGCGCCGCCAGAGGTCCTGCAGACGAGAATCGAGGCTGCCCAGATTCGCGCTGTAGATCATCACCACCCCAAAGAGCGTCAACAGGGCGACGGTGATGAGCAAGATATAGTCGAAGTGACGCCAGAGGCGTAGGCTCATGCCTACCTTTCCCGCGTACCCCGCCGATTCGCCAGCGGAATGTCGGCGACAAGGCTGGACTCCTCACCGTTCTGCGTCACAGTCACCTGAACGCCATCGACGTCAACCTCGACGTGCCGGGAAATAACAGCGATGATCTCGTCTTTCAGGATGTCGAGCAGCCCGGGGGAGATACCAGCTCGATCTTGGGTCAGCACGAGGCGTAAGCGCTCTTTGGCGACTCTTCCACTGGACGGTTCGCGGCGGCCGAACAACCGTTCAAGAAATCCCATCTCGGTCAGCTCCTCTCCAGATTGACGAAGCGCAAGAATCGCTCTAGCATACCGGGCTCTCGCAACGGTTCGAATGGGACGTCTTCTCCGAGGAGCCGACGGGCCACATTGTGAAAGGCGTGGCCCGCGCGAGAGTGATTGCTCGACAGCGTCAGTGGCTGACCATGGTTGGCAGCGATCAGGACATCCTGGTCTTCTGGTATGACGCCAATGAGCTCGATCGCCAGTAACTCGACAACATCAGCGATAGCAAGCATCTGGCCCCGCTCCACCATGTCGGGCTTGACTCGATTGATGATCAATCGCGCTGGCCCCTTCTCTTCGGCTTCGATCAAGCCAATGACACGGTCAGCGTCACGTGCAGCAGGAACCTCCGGGTTGGTGACGATCAGAACCTCATCTGCCGGTTCCATCGCGTACCGGAAGCCGCGCTCGATGCCCGCCGGGGAGTCAATGAGTATGATATCGTGCTCCTCTCGGAGTTCATCACAAATACGAACCATATCCTCGGATTGGACGGCGCTCTTGTCCCTCGTCTGCGCTGCAGGCAGCAGATAGAGCTTCGAAAGCTGCTTATGCCGTACGAGCGCTTGCCGCAGTCGGCAGCGCTCTTCGATGACGTCCACCAGATCGTAGACAATGCGGTTCTCAAGTCCAAGCATCACGTCGAGATTCCGCAGGCCGACATCAGCATCGATGACGACGACTCGCTGCCCCCGCATCGCCAATGCAGTTCCGAGGTTGGCCGCGAGGGTCGTCTTGCCGACGCCCCCTTTCCCCGAAGTGACAGTCACCACTCTCGCGTCCACTAGGTCTCCTCTCTTCCACTCAATCCCATTCGCCACTCCACGGGACGGCCACGATCCGTCCGTCACGGATCGATGCCTTCTCGGGCACAGGCTTGGACGGTCGCTCCTCCGGAGAACGAGAAATATGCGTGCCGATCCGAAGCTGCGTAGGAGCCAATTCGAGAGCGCAGATCACAGCGTTCTCGTCGTCCAAAGCCCCAGCGTGTACCAACCCGCGCAGCCGCCCCCAGACGACAATACTGCCGCCAGCCACTACCTCCGCACCCGGGTTGACGTCACCGATGATCACCACGTGACCCGGGTGGCGCAGAGTCTGACCAGAACGAAGCGTGCGCTGAACGACAACTGCTTTGTCTGCAGATGCTCTGTCTTCCCCAGAGCCCCGCTGAGGCTCGCGCGGCGGCGTCAACTCGGTCACCAGGCCCGTCCCACGCGCCGCCGCCTCTGTGGTCGCGTTCTCACTCAACAGGGCCCACAGTTCCACCTGGTGGCGTGCCGCCGTCGAGCGCACCTCCTCGATCTGGGCCCGCGTCAGCTGTCTGTCACCGACATCGACGGCTATCCGACCTCCATGGAAGAAAGCGGGGGTCTCGTCGAAGTGCGCTTCCAGGGCGCTCAAGAGAGCACCCCACTCCCCCTCTCCCACGGTGACCAGTAGTCCCTGACGGATACCTTTGATAGCGATTCTCTCTGAATTCACCAAACTACACTCCACGCGGCGAGAATATTATAGCACAGGCCATGCGATCAGGAAAACATGCCTTGTCTCGGAGGGTCACGGAGGAGATCAAGCGCCGGATGCCGGCGCCTGAAGAAGGAAGCCTGGCTTCAGCGGGCGCTGACTACTTCATTCGACGGACCAGCTGTCCAGATAATGAACTGAGATGTGCTAGCGTGCCCGAGCTGCGCCGAACGCATATCAGCTCTCACCGTGAGAGGAAGCGGTTTCCTTCGACGTAGAACCGCCAGGGCACGCTCAAGGCATGGGAATCCCCACGCACGTTGACCCGCGGACCCGTGGCTACGCGCTCATCAGGCGCCAAGTCTCCGGCCTCCAAGAATATGGTTGCCGCAGGCGAGCAGAGATCAGCGCTATCTACCTGGAGCCCGATGGCCAGTGCCTCACAGAGTCGTCCCGGGCCCGAAGTCAGTTGCTCGTCAGGCCGACCGCCGCGTCGTTGCCGCATGGCGTTGAGGCCTTCCACCGGCTCTAGGGCCCGAATTAGCACGGCTGCCGGGTAGCCTTCCTTGTCCGTAACGACATTGAAGCAATGATACATTCCATAGATGAGGTAGACGTAGGCGTGCCCCGGCGGTCCATACATGGATGCGTTGCGGTCTGTGAGGCCAGGGCTGGCGTGAGACGCCTCGTCCTGTTCACCGATATACGCCTCGGTCTCGACGATTCTTCCAGACAGACGATTCCCATCTAGCACCCGTACCAGGCGGCAACCGAGGAGGTCATGGGCAACTCTCAGGGTATCGCGAGCGAAGAACCGCCGTCCCAGACGCACAAGCTACAACCGGAACCGAGGGTCACGCTCCATCGTCAGGCGCAGCCCTTGTCGTAGTTCCACTCGCGGCTCGTAGCCCAGAAGTCGACGTGCAGCGCTGATGTCAGCACATAGTCGAGCCACACCTCCGCTCTCAGCTGGACTATGCAACATCTCAACCTTTCGTTCCAGCGCTGCAGACACCAGGGAAGCCAGCTCGTTGATGCTGGTCTCGCGACCGCTCCCCACATTGATGATCCGGCGGTCCACATCCGACGCGGTCGCCGCCCCTACCAACGCCTCCACCACGTCGTCCACGTAGACGAAGTCACGAGTCTGCCCACCGCCCCCGAAGATGACAAGCGAGCCACCCTGCTGGGCCTGCTTGAGAAAACGAGGGACGACAGGGGGATGAGAAGGAGGCAACCGCTGACCCGGACCGTAGGCGTTGAATACGCGCAAGATTACGGTCTCGATTCCCCACAGCGCACCGATGGTGCGCACATAGTACTCAGCGGCCAGCTTACTCACCGCGTAGGGCGACTGAGGGTTGGGACGGCACTCCTCTCGTACCGGCTGCTCGGCCTGCTCGCCGTAGACTGCGCCGGATGAGGTGAGCACTACACGCTGCACGCCGGCATCGCGCATAGCCTCCATCACACTGACCGTGCCGCCAACGTTGACTTCGTTATATCTGCGCGGATAGAGAATGGACTCGCTCACCAGAACACGCGCCGCCAGGTGATAGACGCAGTCAATGTCCTGGAGGAGGGTCCAGAGCTTAGGACGATCGGCGACATCGCCTCGAGTGAAGAGGACGTCATCGTCCAGTTGTCCCGGATCCCCCGCGCTAAGGTCGTCGATTACCCGAACCTGGTGCCCGTCCTGATTCAGACGATTAGAAAGCGCAGCGCCAAGGAACCCAGCGCCGCCGGTGACAAGAAAACGCATAGACCCTCCTTAGGTGACTGTCTGACACATTGTACCATGGGGAGCACAAATCGTGTATGTTCGGCCAAGGTCGATAGTTGGCCAGCTCGATGCCCCACATCCGGGCTTTGACAGGCCTCCCGGGCCACGGTATACTCTTATGTCGTGTCCTCGTGACCGGCAAGATGACTCGAGACTATCTCACTGAGGTGCTAGATGCATACTGGTTCGCTCCCCCAGTGGCGCTGTGGAGAGCAATCGAGCTTCGTGCCTTGGACGGATTCCGTTACGAACGTCCTCTGCTTGATCTGGGATGCGGTGATGGCCTGATTGGTCGAGTGGCGTTTGGCCCGCGCGGTGGGGCCGATGTCGGACTAGATCCGTGGATGGATCAGTTACGTCAGGCAGCGCAGCTGGGCGTGTACGGCCACCTCGACCAGGGCATCGGCCGTGCTCTGCCGTACGCCGACGGGTACTTCTGCACGGTGTTCAGCAATTCAGTCCTCGAGCACATCCCCGACGTGGAACCAGTGCTGCGTGAGGCAGCACGCGTCTCGAGGCCAGGGGGACGCTTCATTTTCACTGTGCCTTCGGATGCCTTTCGACAGATGCTCGATGGATACGTGCGGCGCATGGACGCCGGGGATGACGCGGGCGCTGAAGCCTATGCCAGCGCGGTCGACGCACGCCTTGAGCATCATCATTACCGCACTCGGGCGGAGTGGAAAAGCCTCTTGTCCCGCAGCGGCATGAAGCTGCTCAAGGCAGAGTACTACATGCCCAAGGAGGTCACGCGTTTCTGGGACCGGATGAACATTCGCTACGGCGTCGGTCGGCGACTGTCAGCCTGGAGAGTGCTTGTGTCGCCTCGCCTGCGGGTCCTGGGATACCAGAGAATCTTGCGGCGAATCGTCGTGAAAGAGCTCGGTCGGCGGTGGCGCCCTTACTACGAGGCGAATGTGCAGCCGGAGACAAGAGGGAGCGGCCTACTTATTGTAGCTCAACGGAAGGGGTAAACACCATCAAGACCAATCGCCACGCCGTCACCCGACACTCTGGATTCGAGGTATACACTCCACAACCGCATGCCTGGGACCGGTTTGTCGCTAGTCGTCCCGATGGTCACGTTCTGCAGACGAGCCCGTGGGGTACCCTTAAGGTACGGTTTGGCTGGTCCGACGTACGGATCGGGCTCAGGCGAGGGGGGACCCTGTTGGCGGGAGCGCAGATTCTGTTCCGTCACCTCCCAGCCGGCCTCGGGAGACTGGCCTACGTCCCAAAGGGCCCCGTCGTCAACTGGAGCGACGACGCGCAGAAAGAGCAGTTGACGAGCGCTATGGTCCAAGCGACTCGGTCACGAAGGGCGATTGCGCTCACCCTGGAACCGGGTATGCGTGACGAGCCTCTCCACCGGGAGCAGCTTCGCGCCCTCGGCTTCCGCCCCGCGCCGCTCAGCGCCATCCAGCCGCAGAGGTCTCTCGTCGTCGACATCTCGGCGGACGAAGACGACATCCTGATGGCGATGAAGTCGAAGACGCGATACAACATCCGGCTGGCTGGCCGAAAAGGTGTGACTGTGCGGGAAGGCGATGCAGAGGACGTCTCAACGTTCACTCGGCTATTGGACGCCACGGCCGACCGGGCTGATTTCGGGATTCATCCACCTGGCTACTACGAGGCCGCCTATGAGCTGTTCGTGGCACGTGGTTGGATGCGGCTTCTTCTGGCCGAGGTAGCTGGCGAAGCAGTGGCTGGTCTGATGGTATTTGCGCTGCCCCCGCAATCCTGGTACTTCTATGGCGCCTCTAGCACTGCCCATCGCGAGAAGATGCCCACCTACCTACTCCAGTGGGAGGCCATTCGCTGGGCGAAATCGATCGGCTGCACGACGTATGACTTATGGGGCGTTCCCGATGAAGATCGGGACACGCTGGAGGAGGAGTTCGTCGAACGCAGCGACGGCCTCTGGGGTGTCTACCGCTTCAAGCGTGGTTTCGGAGGCGATCTAGTACGCACCGTCGGCGCCTGGGATCAAGTCCTTTCGCCCTTACGGTATCGACTGTACACATGGGCACTCCGTCTTCGTGAGCAGATTGGGGACGTCGTGTAGTGGACCTCGACGTCGTAGAGCCGACAACGAGGGCGGATTGGAACAGAGCGCTAGTCGAGCTCCCTGGCCCGCACCTACTCCAGACCTGGGAATGGGGCTCCTTCAAGTCGCGGCACGGTTGGGAGCCAAGACGCTACCTGTGGCTTGACCGACAGACAGGCCAACCTCGCGCCGCAGCCTCCATGCTGGCGCGCCGTCCGGGACCTCTACCGATTCGCATGATGTACGTTCCCAAGGGACCCATTCTGGACTACACCAATGGCCGCCTGCTGGACCTTGTGCTGGGCGAACTGGAGGCAGCAACCAGGCAGACTGGGGCACTCTTCATCAAGATCGACCCCGATGTAAGACCCGACACCAGCGAGGGCCAGGCTGTGCTTCAGACGCTTGAACGGCGCGGATGGCGCGGGTCGGAGGAGGAAATACAATTCCGCAACACCATTCTTCTCGACCTAACGCCCAGCCTCGACGGTCTCCTTATGGACATGAAGTCGAAGTGGCGTTACAACGTTCGACTGGCTAAGCGCAAGGGCGTGACCGTTCGCCGCGGCGGTTGCGACGATCTGTCCTTGCTCTACAGCATATATGAGGAGACGGCAAGCCGGGGAGGCTTTGTCATCCGTCCCGAGCCTTATTACCGTGACGCATGGGGCTCTTTCATCGAGGCAGGACTGGCTCAGCCGCTGATTGCCGAAGTAGGGCAAGAACCAGTAGCTATGGTGATCATCTATCGGTTCGGCGAGCGTGCCTATTACATGTATGGTGGGGCGCGGAGCCTGCACCGCAATAAGATGCCCAATAATCTGTTGCAGTGGGAGGCCATGAAATGGGCCAAGGAAAGGGGCTGCACGGTCTACGACATGTGGGGTGCCCCGGATGAACTTGACGAATCGGACCCCATGTGGGGTGTTTATCGATTCAAGGAAGGCTTCGGCGGGGATTTCGTACAGCATATCGGCGCGTGGGACTATCCACGCTCGGACGCTCTCTATTCGGTCTACACGGTGGCGATGCCATGGCTGCTGGCAGCCATGCGTTGGCTGCACTGGCGAAGAGCCACGTAGGCGCGTCAGCGGTCAGGCGCTACCCGCGCCGTGAAACTGTACTCAAGTCCGAGCCCGGAATAGGAGAACAGCACAGGCGAGAGACTTCCAGGCCCGCCCGTGGTCGGAAATAGACCCCTGCAGCGCTGTGAAGCGCTGCCACGGGCCGAACTCCTGCCTTGTGAGCTTGTAGGAGTGAACGATGACTAATCATCCAGTGCGGCAATTAGCAACCCAAGCGGTCCACGCCGGTAGGCCGAAATTGTATCCCGATTTCCAGCCGACGGTCCCACCGATTCATCCCTCCGTTACCTACCGCTATGCTTCGATGGAGGTACTCGACGAGGTATTCGCCGGTAGAAGGGAGGGCTACGTCTACGCCCGTCACGGTAGCCCAACAGTCACAGCGCTGGAGGAGGCAGTGGCTGCGCTGGAGAACGGAGAAGCGGCTTTGGCCTTTGCTTCGGGCATGGCCGCGATCCACGCGGCCTTGCTGGCGGTGGGAACGCGGGCTGGCTCCGGTGTGGTCGTGGCCCAGGATATCTACGGCGCCACATATGGTCTGCTGGATGGGCTTATGCAATCCCAGGATGTAACCGTCCGCTTCGTGGATACGAACGATCTAGACGCCGTAGAGGCAGCCTGCTCTGACCTGAAGCCAGCGGCTCTCCTGGTAGAGGCCATCTCCAATCCACTACTCAAGGTCGCAAATCTCCCTGATCTGGGCGGCATCGCTCGCCGACATGGTGCCACGTTCCTGGTGGATAGCACGTTTGCCACGCCCTGCCTTGTTCGCCCTCTCGAGCTAGGCGCCGATGTCGTCGTCCACAGCGCCACGAAGTACCTGGCTGGTCACGGCGACGTACTGGGGGGCCTCGTAGTCACATCCAAGGCGCTCCGCTCAGAAATACTCGAGGTGCTCAAAGTAACCGGTGCTAACCTGGGCCCCCAGGAGGCTTGGCTCGCACTGCGGGGGATCCGTACGCTTCCTCTGCGGGTGAGACAGCACTGCGAGAATGCTCTCCGTGTCGCCCGATGGTTGGAGGATCACCCTGGTGTGACCCGGGTTCTGTATCCTGGCCTGCCCTCCCACCCACAGCATCGTCTGTCAAAGAAGCTATTCGGCCAGGCCGGATACGGCGGGATGGTGTCATTCGAGATAAGAAACGCAGGCCAGCGCGAGGTCTTCCGCTTCTTTGAGGCACTGGACTTATGTCTACCCGCCACGACCCTCGGCGACGTTCACAGCTTGTTTCTCTACCCGGCACATTCGTCCCACCGATCCTTGACTACTGACGAACGAGCCCGCATCGGGATCGGGGAGGGCTTGGTGCGCATGTCGGTGGGAATTGAAGCTGTCGAAGATCTGCTACAGGACCTGGAGCAAGCCCTGGCCACGCTGGCCTAGAAACTGAGACGCGGAGGACCAGGTCTCGCCGCTCGGTGCCTTCACTGGGATTCTGAAGCGGCCGAGCGCGATAGGCAAGTATGACGATCACTGTGTCTCTTGCCGATGATCACACTGTGGTTCGCAAGGGGCTGAGAGCGTATCTCAATGCCCAGCTGGACATCAACGTTATCGGCGAAGCTGGCAACCGGCGCGATGCCGTGGAACGGATCGCAGATCTTGAACCGGATGTCGCCGTGCTCGGCATCGGCATACCCGACGTCAATGGGGTCGAAGCCACCGAGGAGATCTATCGGCGATCTCGGTCAGTATAAGTCGTCATTCTCTCCAGGCACTCAACGAACGAATATGTGTTTCGCGCCCTCCAGGCCGCTGCAAATGGGTTCGTGGTCAAGGAGTCAGCGGGCAGG